>CAYSBK010000197.1:0-3978 GCA_964429265.1 uncultured Pirellulales bacterium | reverse complement strand
GGCAAGGACGGGAAGCCTTTTACTTTCTACAAATTCAGGACTATGAAAGTAGATATAGATCCTTTCGGTCCAAGCCCGAAATCACCCGACGACCCGCGGTTGACCCGTATCGGAAGGTTCCTTCGCGAATACTCGCTTGACGAACTGCCGCAATTGTTTAATGTATTGAAGGGTGATATGAGCATCGTCGGACCGAGACCGTTATATGTCGCGCAAATCGCCGAGTGGAACGAAAGACAAAAAAAACGCCTCCTTGTGAAGCCGGGCCTGACGGGCCTGGCCCAAATTTGCGGCAGAGGGGGACTTACGGTTGAGGAAAAGCTGGAGCTCGATGTCAGGTACGTTGAGTCGGCCGGCTTTCTGCTGGACCTGAAGATATTATTGCGGACAGCCGCACTGATAGTCCGCCGAAGCGGTATATATGAGAAAAGGTACTCCCGGACCGAGTTTACCAGAGGAGACAGGAACCGGGCTGGAAGGACCGTGAACACGACAAAGGAGCCAGGCAAATGACGAGTAATACTTCGAGAAAACTCAAATACTACACGAAGGCTGAGCAGTTACCACGCATTTCGGAGTCTGAACGTTCCGAGATTGAACGGGTAACCAAGACTTTCGGCTTCCGCGTCAATGACTACTATCTCTCGTTGATAAACTGGGATGACCCCGACGACCCAATCCGTCGCATCGTGATTCCGCACCCGCGGGAGCTCGACCGGGGGGGCGCAATGGACCCATCCAATGAAAAGCACTACACGGTCCTGCAGGGCCTGGAACACAAGTACCATTCGGTCGCCGTGTTTCTCGTCACCGACCGGTGCGACGGCCTGTGCCGGTACTGCTTCCGCAAACGGCTCTTCATACAACCACAAAAACAGGCTCTGGAAGATTGGGATGCCGCCTACCGTTACGTCGAACAGCACCCGGAAATAACAAACGTGTTGTTGACCGGCGGCGACGCGCTTATGCTCTCGACCGAAAAGCTCTCGGAGGTGCTGGCCAGGCTGCGACAGATCAACCACGTCGGAATCATACGGCTGGGCACGCGCATACCGTCCTACAACCCCTATCGCATAATAGACGACCCCGACCTCCTGAAGTTGATAGAGAATCACAGCACCGCACAAAAAAGGCTGTACGTGATGACGCATTTTGTACATCCCCGCGAACTGACCGATGTTGCGATTGAGGGTGCAGCTTTGCTGCAGGCTGCGGGGGCGAAACTGGCCAACCAGACACCGCTGATACGCGGCGTCAACGACAAGCCTGAGGTCCTGGCGGAACTGCTAAAGAAACTGTCTTTTGCGGGCGTCATTCCATACTACATCTTCCAGTGCCGACCCGCCGTCGGCAACAAGGCGTACGCCGTACCCATCGAGGAAGGCTACGAGATAGTTGAACGGGCAAAATCGATGGTCTCCGGCCTGGCCAAGCGGGCACGCTACACGATGTCACACGCCACCGGGAAGATAGAAATCCTCGGTAAAACCAAGGACCGCGTCTATTTCAAGTATCACCGCGCCGCAAAGGACGCCGACAGCGGCAGGTTTATGGTCTTCAAAAGCAATCCCGCTGCCTGTTGGCTCGACGACTACGGGCCGCCTGTCGACGATGCACCCATTTGCGACCGGCAAGACATCACCGTCTGACGCCGACGCCCTCAATCACCAGGCCGCCTTGGCATCTTTACATCCGGCGTGGGGCGACATTTTTTCTACGATAATTCACGCCCGTTGCAAATCACGATGAACAGGACCGGTTTGGTTGCAAATGCGTTTCTGATTCTGGCTGCGGCGCTGCACGCACCTGCATTTGCACTGCAGGGCAGCGAAATCCTAATTATAGCCAACGCCAACCTGCCCGACTCGATACGGGTTGCCCGACATTACTGCAACCGTCGGGGGATTGGCCGCCGCAATATCCTCGCCCTTGACCTGTCACCGAAGCTCGAAGACGATATCAGCAGGGACGACTACGAAAAAAAGCTGGCCGAACCCATCCGCCGCGAACTGACTCGCAATCGCTTTCCGATGGAAATAGGATGCCTGTTGACGGTTTATGGCGTGCCGCTGAGAGTCGGTCCGCGAGGCCCGCTTAGGACCGAGATGCACAAACTACCAGAATTGCGGCTCCAGGCGGGCCGGCTCGAAAAGCAAATCAAAAACCTGCAATCCAAAGCCGACCGCCCATCTCAGCAGCGCAAAAGTCAACTGCGCGCGAAACTGCGCACACTGCGAGCGCAGGTAGACCGCATCACCGGCAAAGAAACCGGCGCATCGGTCGACAGCGAACTGTCGATGGTCCTATGCGAGGATTACGAACTCTACCGATGGCAGCCAAACCCCTTCTATAGTAAGGCCTCCCTGATGAGTGCGGACGTACTGATGGTTGCCCGCCTCGACGGCCCCAGCCCCGAAATTGCAATCTCGCTGGTGGACAAGGCCCTTGCAGCCGAGAGCAAATCCCTTTCCGGAACCGCATACATAGACTGCCGGGGATTGCCCACCGACACGAGAGCCTACACGCCCGGCTACTACGACCGTTCACTGCGAGACCTGGCAACGCTGATAAGAGCAAGCGGCCGGCTACCCGTAAAAGTGGAACGAACCGAACAACTTTTCCAGCCGGGCCGGTGCCCCCAAACTGCCATCTATTGCGGCTGGTACAGCCTGCAGCAATACGTCGACGCCTTCGACTTCGTTGACGGCGCGATCGGCTACCACATCTCAAGCCTTGAAGCGGTTGACCTGCACGACCCAACCAGCACTCAGTGGTGTGCTGCTATGCTCCGCGACGGAGTAACCGCCACCATTGGTGCGGTCGCCGAACCCTACCTTCACGCCTTTCCGGAGCCAAGTGCATTTTTTCGCGAGCTGTTCGACGGGCGATGTCTTGTTGAAGCATACTACCGGACAAAACCGTTCAACTCCTGGCAGCTTGTGTTGATAGGCGACCCGTTATATCGGCCTTTCAGATCTCGCAGCCACCGCACCACGGGCCAGCGTGTTGAAAAGAACCATCGCTGCGATACAGATGATACAACCGGCCGCGGAGCCGCCGGCACGCCACGGACGCAAGCCCCGCCCTATAACAACTGAAAAAACCTCTACCGCTGCTATCATCGCCGCCGGAAAACTCACCATCGCAAGCAGCCGCTTGACGCTCAGCGACCCGGTCACCAGGCCCGCCAGGTACCGCGCCCAGACCGCCGTCAGCACCACGTACTCCGCCGCGTAAAAGACCACGCTTGCAACCGGCAGCAACCGCGAAAGGTCGGCCCTGGCCACATTCGCAAGCACAAACACCACCGTACTGACCATCACCAGCAGGGCAGACCGCAGCGAAAGAAATGTCAGCAGACCCAAAGCGCCGAACATACCTCCCACATTCGCTGAAAAATCTGCTACGTCGCAGTTGCGCCCCGCCCACTGCTGCAGCAGCTCATCTGCCGTCGCATAGCATACCACCGCCGCAATTATCCACCAAACTCGGGCTGTGCCCCAATTGACCCTTTCGGTCGTGCCCACCGAGACCCAAAGCAAAAACGTCAGTATCAGGTACGCCAGCATATGGATGCTCTTGTCGGAGACCTGTGCCCTGTAAACAACATCCGGAATCGGAATATGCGCCAGGATGAAGATCGTAACCCAGTACGCCACCAGCAAAAATCGCGGCAATGCCCGCCTGCTTCTCAGAGTCATCAAAAACCTTTCGGTAAACAACTTACCGCCGCGCCGGCAGCAGCGGTAAAGTGCAGCTACCGGTCTTGCAGCAGCGTCTGAGCTTGTGGTTCTTGCACATTGAACGCCTTGATTTTACCGGCCATTTGGGTAAAATGCAAATAACGCACCGGCTGTTACATCCCTGGAAGGGACACCTTCTGCCTGGCTGAGAGAAGCCGAACCAACCGGGCCGTCCAAGAAGTATGCGTGGAGAATCAGACAATGAAACGCCGCAAGAATCTTCATAAAGCACGGT
>CAYSBK010000196.1:0-4093 GCA_964429265.1 uncultured Pirellulales bacterium | reverse complement strand
CGGTTCCGGCATCTGCGGCAACGCCGAAAGCCCCGTCACCTTCACAATCGGCGGATCATCCAGCGGCACGTAATCCAGTACCACCATCTCCGCGTCAACGTAAAACCTGCGAACCCCCAGCTTAACCAGTGCAACCGGCTGTCGCCATCGTCCGCTGATGCGGATGCTGCGATGAGTAGTCACCACCCGTACCTCGTCGAGCCAGCAGACCGACCGGCTCACGTTTTGCTGAATCATCCGGGCCAGCGACTTGTCCAGCTTGAAATCGTCGATACCCGCCGTCGCCGCCGCATACACCTTCGCCTCGAGCTGCTTGCTCACCCAGGCCGGGACATCCACCAGTTCTATCGTCGTCACTCGTTGCTCGGCCGCCTCGACCCGGCCGACGTAACGCTCGAGAAACATAAAACCCGCACCAACCGCGGCAACAAGCCCCGCAGCCACGATACCAGCCAGTATCGTCGCCCCCACCGCCTTCAGACGCGGGCCTGCCCCGCTACCGTTGCGCTTCCTTTTCTTCTGGCTTGAGCCGGCCATCTTCAACACCACCGCCCTGCTTTTCGTTGACCTCTTCTTCTTCCTTCTGGCCACTACTTACTACCTCCTGCCGCCGCGCAGCAACGCCCGCTCTTACCGGCCACCGCCGATTCCACCACGCTGACGCACAGTCGGCTCATCGAAATCCCCGCCTTCGCCGCCGCCTTGGGCAACAGCGAATGCTCCGTCATACCGGGGATAGTGTTGAGTTCCAGCACGTAGTACCGCCCATCGTCGCCGAGTATAAAATCAACCCGGCCGAGGTGCCGACACCCCAGAACATTGAAACATTCAAGCCCCGCCTGCTGGATTCGCCCGGCCAGCACCTTGTCTTCGATCGTATCGAAAAGGAACCGCGTACGCTCGTCGACGTACTTGGCGTGGTAATCATAGAAACCGCCGGCGCTTCTTATTTCGATAATCGGCAACGCCCGGCCCAGCAATATCCCAACGGTAACCTCCCGCCCCGGCACGTATCGTTCGATCATGCATTCGCCGAAACGCTCGTAACACCGCCGGGCCGCCTCCGCCGCCGCCTGCGGCGTTTCCTCGATGCTCACCCCTATTGTGCTGCCCTGGCGCAGAGGCTTGACCACGTATCGCTCGCCAAGCGGCAAAAGCTTTTCACGAAGCTCACCGGCGTTCTCGCCGGGGTCGTACCTGACCGCCGGCGGCGTCGGTATCCCCGCCTGCGCGAACAACTGCTTCGCAGCCCACTTGTCGAACGCCAGCCGACTTGCCTGCGGCCCGCTGCCGGTATAAACCAGCGACCTGTCTTCGAGTATCTGCTGCAGAACGCCGTCTTCCCCGAACTGTCCGTGCAACGCCACGAAGAACACGTCCACGTCGCACCGTCCCAGCACATCCAGCCTCTCAGGGTCTACATCGGCGGCAAACACGTCAACGCCCGCCCGCCTCAAAGCCTCGGCGACGCACCGGCCGCTCTCAAGGCTCACCTGGCGCTCGCCGCCGACGCCCCCCATAAGTACGCAGACCTTCAAACCGGCCCGTGCCGTGGAAGCCTCGCAGTCTTTGGCCGGTTCAACGGGCATCGGCTAACTCCATATCTCGAGCTCGTTTTCCAGCTCGACACCGAACTTCTCTTTCACCTTTTCCCTGATTATCTCCATCAGCCGCACAATGTCCCGGCTGGTACAGCCTTCCTCGGCGATAATGAAGTTGGCGTGCTTGTCGCTTACCACCGCTCCGCCGACGCGAAGGCCCTTCAGCCCCGCACGGTCGATCAGGATGCCGGCCGGCGTGCCGCCGGGATTCTTGAACACGCACCCGCTGTTGCGCGTATTCAACGGCGGCTGGTTGTTCTCCTTGTATATCCACACCTCCTTGATGGTCCGCAGAATCTGCTCCGGCTCGGCCGGCGTCAGCTTCATCTTCGCGCTTAGAATGAATCTCGCCGTGATGTTTGTCCTGCGATAATCAAAGGTCAGCTCGGGCTTGCTTTTCTCGAATACGTTTCCCTGGTGGTCCATCAGGGTGACCGATTCCACCACCGACCCTATGTCGCCGAACCGCCCGCCGGCGTTCATCTTGACCGCCCCCCCTACCGAGCCGGGGATGCCCGTTAGTGCCTCAAGCCCCGACAGACCCTTCTGCGCCGACTCCCGAACGAGTTTGCCAAGCTCGGCGCCGGCCCAGGCCGTCAGTAGTTCGCCCTTGAAGCTGCTGCGGCGGAACTGCGATGCAGAAAGCCTGATAACCGCCCCCCGCACTCCTTCGTCGCTTACAAGCACGTTCGTGCCCGAGCCGATAACGTAGTAACGAAGGTTGTTTTCATTGCACCTCTGGACAACCTCCCGTAGCTGCTCAGTGTTTTGCGGCTGAATAAAATAGTCCGCCGGCCCGCCCAGGCGATACCACGTGCACCTTGCCAGCGGGTAATCCGTCTCAACTATCTTCTCTAAGCCGGCGAATATATTCATCTGCAACCTTCCATACGTCCCCCGCACCCATCGTCACCACCAGTTCGCCTGGGCCGACGTTTTCCAGCAGGTAGTCGCAAATCCCCCCGAAGCTCTCGATGAAAACCGCCTCGCTGCCCCCGGCGCGTATACGCTCAACAAGAATCTCCGAATTGACCTGTCGTCTGCTTTGCTGGGAGTCACGCACGAAATAGATCTCCGGAATGATAGTCACGTCGGCAAGACTGAAACTCTCGGCGAAATCATCCAGCAAAAACCTTGTCCGACTGTACTGGTGCGGCTGAAAGACGCACCATATCCGCCGCGGCCTGTACCGCCGACGAATAGCATCCAGACTGGCCCGTATCTCGGTAGGATGATGCGCATAATCATCCAGAATTGTCACGTCATTGACCCGGCCCTTGAACATCAACCGCCGGTCGGCGCCTTCGAACCCGCCCAGCAATTCAAGCAGCTCGCCCCCATCCAGCCCGGCGTTTATTCCCATCGCCACCACGGCAAGGCCGTTGAGCACGTTGTGTCTGCCCGGCAGGCCGATACTTGTTCTGCCCAGCAGCCGCCCGTTATGATAAACGTCGAAGCTGTACAACCCATCGACTTCCGCCAGGTTGGCTGCGCGAAAAACGCAGCCCTGGCCGAACCCGAAACTCTCGCAGCGAACCTCGTCGGCCAGCCGCGACATTATCCCCGCTGCATTGGCGTCCTCGGCGTTGGCGACCAGAACCCCGCCGGGCTTGATCGCCGATGCAAATTGCTCGAACGCCTCGACGATCTCGTCGATGTCCCGGTAGTAATCCAGGTGGTCAGGCTCGATGTTCAGTATCGCGGCGATCTCCGCCCTTAAGTTCAGGAAACTGCGGTCGTATTCGCACGCCTCGGCCACGAAAAACTCGCCCTCGCCCACGCCCGAAGAGCCTCCCATCTGCGGCACGTCGGCTCCCACGATGAAGCCCGGGCTTCGCCCCGCCTGTTCGAGGCACCACGCCAGCCAGGCGGTGGTCGTGCTTTTGCCGTGCGTCCCGCTGACCGCGATGCCCCGGTAATAGTTCATCAGCTCACCGAGCAGCTCGGCGTACTTGTAAATCCTGCAGCCGTTGGCGCGGGCAAGCCGCAATTCCGGATTGTCCGGCTTTATCGCCGCCGAAACGACCACCGCGTGCGTCTTCGGGTGGACGTTGGCCTGCCTGTGCCCTATCCTGATCTCGGCGCCCATCCCGCACAGGGCCTCGGTCACCGCCGTGGCCGTCTGGTCCGACCCTGTAACAATCCCCCCGTTTTTCAGCAGAACCTTCGCCAGGCCGCTCATCCCTATCCCGCCTGCCCCGATGAAGTGAAACCGCATCCCGGCCACCTTCAGCCGGTCGCCGCCGGCGGCGCCTGTCGCAATCTTGCTGCTGACATCGGTTATCTGCATCCTTGCCTCTGGCCTGCTTGACCAATCCTCTTATGTATATCGAAATTCCCGGGCCGAACACTTGAAGCGTCTTTGCCCCGGGCCGACGTTTTCGACACTTTAGCACAAAATCCTCCCCGCCAAAAGCAAAACCTCCCCCCTGCCGTTGCTGAGAATCGTTCGTCGATACTCTCTCACCTGCCCCGCCGCACCTCGAATCCCC
>CAYSBK010000195.1:0-4098 GCA_964429265.1 uncultured Pirellulales bacterium | reverse complement strand
TGTATCCGAACTGCTTCTTGGAATGCGGCTCGAGCACCAGTGTAAACTTGACCGTATCCTTATCCACCTTTTCGTACCGGCCGGTGTCGCCGCTTCGAGCGATGTCCCAGTGCTGGGTCTCGAAGTTGCGTTTTATCTCGACCTTAACCGCCAAGTCGCGGGTATTTCGGACCTCTATCCTGAAGGTGCGTATCTCGTCCCAGCCCGTCACCTGCAGTGAGTTGTCGAACTCGTAGTTTTCGGTCTTGTAATCTATCAGCGTAGGCTCTACGACGATGTCGCGGACGGGACCGAGATTCAGCTCCACATCTTCATCGACGGGGATGTACTTGAAGGCGGACTGGCCCACGTACGCCAGATGCCCTGCCGTATCAACCGTTCGGAAGACCTTCAGCACCCCGCCGGGGATGGGTGTTTCGCCCAGCTTGTGCTCGGTATCGTTCTTGAAGCTGAGGAAGCGGACGACGTTGTTGCCGTATCTTTCCTGCTCGTACTTGTAGAGATTGATCACCGGCACGTCGCTTTTATCGAAGCTGAGCAGCCTTTTCGACCAGCCGGTCGGTATGGTCTCGGTGCCCTCGATCGTGTAGAGGAAGTACTCGCTGAGACCTTCTTTCTTGATTGCCTTGGGTGCTGCAGCCGCGGCTTTGTAGGCTTGGTCGAACGTCCCGAAGGCTACTGCCCGTGTCTGCTCGTCAGGTATCCCGCCCCATTCCACCTGCAACCGGACGGGCTCACCCGGACTACCGTATGGATAGTGCCTGCGGGCAAGTTTGGCTATCTCGTCGAGGATGTGGACGACTCCGACAATCAGGCGGACCTGGGCGTTCTCGTAGTCCTCGCCGCTATTGTTGGTTACACGAACGTAACATTTGAGCCGCATCGCCTTCTCATCTTCGGTGAGCGTACCCATATAGAACGCCCGCCAGGATAGGCCGCTGGTCAGATACGTAATCTCGACCGGGACCTTGCCGGCCACGCCGCTTTCGATATTCCACAGGCCGAGATTGCGGACCCTCGGCGGGTAGGTCAAATCGGAAATATCGATCCGGTCGGCTTCGGCCTTTGGCAGCATCTCCAGGCTGGTGGGGTCTATCAGCGTATTGGCCCAGGAGAACTGCAGCTTGTTGGCGCCTTGTTTGAGGGTAAGCGCGCGGGTTTCCCGCACGAGCGTCAAATCGGCCGAGTTGTAAATCGTAAGCTGCACCGTATCCCGCCCCGGCAGCGTAACCAAATCCACCTTGGCAAAGGCAACGCCGGCGGTCAGGACGGTTATCGCAAGCGAAATAGTAAGCCGTTTCATTTTGGTTCTCCTGTAAGATTCAGTAGCCGTGGCGTCTTATGTGACGCATTCTGATTATAGTGTTATCCTCAGCGACGTTGCGGCGGTGATAGTGCATTTCCAGGTTCTTGACCGCTGGGCCTTCTTCGCTGCGAGCGGCAAGCTCAATCTCGAACCGCAGCGTATAGGCGTCCTTCTTTTCGTAATCGATTTTGCGGCCGTCCATCGTGCAGCTTTCCATATCCCATTGTCCCGGTATGTGCTCGATAAGCGTAAGGACGGCTGGTTTGTCCTTGAAGTTCTCTATCTTGACCGTGACGATTTCGTCGGTGTCGTAAAGCACGGTACCGCCGCTGGTGTCCCTTCGGATATTGATCCGGTTTTCCTGCATCTTGTGCTGGGTGACGACGATGTCCCTGCTGTCGCCGATGTAAAGCTCCATCTTTTCGCCGACCGGTACCATCGGCGCGATGTCCTCGCCGAGGAAGATGGTGCTGTTATGGCCGTCATCCTGGAAGATTCGCGCTTTTCCTCCCCAAAGTGCAAACTCACCGAGGCCGCTTTCGGCGTTGTTTACGATTCGATAGCTGACGGGGATGCCGACGTTCTTGTTCTCCAGCTCTTCCGGGTCCCAGGGCAGCTTGGCTGCGTCGAACGTCCAGACCTTGGTGATCGGTACGTTCGGCTTTTTCAGAAACAGCATTCGCTTGGTCTCTTCGTGGTTGATGCCCTTCTCGAAGGCCTCGCCGTAATCCAGAAGCACGCGGGCGTTCTCGAAATCCTCGCCGGAAAAGTTCCGCAGAACCAGAAAGCTCTTCAGGTCCACCTTCGACTCTTCCTTGTCGGCAACGGCCTTGTAGGTAATCAGCCGGTCGATGTTCCGCAACAGATAGCTTATCCGCACGGTCTCGGCGTAGCTTCCGTCGCTGGCGATCTCCCAGACAAGGGCCGCCTCGTTCGGCGGGTAGCTGACGTTCAGCAACCTGACCTTGTCGGGGTGGTCGAGGACGTTAAGGCGGATAGAATCGGCGTCGATATTGACCGCCTTCCAGGAGAAATCGACCTTGTTCAGCCCCTGCTGTAGCGTCAGCACCCGCTCTTCCTCGATGAGCGTCGCCTGCGGGTTATCCAGGCGAATCACCGTGGCCGCCCGTTCCGGAAGCGCCACCAGCTTGATCCTCGCCTGTGCAAGTCCGCAGCAGACAGTCAACACCACCGCTGCCAATAATTTGATTTTTTTGCCATTCATAACTGGTTCTCCTAAAAACTATTTGACCACACCATATTTCTTTCACTAACCCGCTTCGGCGGGGTTCACAACGCGCCCCATAAAGAGAATCGCACCTGATTGATTATCGCGTATCATAAACACAAACGGATGGTCGGCACGAAATACCGGAACGTCCACAACGGCTAATTTGCGAAACGCCACTGCGGTTGCGGCTGCCGCTTCAGTACCTTCCTCATCCACCGCCACGAACGCTTTGTGCACTACGTTGCTAATAAACAAGTCTTTTTTCCCCGTGATACCGGAGAAATCGGCAGGCGGCAGCGAAAACGCATCCTTCATCCCCATTCTCCCCAGCAGCCTCGTAAGGTCGTACGCGCCCCAGGTGAGCTTGAATTTCGGCAGAAAAACGTTAACCTTTCGAGACCGAAGGGCTTTCAGCCAAAGCTTCAACTTTTCAACTGTAAGTGATCTCTCCAGATTAGAGATTCCATCAACCTGCTTGGGCAGCAGCACTATCATACTGAGGTCACCGCCCTTATAAGGCAGCTCCAGAATCTGCAGGTTTTCTCTGTCGGCGTAGTTGAACTTCTGGCTCTGGTACATCATCGGCACATTGATGCTCCTATCGCTGCTGATGTGGAACGGCCGGGCTCTGGTGTTGTCCTCGTCGAACTTGCTTAGCCAGTCGCCCTTGAAATAAATCGCATTGGTCAGGACCAGCGTGGTAAGCTCATTAAGAACGCCGGGCCTTATAAGGTCTCTTATTCTTTCCTTTGTCTTGTCTTCGACCCATTTGTTTATTGTCAGCCGGGCCTGTTCGGTGGCACCTGCAAAGTCGACCTCCTTCAGTCCGGCACCGTAAGTCCTCTCCAAGAGACGCAAGAAGCTGTCGAGAAACGTGTAACCGGTCTGACCCCACAGTGCGTTTGCAACGGCCAATTCGTAGTTGCCTTTTTTCCCCTGCTCGTTCAGGCGCCTTATATGCGAGCCAAAGGCCCGATGAAGTTGCTGCTGGCCAAGGGTAAAGCGCAAGGTCTTGGCCATCTGTTTTGCGGTTTCACCACGTGCGCCGGCATACGTCATCGCCAGGGCCGTCGATATGCTGTAAGGCGAGAAAAATACGTTGCCCCCCTGCCGCAGAGCCTCGGGGTCCTGCAGAAGCCCTGCGTAAAGCTCGAGGGCAAAACGATTGTTGCCTTCAACAATCGCCTTATGGCCCGAGAGATCATCGCGATGCCCACGGCTCGTTGCTATACCGACCAAGATCGCCGAGACTGCCAGAATAAGCGCTATGTACTTCGAATAGGTCTTCATTTCAAGCTACTTTCCCGGATTACCTTTTGCTGTCTCGTGCCGTGGTAGGTTCGCACAGTGTAGCTGAACTGCTTCCTGGAATGCGGCTCAAGCACGAGCGTGAACTTGACCGTGTCCTTATCGACCTTCTCAAACTCACCGACCTGCACACTTTGTCTTATGTCCCAGTACTGGGTCTTGAAGTTGCGCTTTATCTCGACCTTCACAGTCAAGTCGCGGGTATTTCGGACCTCTATCCTGAAGGTGCGTATCTCGTCCCAGCCGGTCACCT
>CAYSBK010000194.1:0-4137 GCA_964429265.1 uncultured Pirellulales bacterium | reverse complement strand
GAGCCGTGCAGGTGTACGCCCGCGAAAATTGGACGGAAAATCCGACGGCACGGCCACCACCCCCTGCAGAAGGCCCCGGCAACGGCGATTACGGCCGGAATCTCGAGAGTCAGGATTTTCCGCGCAAAAAGACCTTGACGAGTTAGGCAAACCTAACTATATTAGGCTTGCTATACAATATCGGAAAGAATGAATCGTATGCCTGCATCCTCGAAACAGCGACTGAGTGCTTCGCTGGAAGACTATATCGAGGCCATCTACAACCTGACCTTGGACTCCAGCGTTGCCCGCAGCAAAGATATAGCCGGCTCGCTCGGTGTTTCAAAGGCCTCGGTGACCCAGGCGCTGCGAGTGCTCAAAGACAAGGGCTTGGCGAATTACAAGCCCTACGACTTTGTTACACTCACCGAGGCGGGAAAAACAGCCGCCGCCGAGATCGTCGAAAGACACAACGTCCTGAGGTCCTTCTTCGTCAACGTGCTCGGTATCGACGACAAGACGGCCCAGCGGGCGGCCTGTCGGGCCGAGCATTCACTCGGACCGAAAGTCATTTCAAAGTTACTGTTTTTTGTTGAGTTTGCCACCGCCAGCCGCCAACAAGGCGTCGATTTTGCCAGGCAATTCGCGAAGTTCTGCCGTGAAAGGTCCAAGTATGACACAACCAGAAAACGAACAGCCCGGAAAAGACCACGTGCCTCTCAGGCAGACGGTTCCGCTGTCCCAGCTTCCCGAAGGGACAACGGCAAAGGTCACAGCCATTGACGCCGGTCGCGGATTGAACAGCAGGCTGGCGGCGATGGGCATCCTGCCCGGCGTTGAGGTCACGGTGCTGAGAAATACTCATCCCGGGCCGTTTGTTATAGCCGTCAGGAACTCGAAAATAATGCTGGGCCGCGGCGTGGCACACAAGATTATGGTGGCCGCCCCCCAGCCGAGCGGCGCTTAGCTGCACGTTGGTTGCAATGGGAAAAAACTCGGAAAACCGGGCGACGACCACGGCGGCCGAGAAGACAAGGCGGATCACCGTGGCCCTTGCCGGCAACCCCAACAGCGGCAAGACCACCGTCTTCAATATGCTCACCGGCACGCACCAGCGGGTCGGCAACTACCCCGGTGTTACCGTGGAAGAAAAACGGGGCCGCTGCCGCTACGAGGATTACGAGATTACCTTCGTCGATTTGCCCGGCACATACAGCCTCACCGCGCAATCGACCGAAGAGCGACTGGCCAGAAACTTCATCATCGAGCAAAAGCCCGACGTCGTCGTGGACATCATCGACGCTTCAAATCTTGAACGAAACCTCTATCTGGCCGTGCAGTTAATGGAACTGAACGCCCCGCTGGTGCTTGCTTTTAATATGTACGACGTCGCAAGAAAGAACGGGCTGTTGTTCGACCTCGAACGGCTTGCAGCCCTTTTGCAGGTGCCGATAGTCCCCACCGTCGCAAGCAAACAGAAGGGCAGAACCGCGTTGCTTGAGGCGATAGTCGCGACCGCCCGGAAGCCTCGAACACCACGCACCTACAGGATAAACTACGGCCCGGAAATAGAACGGGCCCTCAACCAGATTGAGCAGGCGATTCGGGAACATCAGCCCGACCTCGCAGAGCATTACGGAACGAGGTGGCTGGCCGTTAAATTGCTCGAAGCCGACGGCGAGATAACACGCAAAGTCGCCGGCAACAAACCTCTGCTCGAAACCGTCAACCAATGCGTCGAGCAGCTCAGGACCCTGTTCCGCGACGAGCCGGAGATTGTAATTGCCGACCGCCGATATGGCTTCATCTCCGGAGCCTGCCAGGAAGCGGTCAAAGTAACGGTTGATATGCGACACACCTTCAGCGACCGCATCGACACGATCGTCATCAATCGATACCTGGGCCTGCCCATATTCCTGTTGCTGATGTTCGCGGTGTTCGTACTGACCTTCAAGGTCGCACAGTATCCGATGGGCTGGCTGGAGGTGGCTTTTGCTCTACTGGGCCGGGGCATCGCGGGATTGTGGCCGGCCGGCAGCGACAGTATCCTCAAGTCCCTGATTGTCGATGGAATAATCAGCGGCGTAGGCGGCGTGCTGACATTCCTGCCCAACATTATGCTGCTGTTTCTGGCCATAGCCTTTCTCGAGTACTCCGGGTATATGGCCAGGGCTGCTTTCGTTATGGACCGCGTTATGCACAAAATCGGCCTGCACGGAAAAAGCTTTATTCCTATGCTTATCGGTTTCGGCTGTTCCGTTCCGGCCATTATGGCCACCCGAATCCTTGAGAATAAGCGCAACCGCCTCACCACCATTATGATTATACCGCTGATGAGCTGCGGTGCCCGGCTGACTATATATGCATTATTCATTCCCGCTTTTTTTGCCGAGAAATGGCGAGGCCCCGTCTTGTGGCTGATTTACCTGATCGGAATCGCGCTGGCGGTAATCGGCGCCAAGGTTCTGCGGCTGACCACCTTCAAGGGACACACCACGCCTTTCGTGATGGAGCTGCCGCCGTATCGTATGCCGACCCTCCGGGCCGTTGCAATTCATATGTGGCAACATATCTCAATGTATCTGCGAAAGGCCGGCACCATCATCCTGGCCGTCTCGGTCATCCTCTGGGCCGCCACCACCTGGCCGAAGCCCGCCGAGTCGAAACTGGCTGGTCTGTCCCCGCACGACACCCATAAACTGAAACTCGAATACTCCGCCATCGGCAGACTCGGCCGGGCGATAGAGCCGGCAATCAGGCCCCTCGGGTTCGATTGGAAAATCGGAACCGCACTGATAGGCGCAACGGCCGCCAAGGAGGTCTTCGTTTCGCAACTGGCCATCGTTTACGCCGTCGGCGACGACACGTCGGCCCCCGACACCCTGCGCGAAAAGCTCCGCTCAAATTATACGGGCCTTCAGGCCTTCTGCGTAATGCTGTTTTGCCTGATTTACGCCCCCTGCGTGGCAACCATCGCAATGACCAGGCAGGAGACAAACTCCTGGAGCCTGGCAGGTCTGCAATTCTTCGGCCTTACAGCCGTGGCTTATCTGCTGACCCTGGTGGTCTACCAGGTAGGCTCCTTGGTGGCAGGCTGAAATGTCCACCCGCTCAAAAACGGCGGACCACCTTGAAACCAAACAGGTTATAACTCGGCGACGAATCCTGGTACCGGTAATTCGCAGTCAGTTGCCAGTCGTCGCCGACAAACAACGTCACGTCGAACCCGAATTGATTCACGCGGTCCCGGTGCTGCGATGAAAGCCCCGTAACCTGGTGGTCGAACTCTGCGCCGACGACCACGTCCTTACTCAGGTAGTGACTGGCCCGCAAAAACAGGTCCCGTGAATCGGTACCCATATGGTGGCCGATTATCCGGTCCTCGTAGGTATAGCCGGACTGGTAGATGCCGTGCGTGTAGAAAACGTCGGGATGGCCTGACACGTGGTTGTCGGCGTATTCGATGCGCAGGTCGGTCGCACCGTTGCGAAACAGGTCGTTTAGCTGCACCCCGAACAGTCTGCCCCACTTGGCCGGCAGACCGCCCGCTTCATCTTCTCCAGCGAACTCGGTGTACAACTTCACCGACCTGGGCAGCATCCGCTGCTGCAGCGGCAGTATGACCGATGCATCGAAGCCGGCAAGCTGGTTGTTCTGCTCCTGCTCGGCCTGCAGGCGCCACATATCCAGGTAGTCGCCCAGGCCGACGTGCGGCCGGTTCGACCCGCCGAACATTATGGTCCGCGATATACCCAGCTCGACTTCCGGTCTGGGCTTGAAGTTGAGTCGAAGGCCTGTCAGCCTGGCTTTTGGGATCGCTCTGTCAGATTCCAGTCGGGTCAGGAACCACGTGGCCTTGAAAGGCCCCAGGACCTCCAGCACCCACGGCAGTTGCACCGGCATCGGATTGGAGACCTTGACCATCTTGAAAGCCCGGGCGTTATTGCTCATTATCATCGAGCCGTGGTAGGCGGGGCCCCACCAGAGCGAATCTCTGCCCAGTTCGATTTCCCAGTGCCCCAGCGGGAATTTCGCGTAGGCTTCGATCAATGTCAGGTCCCCGTCTGAATCGCGGGCGGCGTAGCTGTATTCGGGATGCAGGTAGAACGCCACAGCATCGAAAAACTTCATTCGCGTATCGAAACCGGCCCGGTAGTT
>CAYSBK010000193.1:0-4148 GCA_964429265.1 uncultured Pirellulales bacterium | reverse complement strand
CGCCCAATCGCGAAATTCGCGCACAAACGCGCAAGTCGGCCCAATAGTGGAAGGACACCGCTACCGGTATGCCCATCCAGGAGTTCTGACGATGTTGACAAAAATCAACACGACGCAGGCCATCGCCCCCACCGCCGTTAGCCGCCCGGCTCCTCCGGCCCGTCCAAGGCGCGCACAAACGGGCACCTTTTCTGCAAAACAAAGCCAAAGTCAAGTCCGCCGGAATTCACCTAACTCCTTATGCCAAAAGCACTTACGACGATTGGACACTTGGTGTGATGGGACAAAACAAAGCCAATCAAACCCAATCCACCCGGGCAACCTCGGCAAAATCGCCACTACCGCCCCCTGCGAAAATCTTCACCATCGCCCGCGGAATACCTTGACAGGCCCGCCCAAACCGCTAACATTATCCGTTTCGAAAATGGTACAAGGGCTTTCTCTATGAAAACGTTCATGGCCACAAAAGAAACCGTTCAGCGAAAGTGGCATCTGGTTGATGCCGACGGCCTCATTCTGGGCAGAATGGCCGCCAAAATCGCCACCATATTGATGGGCAAAGACAAGCCCACCTACACCCCACACGTCGACACCGGCGACTTCGTCATCGTCGTGAACGCCGAAAAGGTAAGGCTTACCGGCCGCAAGCCCGCCCAGAAAACCTACCAGCGGTACAGCGGCTATCCCGGAGGCCAGAGGGTAATCTCCTTTGCCGAAATGATGGCCAAAAGCCCCGAAAAGGTCGTCACCCTTGCAGTCAGAAGAATGCTGCCCAAGAACAGGCTCGCAAGAAAAATGCTGAAGAGACTCAAGGTTTATCGAGGCCCCGAACATCAGCATCACGCACAGAGGCCGCAGAAACTCGAACTTTCAACCGATTAATCATTGCCGGAGACGACCGACGATATGACAGATACAGAAGAAACCAA
This sequence comes from uncultured Pirellulales bacterium, assembly GCA_964429265.1. GTDB lineage: Bacteria > Planctomycetota > Phycisphaerae > Sedimentisphaerales > Anaerobacaceae > CAYSBK01. The sequence continues at coordinate 3,219 of CAYSBK010000193.1, read as the reverse complement.
AACCCAGCCGCAACCTGACGCAACCGACGAACAACCCGCCGCCCAGGCCGTCAAACAACCCGCTGTCACCGGCCAGCCGAAAGGCGGCTACTACTGGGGTACCGGCAGAAGGAAAACATCCGTCGCACGCGTACGAATCAGGCCCGGCGACGGAAAGCTGCTCATAAACAAAAAGCAGCTCGACGATTATTTCCGCCGGGACCAGGACAGGCTCAAAGTCGTCGCACCACTGAAGGCCGTCCAGGCGGAATCCTCCTTCGACGTATTTGTCAACGTCCGCGGCGGCGGCACCACCGGCCAGGCCGGCGCCGTCTCGCTCGGTATCGCAAGGGCACTCAAAGACTACAGCCAGGACTACATCCAGCCCCTCCGCGACGGCGGACACCTCACCAGGGACGGAAGAATGGTCGAAAGAAAAAAGTACGGACAGAGAGGTGCAAGAAGAAGGTTCCAGTTCTCGAAGCGATAGTCTTGGGCGTCCTTCTGCGACCTGTACAACCGCTGCCGAGACCATCACCGCCGGCAGCTTTTTTCTTAACGGAGAAAAACTATGATACGCGTGGCGATAATAGGTGCAAGCGGATACACCGGCGCCGAATCCATCCGAATACTGTTGGCCCACCCCGACGCCAGGTGCGTTTACCTCACGGCCCTGCCCGAGGAATGCGGCCCACTCGACGAAGTATTCCCACTGTTCACCGGACGCTGCAACCTGCCCATTGAGCCGCTGGACCTCGACAAGCTCGCCAACGTTGCGGACGTGGCGCTGTGCTGCCTGCCGCACAGGGTCTCGATGCAGTTCGTACCCAAACTGCTCGACGCGCAAGTAAAGGTCATAGACTTCAGCGCCGACTACCGGCTCAAAGATGTGAATATCTACGAACAGTTTTACGGCGTAAAGCACACCGACCAGGCCAACATCGAGCGGGCGGTCTTCGGCCTGCCGGAACTGTTCCGCTCACAGATACAAAACGCCACCCTCGTGGCCAATCCCGGCTGCTATCCAACCGGTGCGATACTGGCGATCGCGCCGCTGCTGAAGGAAAACCTCGTCGAAACGGATTCGATCATCGTAAACGCCGTCACAGGCATCACCGGCGCCGGCAGGAACCCCTCCCCCAAGTTCCACTTCCCCAATATGAACGAAAACCTCTTCCCCTACGGCATCGGCACTCACCGCCATATGCCCGAAATCGAGCAGATAGCCTCGCATCTCGCCGACGCCAAGGTCACCGTCCTGTTTCAGCCGCACGCCGGGCCCTTCGACCGCGGCATCTTATCGACCGTTTACTGCCGCCCGAAACGCAAAGTATCCGATCGGCAGCTTTCGACGCTTTACCGGGATTCTTACGCGAACGAACCCTTCGTCCAGGTGCTCTCGCAGCCCCCAGACGTCAAGAACGTCGCCGGGACGAATTACTGCCACGTTTTCGCCACCGTCGTCAAGAACACGGTCGTTGTCTTCTCGGCGATCGACAACCTGGTCAAGGGCGCGGCCGGCCAGGCGATTCAGAATATGAACATCGTCTTCGGACTCGAAGAGACGCTCGGCCTTGAATGACCGCCGCCGCGTCACCGGCCGGCCAAAAAAAATTGAGGCAATATGTGGCCGGTAACTTGTATTTATTTGTTCCTGCATAAGTAACGTGTATCAGCAGGGCTTGACAGGCAACTGTGTGGCACGAATGAACGAACCAGGCAAGGATTGTTTGTCGGCACCTTTTGGCCACGGCACCGGCCCTGCCCGCCAACTGCTGCTCATCGCCCCGGCAGGTATCGCGGAAGCATACTGATCTGCTCCCGCCGAATCGCCGTGTTCTTGTGGAACCGGAGATACCAGCCGATGCGTCAGCGTCCCATGCGAATTAACATTAGAAATACAGGTGTCGATAATCGGTTTAACCAGCAAAGGCGTCTTTACTATGCGGAACAGAAATCCGGCCAGATGTCATTCCCGGTCTGATTGGCTTGATGTTGTAGGAGTAGCCACTGGATGGAAAATATTCTGATGAAATCGCCCATAGTTAAATCGCGGGCGGGTACGAAGGCTGACGATTTTGGTTTCCGGTGCGGCTTATGAGGTGGGAGTTCTGCTGGTAAGATAACGGCAAGGCGAGGGACTTGTGTTCGGCCGAGGCCGGCTTGGGGATTCGGCAGAATGTAAGCACGGCAATGCTGGGCTTGAAATGTGCGGCGGTATTTGCGACAATAGGCACAGAGCAGCCAGCATCTGTACGGACTATGGGTATCTTTTCAAAGACAACGGATTTCTTCAAGCAAAGGCTCGGCAAGACGCGCCAGAAGATAAGCTCCTCGCTGGCGTCGGTGCTGAGCCTGGGCAGGAAGATCGACGATGAGCTGCTCGATGCGCTGGAAGAAACGCTGATAAGCGACGACATAGGGGTCGAAACAACCGAGAAGCTCATCTCAGACCTGCGCACCGCCTACATCGGCAGGCAGATTGCCACGACGGACGACATCGTTCCGTTCCTCAAGCAGCACATCAAGAACTACTGGCCCGACCGCGACCGACAGGTCCACTTCGCCCAGAACGGCCCCACGGTCATCCTGGTGGCGGGCGTCAACGGCTGCGGCAAGACCACCAGCATAGCGAAACTGGCGCACATCCTCCACAAGGACGGCAAGAAGGTAATCGTGGCGGCCTGCGACACGTTTCGTGCCGCGGCCGTGGAGCAATTGAGCCTGTGGGCCGAGCGTATCGGCGCCGACATCGTCAAGCACAAGACCGGCGGGGACCCGGCGGCGGTGGCTTTCGACGCCTGCGAGGCGGCAGTCGCCAGAGGCGCCGACGTGGTGATTCTCGATACCGCCGGGCGGCTGCATACGCAGAAGGACCTGATGAGGCAGTTGACGAAGATTCGGGATGTGGCTGCCCGCAAGATCGAGGGGGCGCCGCACGAGGTGCTGCTGGTGCTGGACGCGACAACCGGCCAGAATGCCATCGCCCAGGCACGGATGTTCACCGACGCGATCAACGTAACGGGGATAATCCTGGCCAAACTCGACGGCACCGCCCGCGGCGGGATAGTGATCGCCATCAAGGACCAGCTCGACATACCGGTGAAGTTCGTCGGGCTGGGCGAAAAGCCTGAAGACATCGCCCAGTTCGACCCGGAGCTTTTTGTGGAGGCCCTTTTTGCCTGAAGCCGGCCCCGCCAGAGCACAAATGATGAAACGGTTCGCGGTTACCGTGATCGC
>CAYSBK010000192.1:0-4162 GCA_964429265.1 uncultured Pirellulales bacterium | reverse complement strand
GGGCTTAGAAGGCCGATGGACGCAACTACGCCCGACGCCTGTACGCCAGCTAACGAACGGCAGTAACCAATACAATCACAACAAGGGCACAACGGTGGCGCTATCGGCGTTTTTATCCACCGGCCGCCTTGCGCTTTCTGTTCTCTTCTGTCTGGCTGTAGCCGCACTTGGGACAGCGGTCGGCGAAGTCGCCTCGGTGCGAGGGGCCACCTTTCACGAAGATCTCGCCGCACTTGGGGCACTTGACCGCTTCTACCAGGCTTGGCTGGCCGCACTTCGGACAGGTCATAGGCGGGGCAACCAGCGTCCCGGGATGCTCCTTGACGTAATCTTCGCCGTACTTGTAGTAATCGTACATATCGACCTGGACCTTTGCGCCGCAGTCTGGGTTCGTGCAGATCATCCAAATCTTCTTGCCTTTGAGTTCCGGCGGCACCTCTCCGGGTCGCGGTCCGGACCTTGTGGCAACCGTGATTACACCTGCCAGCGCAAGACATCCAATGATCAAACATATTAAGAGGACTTTTTTCTTGCCTTCATCCATAACCAAGTCTCCAAAAATGCAAAGGTTCCCGTTACCAGCCAGACTTTGTTCACGATAGCCGCTGCAGGACCGGTTGTCAACGATTCTTTCCGGCGGCTTGCGGGAGACTATCCTGTGGCGGGGACAACCCAGCCATTTGCAGTATTCGGCGGGGCTGCTCGGGAAAACCGGTCCTGGCCGAGAGGTATGCGGCCTCGATTACCGCCATGGTCTTTAGATTATCGCTGGCTGTACAGGCAGGGGGGTTTTTATCGGGCGCAAGAATGCTCAGGGCGAAGTTTTCGACGGCCGCGGCCAGGCCGAGGGAGGGGTCGCGGGCTCGTAATTTTCGGCTGTTTCGGCCTGTTGTTTCCGTGACGGTGCCGGCCAGCGGCCGGTAGGCGACCGTCCGGTCCCTGCAGTGCAGCTCAATCAACTGGGCGGGCGAGGCGGAGGTTCTGCGGACGGTTAAGGTTCCAAGGAACCGCCTGCTGAATATCAGCGTCAGCACCGCAAAGTCCTCAGCCCTGTAGATTCGCTGCTGTCTGTCGCCGACAGAGCCGGTTGTGGCGGCGTAGAGTTGGTCCGGCACGCCGAAGCAGTGCACGATCTGGTCGAGAAATTCGTAGCCGCCCGTCAGCAAGACACCGCCGGTCGGCGGTGCAACAGGTTCCTGGTGCGGCGGGTACCGGGCAGGACCAACGAGGCAACTGGCGGTCAGCAGCAGGCAACTTTGCTCGGCATCGGCCTGGACCAGGCTCTTGAAATTGGCGAATGCTTTGGTGAACCGAGCCGGGTTGGAAACGTGGAATGTGACGTTCGCGTGCTCGGCAAGTCGGGTCAGTTCGGCGGCCTGTTCGAAGCTGCGAGCGGGCGGACCGAGCATAAGCACGTGGAGGCCGTTGCGTATCGCAAGCCGGATAAACCGGACGGCTCTATCCGGCGGCAGGTCCACCAGCACGCAGTCGAGTTCACTTCGCAGTACGAGCTGCCTGTAGTCCTCATAGGCGTCGCAGGCGTATTGCCGGGCCACTGTTGCACAGGTCAGGCGGTCCTCGTCGGCGACGGCGACGACCTCCGTACGCTCGCTTTGCCTGGCTGCAGCCAGCAGGTCAGCGGCCGGGCCGGCCAGGCCGACGATGGCGGTCTTCAATTTCACTTCAGCCATCCTGTGTGCCGGTAGGGGTGGTTTCGCCGAGCGGCTCCTTCGGCAGGTGGGCGCCGCTGACGTGTATTACGGCTCCCGGAATCGACGCCAGCATCCAGACGATTCTCTGGGTCAGGGCTATGGCCAGGGCAGGTTCGGCCTCGAGTCCGGCATATCGCCTGAAAAGTACCACGATGATACCTTCGGCCACCACCGCCCCCCCGATGCTCACCGGCAGGGCCGCCAGCACCCACACCAGCGTGAAAATCGTATAATAGTAGCTCAACGGGGTCGCAATACCCATAGTCTTTCCCACAACCCAGAAGCCGGTTATCACCAGAAGCTGCAGGAAGATCGTAATTGCGTAGGCTTCGAGTATAACCAACGGCCTGCTGCAATAAAGCCTGGCTGCGGCGGCGGTATTGTGGACCGTCGTGGAGGCAAGTCGCAGCGCTGCGCGGGTGCATTTGCCGAGCAGGTGGCGGCCGGCGGCCGACAGACACAGGACCGCCGCTACGGCCACCAGCACTGCTGCGAACCAGGCCACCGCGGTTCGGTGGGCACCGAGCCACGGAAGCAAGACCGAACCTTTCCTTTCAACCGCCAGTGGTCCGGAGCCGCGCAGAAAAACCAGGTAGAAGAAAGCGGCGATGGACAAGGTGCTCAGCAGGCCGACGGCCCTATCTACCAGCACGCTCAGGCCGGCCTCGAACTTCTTATCGGTGTGCCTGGTGACGTACCAGAGCCTGATGAGGTCGCCGCCGACGGAGCTGGGCATAAAGTTATTGTAAAACCAGCCCAGCATATAGAGTTTGACGGCGGCGCGGAAGTTGATGAAGATATTCTGGGTCTTCAGCAGCAGCCACCAGCGCAGTGCGATCAGGAACATACTGATTATGAAAAGGCCCAGAGACAGCACCAGCGCGGCGGGGTTCATTTGAAGCAGGACGTTGCTGAAATCGCGCCACCTGTTGTCGTGGGCCAGCCACCAGATACCCCAGGTCAACCCGGCGGCCACCACCAGCAGTCTCAACAGCAGGAACAGCTGGCCGGTTCTGGTCGGTTTAGTGCGTTGCATTTGCTGTTTTTGTGCGAAAAAGCTTGTCCGGGAGATGATAAGCTGTAAAACTGGTAGCAGCAAGGTGTCAGCATAATTTCTCTTGGAGTTCAGGAAATGCCGACGAAAGAAGAACTTGAGTTGGGTCTGGAGTTTACGCCCAATTTCGACGGGGCGGGGTTGATCCCCGCGATAGCACAGGATGCGGAGACCGGCGAGGTGCTGATGCAGGCGTGGATGAACCGGCAGGCCCTGCAGCAGACAATTGCGACGGGCAAGGCCACCTATTACAGCCGGTCGCGCGGGGAACTATGGGTCAAGGGCCAGCAGAGCGGCCATACCCAGAAGGTTGAGCAAATCCTGGTGGACTGCGACCAGGACTGTATTCTGCTGAAGGTTACGGTCGATGCGGGGCAATGCCACGTGGGCTACCAGAGCTGTTTCTACCGGAGGCTCAAGCCCGGCGGGGGCAAAGAGCTCGAGTTTGTGGCGGAGAAGGTTTACGACCCGAAAAAGACCTACGGCAAATAATTGACGCGGGTGGTCTGGCGTGGTAATGCGTCGTATTTGGAGGTGGGCAAAAGGGTTAGGGTCGGCGGGACCGAGCCGTTCAGCCATCCCAACGATTTGATCTGGGAATACCAGGCCTACGACTACGACGAGGTGCTGGTCGGCTTCGACAAGCAGCCGTGGGGTATCCCCGGTCCGCGTGAGCCGGTATTCAGGTACTCGGTGCGGCTGCCGCGGGATGTGTGGTTCTTCCAGGAAGACGTCAACAACATCTATTGGCTCAGCGTCGCGGCAGTGTACGGGCCGGATACGGACCCACTCTACGACTGGGGCTGGACCAACCACAAGCACGTATTCAACGACGATGCGGTCACCGGCGTGGTCGATATGGGCGGCCCCGAGCCGGTATGGACCTGGCGGGAACTCTACGACCAAACCGGCGAAAGCGAAGATATGTCGTTTATGCTGTTCACCGACCCAGACCCGATCATAGGAACTTGCTGGGACCCGGCTGAATGCGCGGGTCAACCCAGCGGGGACTGCACGTGCGACGGTTGGGTAAACCTGGCGGACCTGATCTGCCTGAAGACGCATTTCGGCAAGAGCGCTCCTTGGTTAGGCAACGAGTGTTGCGCTGACTTTACGCAGGACGGTGCCATCAATCTCGCGGACCTGTTTGTACTGAAAGCGGGCTTTGGTTCAGGACCGTGGGTCCCGGCTACGGGCAGCCAGAAATGCCCATGATCGGCGGTCAACCCGGTTTGACACCAATAGAGAGGCAGGCCCAAAGCCTGCCTCTTTTTTGTAGTCTGGCGGATGCACTTGCCAATTTGCGGCGACAGGAGGTTCGAGCGGCGAACAGGGTTTGCCTTTTGGGCGTACCAGTGATATAATGCGGTGGTGCAACTAACAACAAAAACAGGTG
>CAYSBK010000191.1:0-4167 GCA_964429265.1 uncultured Pirellulales bacterium | reverse complement strand
CACAATTCATAATATCGACCCGCCATCCCATGCTCATTAACATTAGAAATACAGGCATCAATAATCGCCGCTTGTTGCCAATAGCTGCACGACCCCGGCTGATTCGAGCGCCGCTTGCGGCCCCAGCCGAGCCGACGCATCATTTTGTTGACAGACCCCGCGCCGCGGCATAATATGTGGCCTTTTACGCGATCGACGTCGGGGATAACGTAATGTCCGGCAACGAAGACAAAGGATACCGCCAGACGCTGAACCTGCCGAAGACGACCTTCGCAATGAAGGCCAACCTCGTGCAGCGCGAACCCGGGCTGCGCCGCAAGTGGGCCGAGATGGACATTTACAGCCTGCTGCGCCGCCGTTGCCGGGGCAGGCCGGTCTTTACGTTGCACGACGGCCCGCCGTACGCCAACGGCGACATCCATATGGGCCATCTCTTGAACAAGACCCTGAAGGATTTCGTCGTCAAGTACAAGACGATGGCAGGCTTCGACGCACCGTACATACCCGGCTGGGACTGCCACGGCCTGCCCATCGAATCGAAGGTCGTCGCGGAACTCGGCGAGCAGGCCCGCCGCATCGACAAGCTCGATATCCGCAGGCGCTGCCGTCGCTATGCCGAGAAGTACGTCAAGATTCAAAGCGAGCAATTCCGGCAGCTTGGCGTCTTCGGCGATTTCAAAAACCCGTACCTGACCTTCGACCCGGCTTATGAAGCGGGAATCCTGGAGGTGTTTGCCGAGTTGGTCGACAAGGGGTTGGTGTTTAAGCAGTTGAAACCCATTCACTGGTGCGCAGGCTGCCGAACCGCCCTGGCAGAGGCCGAGTTGGAATACCAGGACATCTCCTCTCCCAGCATCTTCGTAAACTTCCCCCTCACCGAAGACAGCGCTGCCCGACTGGTCGGGCTGGGCCTGGTGGATGCACGGCAGGCCGAGACCGCGAACCTCTGCCTTATGATTTGGACCACCACCCCCTGGACGCTGGCTGCCAACCTGGCCGTGGCCGTCCATCCGCACCTCCACTACAAGGCCATTGCCTACCGGCAAAACGGCAGAAGCTTCGTCTCTGTCCTGGTCGCCGAGCGGATCGAAGCAGCCGTCCAGGCCGCCGGCTTGCAGCCCGGCAGCTACCGGATAACTGACAAGGCCGTCCCGGGCGCTGCCCTGGAAGGATTGCGCTACAGACATCCGTTCGTACAAAACAACCCCACCGACCGCGACGCATATATGGTTATCTGTGCCGAGTATGTCACCACCGCCGACGGCACAGGCCTGGTGCACATAGCCCCCGGACACGGGCTGGAAGACTATATGTCGGGCAGGCAGTACAACCTGGCAACCTATTCCCCCGTCAACGACGACGGCTGCTACGACGATACCGTGCCCGACTGGCTAAGGGGAAAGAACGTCCTGGAGGTGGACGCCCTTGTGAACGACAACCTCCGCAGGAACGGCTGGCTCTTTGCCGGGCAGCAGATAGTGCACAGCTATCCGCATTGCTGGCGAAGCAACGACCCCGTCATATTCCGCGCCACCCAGCAGTGGTTCATCGGTGTTGATAAAGAGTTGCCGGGCATTGGCAAGAGCCTCCGCCAACTGGCTCTGGAACGCATCCGGCACGTAAAGTGGATACCAGCCTGGGGCGAAAAACGCATCGCCGGTATGCTCGAATCCCGCCCCGACTGGTGCATCAGCAGGCAACGTAGCTGGGGCCTGCCCATACCGGCCTTTGTGAACTCCCGGGGCGAAAGCCTTATGACCGCCGAATCGGTACGCGCCGTGGCCCGCCACATCGCCCGAAAAGGCTCCGACAGTTGGTTCACCGACTCCCCGCGAGAAATCCTCGGTGAGGATTTCAAGCTGCCCGAAGGCTTCGACTTCGAAGACCTGCAAAAGGAAGAGAACATCTTCGACGTCTGGTTCGAGTCGGGCTGTAGCTGGTACAGCGCGGCCTTGAAACGCGGCTGGGAAGTACCGGTCGATTTGTACCTTGAAGGTTCGGACCAGCATCGCGGCTGGTTCCAGTTGTCGCTGCTGCCGGCCCTTGGCGCCCGGGGCCGCGAGCCGTTCAAGGCCGTCCTCACACACGGCTTTACCGTTGACGAAAACGGGATGAAGCAGTCCAAGTCGCTCGGTAACTACGTCAACGCTCAGGAAGAAGTCGCCAAGTACGGCTCCGACATTCTTCGGCTGTGGGTGGCCAGCGTCAACTACCAGGAGGACGTCCGCTGCACTGATGAATTGATCGGACGAACGCAGGACGCCTATCGCAAGATTCGAAACACCCTGCGCTACCTGCTGGGCAACACCTCAGATTTCAATCCCGCCGCCGATGCCGTGCCATACGAGCGGATGTTCGAGATCGACCGCTGGGCTATGCAGCAGCTTCAGCAGTTGATCGCCGCTGTGACCGAGGCATATGAGAAGTACGTTTTTCACCGGGTCTTTGCGCTGCTTTACAATTTCTGCACGGTGCAGATGAGCAGCATTTATCTCGATGTTCTCAAGGACCGGCTGTATTGCGATGCCGCCGACAGCCCTTCCCGCAGAAGCGCCCAGACCGCGATGTACCATATCCTGGATTCGCTGGTTCGGCTGCTGGCCCCGATACTGGTGCACACCGCCGAGGAGGCCTGGTCGGCGATGCCGTTCAAGTCACAGAATGCCGACAGCGTTCACCTGGCGACGATGCCGCAGGTCGACCAGTCCATCGACCGGTGCAGCGACCAGCCGAAATGGGACAAGCTTATGGAGCTTCGCAACGAGGTCCTGCGCGTGCTCGAAGATCTCAGGCAGCAGCAGAAAATCCGCAGCAACCAGCAGGCGTCGGTGACGGTTTACTGCGCCGATGCCGAACTCAAAGGGCTGCTTGAGCGATTCGGCCTGGAGCAATTCGCGGCGTTGTGCATTGTCAGTGAAGTCAAACTTGAATCTGCAGAACAAGGCGTCAGGGTCGTTGCCGACAAAAGCCCGCATCCCAAATGCCAGCGCTGCTGGAACTACTGGCCGACTGTCGGCGCCGACGGCGACCATCCGGATTTGTGCCGCCGGTGCGTTGAGGTCGTAACCGGCCTCTAACCCGGCCGGAGCCTTCAGTCGCCGCCACGGGCATTACCTCTATCGAGCTGGCTCAGTAGCTTCTCATACACCGCCTCCACGGTGACGGCGTCAACATCGTATTTGCGGTCGTTGCTTCTGATTCCCGGCGGCCTCGTGAAAGGTTCGACGGCGGCGACGCATTCGGGCCTTCGGTAGGGGGCCAGCCTGCCGGGATTGACCCGTCCGAATATCATCACCATCGGCTTGCCAAGTGCGGCGGCGATATGTCCCGGGCCGGTATCGTTGGTGACAACGACGCCGGCATTTTTCAGCAGTGCCACGAGTTGCTCGAGGGTGGTTCGCCCGGCCAGGTTCACAATGTCAACGGCTGAAAGCCGCCGCAGTTCATCGAGCAGCGGTTTCTCAGCGGCGCTGCCGACAGCGACGATGTTCAGCTTGAATTGTTCATAAATTCGTTCAGCAACTTGTGCGAAACGTTCGATGGGCCAGCATTTTTCCGGACGCCGCGAGCCGGGAATAAGCACGGCGTAATCGTTGTTTGCGATGCCGCAGTCGTTCAGCAGGGCGGTTACGGCGCGTTCGGCCTCAGGGGTTGTGGGTAGGACGAACTGAGCTTCTTCGGCTTCGGCACCGGCTGCGCGGACCACTTTCATATAGTAATCGACGAGATGCGTGCAGCGGTTGTCGGGGGCAATGACATGGGTGTAGAAGGCCGGTGCAAACTCGCGTGCGTCGGCCGTGCCGAATATTTCGGCGGCGCCGGTTGCGCGGGCCAGGGCCGCTGACCTGAATAAGCCCTGCAAATCGAACACAACATCGAATCTTCTGTGGTGAAGCAAACGAACCAAGTTCAGAAGTTCCGCAAATGCCCGTGGGTGGAACCAGGCCTTGCCGAGCAGCTTGCGGTGGAAAAGTATGACTTCGTGGAGATGTGGATGGTGCCGCAGCAGGGGGGCGAACTCGGGACGGACCAGCCAGCTTATTCTTGCCTGTGAGAAGGTGTTTCGCAGGGCGGTCAACGCCGGCAAGGCCAAAACGAGATCGCCCAGGGAGCTGGGCTTTATTATCAGGATGTTTCGATAAGCTTTGGCCATAGGACGCCATTTTA
>CAYSBK010000190.1:0-4197 GCA_964429265.1 uncultured Pirellulales bacterium | reverse complement strand
GCCAGAAGATTTGTAACTGCAGACTGCGGCGCGTCGTTGCCTCGTGCCGGTACTATCCCGGTCCCGGGTGCGACCGCCGGCAGGCTGCATGAGCGTTGCTGTGTCTCGGTTATCGCCGCCTCTTGCCCCGGACCCGGCTGCACCACTGCTTTATGCGCGGCAGCCAGAGATTCAGCAAGCACCGCCCCGGCTTTCGGCTGCATATCCCTCGAGGTGCCGTTATTGCCGTGCGCCGTCGCTGCATACCCCGCCAGCCATTCCTGAACGAGAACCGGTTCCGGGGCCGATTGTGCGTCGTCTTTCTGTGACGGTTGGGGCTTGTCGCCCCGGTTGCCGCCAATCCCGCCCGTATTGCCATTGTCCCCCGTCGGTGGTTTCACACAACGTAAGCCCGCTTGGTCACCGCTAATCGCAGTGTTATCGGGCGTTGATGCTGCCGGGTCGCTGGTCGTCGCCGGCCTTTGCGGATAGCCGCCGGCATCCGGTTCCGGCCGTCGTGGCCGGGCCGAGAACGCCGGTCCGCCCTGCAGCCGCTGCGGCTGTTGCCCCAGCCCGGCCGGCATTAGACAGTCAACAATTGCCAGCGCGTTTGCACTCATAGTCACGATGCCCTGATACTTACCGCCCGCAGTGTCGCAACCTTCGTGCCAGAAACGGGGCGTGAATCATTCACGTCCCCTAAGTGCCCGCCAATAAAGAGGTTACGAACAGCAGCCCGTGCAGGCTGTCCGACCCGGGCCCGGCCGGTCGGCGAAATGTTCCGCGCGGTCGGCAATAATCTCCGGCCCCCCGGGCGGTACCGACCCGGCCGGACAGTACCGCTGCGGTCGATGCGGCCTGTACAGAAATGGGCCTGGGTGTATAGAAACCTGACGCCCACAAGTGCCCAACTCCTGCACGACGCAAACCGGGGACCGGTTTTTTCGGCCTGCACAGGCCCACAGGCCCACCGCCACCCCAGCCGGGCGGCCACTGGCACGGCTGTTGCACAACGCTGTCGCGATGGACAAGGTACGGCAAATACGCCCCGGCGACGGGCCGATGGCACAACGCCGTGCCGGGGACCTGTATCAGGCCCAGGCTGAATCGGTGCCGCGTTTCAGGTAAAGAGAGTATGCCTCCAACAACCAGTATAGTGGAGCTGCTTGAGGCTGGCTTGAGGGCCGAAAGTCTCCGCCAGAAAGCCATTGCCAACAATATGGCCAACCTCGGCACCGCCGGGTATCGCCGCCTCGACGTCAAGTTCGAGCAGCTCCTGGCCAAGGCGCTCGCTTCAAAAGGCAGGGTGGACCTCAAGAAGCTCGAGCCCGTCGTTTACCAGCCGGGCGAAACGCCGGTCAAGCCCAACGGAAACGATGTCAGCCTTGAAACGGAAGTCGGCCAACTGGTCAAGAACGCCCTTCGCCAGAAGACGTACCTGCGGCTGCTGAAGAAGAAGTACACCCAGGTGGAAATGGCCATAAGAACGAACCAGTGATTCCGGGCCGCCTGCACGCGGCCCGATTGCAGCGTAGAAAGGACAATCAGCTATGGAGATTGACGGCATCTTCGGACCGGTGGATATAGCGGTTTCCGGCCTGCGAGCCCAGTCCAAACGTATGGAGGTCATCACGGCAAACGTCGCGAATGCGCGAACCACCGATGCCGGTAACGGCTGGCCATACCGCAGACAGGATGTCACCTTCACCACCGACCCCGATGAAATTGCCGGCGTCCAGCTCGAACGGATCGTTCCCGACACCACCGCCTTTCCCAGGGTTTATGACCCGGGTAATCCCGCGGCCGACGAGAACGGCTACGTGCTGATGCCCAACGTCAGTCTTCCCGTGGAAATGATGAACCTGACGCTTGCGGCGCGGGCCTACCAGGCCAACGCCACTATGTTGCGCCGATACCAGCAGATGGTCGAGACGGCACTCGAATTACTGCGTTGATTTGTGAAAGGTCTGAGATGGCAGGCATCAATCCTACTACAGGGCTGTTTGCAGGCGGGCTGGGCCAGGTGCCGATGCCCCCGTCGATTACACCAGGCTCCGGCAAAGCCGTCGCCAAGCCCGGTACCACCGACGGCAAGAAGTCGCAATTCGCCGAGACGGTCAAGGCCGTTGCCAAGTATGTCGAAGCAGTCGACCAGATGCAGCAATCGTCGGACAGCTCGATAAAGCAACTGCTTGCCGGCAAGAGTGAAGACATAACCTCGGTCGTTGCCGCCGTTGCCAAGGCCGATATGAGTTTCAAGCTGTTGGTCGGAGTAAGGAACAAGCTGATCGAGGCCTACAAGCAGACGATGAATATGCCCTTGTAGGTGTGCGCCGCGGGGTTGATTATTGAGCGGCTTGACGAGATAACCCCCCGAGTGGGAACCGATGGATTTGTTACAGAAAATAAACGCGGTCTGGCAGAGGGTCAGCCTCATTCAGCGGGCACTGCTTGCGGCGGTGGTGCTTACATTCATCATCGTGGCGGTGCTGGTGGTCCGCTGGGCCAGGCAGCCCGATATGCGACTGCTTTATCAGGGCCTTTCAGTCGACGAGGCCTCGAAGATAGCCGAGAAAATCGCCGAAAAGGATATACCTTACCAGCTACGCGACGGTGGAACGACGATTTACGTGCCCAGCGAGCAGGTTTACCAGCTCCGCCTTGATATGGCCAAGGAGGGCTTGCCGGCCGCCCGGCAGCCCGGCTACAGGCTGTTCGACGAAGAGAAGATCGGCACAAGCCCCTTCGTTCAGAACGTCAACCTGAAACGCGCCCTCGAACAGGAACTGGCCAAGAGCATTCAGATGATAGAGGGCGTCTCTCACGCCCGCGTACACATCGTTACCTCCGACCAGACGCTCTTCAACTCCGAATCGAGCTTGCCGACGGCATCGGTGGTTCTTCAGCTTGAGCCGGGCTATCGCCCCAGCGGGTCGACCATCGCGGCGGTTACCCACCTGGTCGCCGGCAGCGTCGAGCGACTCAAGCCGGAGAACATCACCGTCGTAGACAGTCAGGGCAGACTTCTTTCGGGCGGCTCGGACGAAACTTTGCTGCCGGGCGTCGGCACCGTTCAGGATTACCGTGAGAGGGTCGAGCAAACCCTGGCCGGAAAAGTTGAGGATATGCTTACCACCGTCCTGGGACCCGGCCGGGCAACCGTGGAAGTCAGCGCAGTCATTGATATGAACAGCGTCAGCATCGTCAGGGAGATCTACGACCCGACGAAGCGGGTGCCTACCAAGGAGGAAATCACCAGCGGCTCCGAAACCAAACCTGCCCCCGCTTCCGGAAACCAGGCGGCGCCGGCGGTCGGAACGAAAAAAGACGAGACCATCGTTACCGAATATGCCGTCGGCAAGGTGGTTGAGCAGAGGGTTGATGTGCCGGGCGAGATAAAGTCACTGACCGTCGCGGCATTTGTGGACTTGTCACCGCCGGATGCCAACGCGTCACAGGCCGGTGCCCAGGCCCAGCCCATAATGAGCGTCGCGGACGTGGAAGAAGTCATCACCAAGGCCCTGGGGTTGAAGGATACGGACTCGCTGAAGGTTGTAAATGCCCGTTTTTACCGTCCCCCCGCCCCGCTCATCGACCAGCAGCAGTCAAGCTGGCAACGGTACATAGCAATTGCCAGGCAGGCCTCGCTGGGCGTGATGGCGATATGTGCGTTTCTGGTTTTGAAGATATTTGGTGGTGCAAGGAAAAAGGCCGCCGCGGCCTCAGCCAGCCAGTTACCGGCAGGCCAGGTCGGCGGGCTCTTGCCCGGTGCAGGTGAGCAATCGAAATCGCTGAATCTCAGGAAACAATTAGCCGAGGCCCTGCGGGCCGATCCCGAGAAGGTCCGGGAGCTGTTTTATAGCTGGCTGACCGAGAAGCAACAGTAGCTCCGGCGGGACCCGGCGGTTGCCGAACGGCGGGTGACAAAATATGGCGATGACAGGCGTACAAAAGGCAGCCACATTGTTGTTGAGCATCGACTCGTCGGCTGCAGCCGAGCTTATCAAGGGATTGAGCACCGAGGATATCGAGATGCTGGGCATTGAGCTTGCAAGGATGCAGGCCGCCGGCTCCGTCGGCAACGCACAAATGAAGGTGATTCAGGAGTTCATCGACACGCTCCAGCGGGCCGACGTGCAGGTAGCAAACATAAAAAGCTTTCTTAACGAAACGCTTGTCGGTGCTCTGGGCCAGCAGCAGGCCGAGCGGCTCCTGCAG
>CAYSBK010000189.1:3113-4241 GCA_964429265.1 uncultured Pirellulales bacterium | reverse complement strand
GGTCGAGGTCGATGGATGCCAGTACTTCCCGGCAGGTGCAATGGTTGCCGAGATGACACACCGCCAGGCTGGTCGGCGTGAACTCGATCGGCAGGGGTACATCCGTAACACGCCCGTAGCCCAGCGTTATGTGCGGAAAGAACATTTCATAGCTTGATTGTTTCTTGTAGTTTTTGACCCACGACAGCGAGGACTCGGCCACCTCCGCCGGGTCATAAAACATCTCAGCGGTCGCATCGGTGCCGAGCCAGGTCTGCAGCTCACGCAGAACCCGCTCGTGCAGAGCCTGCAGCCCGGCGGTCTTCTGGATAAGCAGCGAGCTGATGAGCTTACCGGAGCCGCTGCAGGTAATGCTGACCCCGAACACGCACAGCCGCGGCAGGCGGACGGTGCGTGCGATATCCTCCAGGACGGTCGCAACGGCAGGCAGGTCGCGGTCGTGCAGCGTTCCCATCGCCAGCGAAATATGGGGCAGGTAGTCGTTGCGGTTGAGGATGATTTCGGTATTGCCGCCGGCCACGAGCGCACCGTTGGCCTCGATGGCAACGTCGGTAACGTGCTCATCGGGCAGCAGTACGACATCAACGGCTTTTTTCGTCATAGGCCACCTCGTCGAAGCCACCGCGTACGGCGCTTTTGTTTTTGCCCCGCCTGTATGACACGGCGGTTGTTGCGATAATATCGCCACCGTCGCAGACGATTCTACAGAAACAAACGCAGGATTCAAGCAGACTCACCACCGGCCGTGTCGGACCAATTAGGGCCCGGCGGAAGCATTTGGTATAGTTTTATTGGGCAGGGGTGAGTCTTTATGGGCCGGCCAGCAAGCCGGCCGGCTTACTTTGTACACGGGAAAGGCAATATGAGCGAAAAACAGGACAAACAACAGCTAAAGCAGCTCAAGGCCAGGCTCAAGCAGACCTACCGCAAAAGGGATATCAGGCTGTTGAAGCTTACGGCGGTTATGCTGATACTTGCGGCGATTGCCGCCATCGTCCACGGCAAGCTGCAATTGCAGTTGTGGTAAAAGCGACAGCTCGCGGCCCATCTGCGGGTCTTTCACGGTCGGCCGGTTTTTCTGCGAGCCTGTTGCGACCGGCAGGCCGCGAACATGAAATCGCGCGCTGC
>CAYSBK010000189.1:0-3013 GCA_964429265.1 uncultured Pirellulales bacterium | reverse complement strand
GAGCGGAGCGTGATCAGCGTGTTTTCCACCTGGGGTCTGTGGGTAAAGTACCCAACCGACCTGATGTACGGCAGTTACGGAATCAACTCGTGGCTGTACAATCGCGAAGAGGACGGGTCGCGCCGGTGGAGGCGCCTGCCCAGCAAGGGCGCCGGCCGCGTGCCGCTGATGCTGGACTGCTACTGGTGCGAGGGCTATCCGACCCACTTCGATGAGCCGCCGTTGAGCCGGCTGCACGCCTACTTCGGCGACTCGTCGAACTTTATGAGGCGATTCTGCATCGACCGCCACAAGACCGGCAACAACGGTCTTTTTTGCGACCTGTCGGCGCGGAAGGTTCGGCTGAAGGAGTTGTGGGATATCGAATGGCACCGGAACTGGAACCCGCAGAACCTACCCGGACCGGTCTGGCCGGACTGGATGGAAGGCCTCTGAGCCTGGTTCGCGGCGACGGGGCGGTTCAATCTGCAGGTTTTTGGTATTTCGCCCAGGCCAGGCGGCTGTTCCAGCGGCACAGCCAGTGTCCGTAGAAGCTGTCCTTGCCTTTGCGGAGTTGCGGCGGCGCCAGCCGTGTGCTTTTTTGCCAGCGGATTATCTCCGTTGCGAGATCGTTTGCGACCGGGCCGGTCAGTTCGCGGGGTCTGCGCTCGTAAGGGTCGGTTCGGAGGTCGTAGGTGACGACTTTTCCGGAGACTGGGTTGTAGATAAACTTGAGCTGGTTTTTCACAAATCCGGCGGGTCCCTGCGGCATCCACCCGGAGAAGAAGACCTTCCTGTCGGCGGGTACAGCGGCCAGGGCGTTGACGCCGTCGAAGCCGGCTGCCGCGATGTCGAATCCCAGCAGCGAAAGCACCGTCGGGGTCAGGTCGATTGAGCCGACCGCAGCGGTGATTGTCGTTTGGGGCTTGACCAGTTTGGGTGCACGTATCACCCAGGGTATGTGAACGCCCTCTTCGAATGGTATTCGGGCGTGTGCGAAGAGGCCGTGCTCGCCGAAACCTTCTCCGTGGTCGCTGATGATACAGAGGATGGTATCGTCGGCGAGGCCGCGTTTTTTCAGTTCGGCGTCGAGGGCGGCGAGAAAGGTGTCGGTGTATCGGATGGTCTGGCGATAACGTTGGCGCAGGTCGGCCGCGGGTTCGGCGAACCACTTCGGGACCTGGTAGGGGTCGTGCGTCACCGAGCACATAAGCGTAAGCAGGAAGGGCGCGTCGCCGGCGTCGAGCCACTGCGTGACGGCCGGCAGCATTGCGAACTCGTCGGCGGCCATATAGCCGATGTAGGCGTCCGTATCGGGCAGGTTTTCCCGGGCCCAGAATTTCTCGTAGCCGAGGTTGTGCATAAGGCCGGGGGCGGCTTCGAAGGAGCCCTGGCCCGAGAGAAAGAACGCGGTGCGGTAGCGGCAGTTGTGCCTGAGAATCGAGGCCAGGGATGCCCAGGGTTGGGGCCGCGGCACGGCCTCGATGATGTCCTGCGAGACGCTGGGGTATCGGCCGGTCAGCAGGGCGAACATCGCCTTTGTGCTGTGGGTCAACACCGACCGTGCACTGGTGAAGTTCGCCCCTTGAGCCGCGACGGCGGCAAGGTGTGGGGTTAGGTTCGATTGCGGGTCGGCAAGGGACGTGCAGCCGTACTGTACGCCTTCGAGGATGACCAGGACGACGTTTGTCGTCGGCGGCGGCGACGGGGATGCGATTTCGATCTCGTCGAAAGCCGGGATTTTCCTGTGCGAAGCACCGGTGTCGCTGGTGGTGACAGCCTGGTATGCCGACGGCAGCAGGGTTCTGACCGCCCTGAGCTGGCAGTTGTCGCTCATTTCCTGCGAGATCGGTTCGGCGGAATCCCAGCCGGCGGTTGCCGTGTGCGCGATAAGTGTGCTGAAGATTGTGATCAGTGAAAAGGACAATTTGCTTATGAAATGTTTCTTGCTGTAGCGCAGTGGTCGAGGTCTTGCCAGCACAAAGCACAAGAAGCACACCAGCGCGGCGCTGGGACACAGCAAGGCGGCGGCGGCGGCAGGCATCTTGAGGATATTGACGGCTACGATGCGCAGCGAGTCCAGCGGTTCGGTCAGCAGAGGCAGCACGCTTGCAGGCAATATCTGCACGCCCCTTCTTATCAGGATACCGGCGTTCATAACGGACCAGGTGCAGACGATGGCAGCGGCGAGGACGGCGGCGCGTACAGTCCACTTTTTGGGCCAGAGGTAGCAGACGGTCGCCAGGACAAGCTCGATGGCGAGCAATACGGCAATATCCGGGGCGATCCAGAGAAGATAGTGCCCGACGAGGTTGTTCCTGCAGGCATGGTAGAACTTTGCGGCGAGCGTGCAGAACAACGCCGCGAAAATCAGCGCCGTGTAGGCCCGGCCTAACAACACAGCATAGAGTTTTCGTATGACGGTCGGCCGTGCCGGTTTGTGAGGTTTTGAAGGTCGGGTGCCCATAAACCAAGCATAATTTCGAGACGTGGCTGGCGTCAAGGCGCCGGCCGGGGTATATCCGTGATTTTTCGGGCGGTTCGTGGCGGTTGGGGTGTTGGGGCCGGCGAGGGCAGGCGTGGTCGGCGACCGGCAGGCACGAGCCGTGTTCGGGTGGAGGCAAAAAAAGGCGGCAAAACTCGGGGGCGCCGAGAGGTTTTCAGGACATCGTTGGTATCGGCGGGTGCACAACCGGCCGGGGAGGCTGGCAGCAGGAGAGGGCTGTTTGTCTTTAGCCGGAATCGCGTCGGCGGCGGGGGCCGATTGGGTTTGTTTGGGTTTGTTTTGTCCCATCACACCAAGTGTCCAAACGTCGTAAGTGCTTTTGTCATAACGAGTTAGGTGCATCTTGACTTTTTTGAAATTGGGTTTGTTTTGCAAAAAAGGGTCGGTTTGATCGCGCGGTAGGCCCCGGAAGAGGGAAGTTAACTGGATGGCGGCAAGGCCGGGTGGCGTGTTGATTTTTGTAAACATAATCTGAACCCTTCTGTAAGTGCGCACCGGTGGCGGTGTCCTTCCACTATTGGGCCGACT
>CAYSBK010000188.1:0-4292 GCA_964429265.1 uncultured Pirellulales bacterium | reverse complement strand
CCAATCTGCCGCCTGGTAAAAGAATTTCTGGTAGACGGTCCAGTGCTTGTCGGCCGGATTGCCGAGCGTGCGCAATATGCCCGTTACAGTAGCCGGCCCTCTTCGCAGAACCCAGCCCAGAAGAATCTGCCGGAAGGTTCCGGCCGTAGTTTCTGTGAAAACGTAGCAAAGTTGAAGAATTATGTTGTCCCACGCCGATAACGGATGCTCAGGCCGGTTGGACAAAGACCGGTTGAACGTCGCGGGTGGGCAGTTGTTTGAGGTGCATTCCCTCGTAGGCGGTGAGCACTACGTGGCGGAAGCTGTGGCTGAAGCCCCACTCGGTCAGGATGTGCTGCATACCCGGCCGGGGGTCGGTCGGCAAAAAAGGAATACAGGCCGGGGCGTTCCAGTAAAGCCATCGCAGGTTGCGGGCGGCCTGCTCAAATGCCCAGCGGTCACCGAGATACTTGTACAGCCGAGTGTGAATCAGCGCGGAACCGGAAGTGGTGCCCCAGTTGGGCCTGGGACAGAAGTTTTTCTTCTTGAGCCGTGCGATGTCGACCCGGCCGGGGTGCTTGACTTCGCCGGTATCCATCGTGAGCCGGCCGATGTATCGGCAGCCGCGGCGCATCATAGCAACAAAGGCAGGCTCGGTCTGCCATCGCTTGTAGGCCAGAAGCGGGCTGAGCACCTGCAGGGTCAGGCTGTGGTAGTAATTGGATTCGATGGCGATACCGTCTATCAGTTCGTACTCGACGCCCAGGCCGTAGGGGAAATAGCCGTTGTCCAACTGGTGCGGAACGATTCCCTGGAGGATTTGTTCTTCGGCGTACTGTTTCATTCGCCGGTCGTCGAGGTCGTCGCCGACCAGCCACATCGCGCAGGCCAGCGACCCGCCCATATTGAACGTGTACCTTTTTTCGGAGCCGATGGTCTTGCCGTTTTCGTCGAGGAAAATCCGCGCGTCGAAGAAGTGCTTTTCGCGGTTGAAGCCCAGCGGGTTGTCTATCCACCAGTTGAGTTCCTCGGCGACCTCTGCCAGCAGTTTTGCATCCTTGAGGATGTGTGCGGCGGCGCGCATACCGCGCATATTCCGGCCGACGTGACAGGAAATCATCTCGTATTCGATGGTGGGGTTTTTCTCCGGCATCGCCTCGTACTCGACGGCCGGTGGTTCGGCCAGGCCTTCGTATGGGATTCTTCGTGCGCGGGCTTTGTGGCGGTACTTGCGGAAGGTGGCCACGGCGGACTCCAGGGCCTTGAGAGTCCTCTTGTCGCCGGTCATTGCGTAGTAATGGGCGCAGGATTCGGCAGGCATACACGCCGAGCGCATCGTTCGGCCGCGGCTTCCGCCGTTGGGCGGCTCGACGGTGCCGTACCTGATGAGGCTGTTGTTGGCCCACTGCTGGCCCGGGCCCAGAAGTTCCAGCAGGTCGAGTGGGCCGATTGGTTTCCAGGGCCTGCGGCTGATGGACCACTTGGGATCTCTGCGTTCGGCCGCGAACGAAGCTGCCGGGTTGGATTTCGTAAGAGCAAGGCCGAACGCCGCGTAACCGCTGCCCTTGAGAAACTGGCGCCTGTTCATAACCGCCTCCGGATTTCGGTTTTGCCGATACGATTCGGGCTAACTTGTCCCGGCTTTTTGAGCGATTATCTGCCCGAGGTTGTAACGGCTGAGCATTTCTTGCTGCTGCCGGCTGATTTGTTCGATGGTGTCGGGTTGCGGCCCGGTGGGCTGAGCAAAACCCGCCTTGGAGACGGCCTCGGAGATGTCGCTGAGTCTTATGTGGGCGGGGTCCCTTGCGGGAAGGTAGCCGACGGTCGGCTCGGATGTTCTGACGACCAGGCCGCAGTGGACGAGGTGGTCGAGGATCTTTTCGCCGAAGTCGCCCGGCAGATTGAGTCTTCCGTAAATCGCCTCGCCGGAAAGCGGACCCCTGTCCTGCTCGAAGGCCTCGGCGATATGGCGGAGGATGCTTATGACGGTGAAGTCGTTTGCGATGAAGTATTGCTGGCGTTTTTCCGCGGTGGCCATGTCGGCATCGTCGAGGGTTTTCAGATGCTGGGTGGTGAAGGTGAGCTGCAACCCGAACAACACGATCAGCCAGGTGATGTATATCCAGAGCACGGTTACGGGTATCAGTGCCAGGACGCCGTAGACCGTTCTATACAGGCCAAGCTCGGTGACGCAATAGCCGTAGAGGTTCTTGGCGGCGATCCAGACGACGGCTGCGACGGCCGCGCCCCATATGGCTGAGCGCGCCTGGACCCTGGTGTTCGGCAGGATGAAGTACAGCAGGAACAGCATAACAGTGGTCACCAGGTAAGACAGTACCAGTGGTGCGACGCTGGCAAAGATGGTTTGCTGGATATGGACCAGCGCAGCCAGCGGGGAGTACCTGGTGGTGGCGTATATTCCGGCGGCGATAAGCAGAGGCCCGAGTGTGAGCACCGCCCAGTAGTTGATGATGCGGTGAAGGAATCCCCTCGGTCTTCCGACGTGATAGATGTCGTTGAAGGCCTTTTCGACGGTGGACAACAGGGCAAAGGCCGCCCAGATGACAAAGACGACACTGACCAGCGAGATTACGCCCTTGCTTGCACCGGTGAAGAACTTGTCGACGATGTGGTCAAGATGCTCGGTCAGCGAAACGGTCTGGCCCGGGCCCTCGGCGCCGACGGCGGTGGTTTGAAAAGCGGAAAGGTTGGCCTGGTCGTAGATGAAGTTCTTTATCTTGTCGCCGATGTCACTGTATGCCTGCAGACCCTGGAATATCAGCAGCATCACGATGGCCAGCGGCACTATGCCGAATATGGTCTGGTATGACAGTGCTGCCGCGCGCTGGCCGGCTCGGTTTGCACGGAGCAGCCGGACGCAGTGGCTCCAGAGCTTGACCTGGAAGACGATGAACCTGCTTACCCTTCCGAGCTGGGCGGTGGGAGTTGATAGGAGTTTTTCGAGCATTTGCGGACCTTTCGCCTTAAACCTGCGTATTCTTCGGCCCTGTCGATTGTCTACTTGAAAAGTTCGTCGAGCCTTTCTCCCAACCTTTTCTTAAGCTGCTGCTGGAGGGTTTCCGTTAGCTGTTGCTCAAGCAGTTTGCCGGTGTCGAGCTTGGGATTTGTCAGGGTGCCGCGGACGGGTATGGAGATTCGCTTGCCCTGGTAGTCTGAGCCAACCCTCACCGTCTGGCCGGACGTGGTGTACGGCAGGGTGACGGTCATCGTTTTTATTGAGCGGTCGAGTCCGATAACGGCCTGGAAGTTCAAGGGGTTGTCGCCGATATCTATCTGCATATCGTCGTATGTGATGACCGAGTCGCGGATGTCGAATTGCGTCGGGTGCAATCTGAAATCCTGCGCGGGTACACCCGAGCGAAACACCGCGAACAACGCCGCAAGTACGGGCGCACCTTCCACGCGGAAGCTGTCCATGGCGATCGTGCCTGCGACCACGAGCTCGCCAAGGGCTGCTTTGCCGAGGGGGATTCGCAGTTCGGTACAGTTGAAATCGACGACGCCGCTGATTCTTGAGAAGCGGGCGAAGACCGGATTGAGGTAGGACAGCAGTTCCCGGCCGAGGGCGTCGTCTATGTGGACGTCGTCGGCGATTTGCATCGGCTCGGGCAGCGTGAGCATCATGGGTCTTTCATTGAGCCTGGCGTGGGCGGCGAACCGGAGCGTACCCTCGTTGACGGTGCTGGTGAAAGGCCCGATTGTCAACAGGCCCGCATCGACCTTGATGGGAATCTCGGTGGGGCCGAAGTTAAGTCCGCGAAAGCCGGCCTCTTCGAAGCCCAGGGTGCCCTCGGCGTGGAGATTAGCCAGCAGGCCGTTTGGGTCGTCGGGAGAATACCGGCTGGACAGGTTCAGCCGATCTTTTCGCCGGCCTTTTAGTGTGAGGCCGGGCGGGATATAGTCGGCAAGCAAAGGCGCCAGGGTTTGCCAGTCGTATTCGAGTTGGGCATCGGCGTTGAGGGTGGTTTGTTCGGCGGTGGTTTTCCGTTCGAAGTCGGCGTCTGCGATTATCTGCGGGCTTTGCAGTTGCAGGGTGCCGGAGGCGTCGCCGGTAGCCGGGTCGAGCTTGATGTCGAAGACCGCCGAGAGGTGTTCTTGTTCGAATGGCCGGGTGCGGGCGTACCTGAAGTTTTCGACGTGTGTTGAATCGCTTTTTATTCTGTAGAGGTTGTCTTCGGCGGTGAGCACAAGCTGCGAGCGGGCAATGCCTGAAAGTTGCGCATCGGGCGGAAGGTATCCGGCCAGCAAGGCGTAGGGCATCAGCTTGGCAAGGTCGATGTTGTTGGTGTCAA
>CAYSBK010000187.1:0-4330 GCA_964429265.1 uncultured Pirellulales bacterium | reverse complement strand
ACTGAAAGAACGGCTATCTCAACTGCAAACCGAGAAGCAATCCCTCGCCGAACAAAGCAAACAAGCCCAGTCACAGCTTGCCGGACTTCGCGAGCAACTCCAACAGCAGGCCAACACCGCCCAGTCGGAAGTGACAGTCCTGCAACAGCAGCTTCAGACGTACAAGGACCGCCTTTCCGAACTGACCGACCAGTTGCAGCAGCACAAGCAGGCGGCGGCCGAAGCGGAGGTGTTGCGCAGGGACAGGGACGAGCAGCTCGAAGCGATGCGCCGGCTCGAGGCAGATGCCAAAAAGCTTCTGGCGGGGTACGAAGAGAGGGTGTGCGAGCTTGAAGAGCAGCTCATAAAGCAGGCCGCAGCCACGGCCGATGCCGAGGAACGCGCCCGATACGAAGCGAGACTGCGCTCTGATTCCGAGAAGCAGAATCAGGACCGGTTCAAATTCCTCAATCGAAAGCTGGCGCAACTGGAGACGGAATTGCAGCAGCAAACAAATGCCGCTGAGCAAGCCCGCCGCAAGTCCGCCGATTACGAGCGGCAGCTCATACAAACGCGGGCCGAAGCCCGCCACGCCGCCGAACAACTAACCGAACTACAGGGCGACGTGGAATACCTGACCGGGCAAAACGCGCAGCTCCAATCGAAACTGGCCGAGTACAAAGAGACCCTGGAAGACGCCGACCGGCAAAACAAGTTGCTGCTCGAAAGGCTCGCCACCCTTGAAGCCGAGCTACGGCAACAACAGATGATCCATCAGGTTCAGGCCGTCTCGGATGCGCCGGTCGCCACCGCCACCGGCCCGACGTATGCCCGAACCCGAGTTGAAATCAAGACCGCCCCGCCCAAGACAGTAACCTGTGATTGCTGCGGCAGAAAGGATGTTCCGGCCGGTCGGGCGGTGCGGATTGATTCGGGCCAGGTGTTCTGCCCTGAGTGCCTGGCGGCGTTCAGACAGTCGTGCGTGTCCTGACCCCCAAGCCGACGAATATGACCATCAATATCCTGTTAGTTAATCCGCCGATATATGATTTCGCCGCCTACGACTTCTGGCTGAAACCGTACGGCCTGCTGACCATAGCCGGTTACCTGCGAGGCAAGGCGCAAATCAAGTTATTTGACTATCTGGACCGGTCACATCCGCTAATGACGCAGCGCCGGCAGACTCAGTCCGACCGGTGGGGACGTGGAAAGTTTGCCTGTGAGCGAATCGACACCCCAGCCTGTTTGAGCCACGTACCCCGGTACTTTCGAAGGTTCGGCCTGTCCCGGCGGGTCTTTCAGCAGTTCCTCCGGCGACAACCACATATCGATTTCGTACTGGTCCAGACCACAATGACTTACTGGTACCCCGGCGTTCGAGAGGTGATCGAAGACACACGCCGTTTCGCTCCAAACGCCAAGGTGGTTCTCGGAGGGAACTACGTTACGCTTTGCCCGGCGCACGCCGGGACTCTTGGTGCCGACCTGTGCGTGCCAGGGGTCGGTCTCGAACCGCTGTGGAGCTTTCTCGGCGTAAAACCGGATTTGAATCAACCGGCTATGTGGGAACTTTACGGCCATCCAGCGGTCGGCGTGCTCAAGCTGAGTGACGGCTGTCCCTTCGCCTGCACGTACTGCAGCGTTCCAATGGTCTACGGCAGCTTCAAGCCCCGGCCGCTGCAACGATCTCTGGCCGAACTGGAACTGCTGGTTCAGTTGGGCGCAACAAATATAGCCTTTTACGACGACGCCCTGTTGTATGATGCCGCCGGCGTTCTCAAGCCGTTCCTGCAGCACGTGATAAAACAAGGTTTGCGCGTCAACTTCCACAGTCCGAACGGGCTCAACGCGCGCTTGCTCGACGGCGAACTGGCGGCGTTGATGGTCCGTGCGGGATTTAGGACGTTTTGCATCGGCTTTGAGAGCATCTCGGCCCAGTGGCACAAGCAGACCGGCTCGAAAGCCTTCATAGACGAGCTTTCCGGCGCCGTTGACAACCTGCTTGCCGCCGGCGCCGAGCCGACAAATATCACTGCCTATCAGATGCTGGGACATCCGCGTACCGACTTGCAGAAACTGGCTGAAACTATGCGCTTTGTAAACCGGCTCGGCATCAGGGGCATGCTGGCCGATTTCTCGCCGATTCCAGGTACGCCCGACGGTGAACTTTGCCGAAAATGGGTTGACCTGGACGAACCGCTGATGCATAACAAGACCGCCTTTGCCATTGCGCTGCTGGGCTTCGAGCGCGTCAACCGCATCAAGGACCTGCAGCGACGCCTGAACCGCCGGCTCGGGAACTGCTGAAAGACCCTGCGGCGGCAGACGGCGTGTTCCAAATTGATTTCCTGCAGCGCCGATGCTATATTCGCAGACGATATGAACGGCAAAAAGGTCCACATCAAGAGTTTCGGCTGCCAGATGAACAAGCTCGATACGGCTCTGGTTACCACATCTCTCAAAAGGGCCGGATTCGAAATCACCGCCAGCGTGCGAGATGCCGATGCCGTTGTCATAAACACCTGCTCCGTCCGCGAACATGCCGAACAGCGGGTCTTCTCTCACCTCGGTCATCTCAAGCACCTTGCACGCAGCCGACCCAGGCCGGTCGTCGCTGTCATCGGGTGTATGGCCCAGCGACTGGGTGCCGCGTTGCTGGAGCACCAGGCAGTGGACATAGTCTGCGGCCCGGTCCAGATTCCGCAGCTGACCGGGATGATTACAGAGGCCATTGGCCAAAGGAAGAAAACGCTGGCGGTAAGCGAACACATCCGCGCCCGCGACACCGACCACCAGGACCAGCGGCTTGAGCACTTCGAGTCGAGCTGCGCAGCCACCGACGACCGGCTCGCCGGCCAGGCATTCGTGCGCGTGATGCGGGGCTGCGACAAGTTCTGCACTTATTGCGTGGTTCCCAGCGTCCGCGGGCCGGAAGTATCCCGGCCGCCGGCGGCCATTGTTGAACAAATCAAGAAGCTCGTCGACAAGGGCGTCAAGCAGGTTACTCTGCTGGGGCAATCCGTAAACTCGTACCGCTACGTTGTGGGCGAGAAGACCTACTGCCTGGCCGACCTGCTGGAAATGGCAAGCCAGATCGACGGGCTTGAATGGATAAAGTTCGTCACCAATTACCCGTCGCGGCGGTTTTTCGACGAAATCCTTTCGGCGGTCGCCGACCTGGACAAGGTCTGCGAATACCTCCACATCCCCGCTCAGAGCGGCTCCGACAAAATCCTGCGCGCGATGAACCGCCGTTACACCGCCGCCGAATACCTCGACCTGCTCGCAAGGGCGCGCGCGGTCGTTCCGGGAATCGCCATATCGGGTGATTTTATCGTCGGTTTCCCCGGCGAGACCGACAGCGACTTTCGCCAAACAGCCGAACTGCTCGAAAAAGCGCAATACAAGAACTGTTTTGTCTTCAAGTACTCGCCCAGGCCCGGCACCGCCGCAGCAGCAAAACTGCAGGACACCGTCTCGTCCGAGATCAAAAGAAAACGCAACATAGAACTGCTCGCGCGGCAGGAAGAAATCAGCGACCGGCTCGCGGGCAGGTTCCTCGGGAAAACCGTCACCGTCCTGGTGGAAGGGCCGAGCAAGAAGCCGCACCTCGATTCGGCTGAAGGTAGCGACCAGCCGCAACTTGTCGGCAGAACAAGAACCGACCACATCGTGGTTTTCAACGGCCCGGCGTTGCTGGCGGGCCGGTTCGTAAAGGTAGAAATCACCAGAACCGCCCCGTTGACCCTGTTCGGCCGATTGTGCCGGAACATAAAGGAAGATGCCGAACCCTGAAAAGCCAGCACAAGGTGAGGCCTCGCGTGCGAAGCGGCGGCGGTCGCTGCTACGCAAGGGTGTGAAGTTCTCCCTGGCGGCAGCGGCGGCCGTTATCGTTCTGCTGACGGGTATGCTCATTTACAACAACGTCTCTTTCTCAAGTGACAAAACGTTCACAAGAAACCTGGATGCGGCGATCGAAAAGGCCCTGTTGTGGACGGAAATGAACGGAAGCGAAATCCTCACCAGGCGCAACATCGCACTTATAAAGATGCTGCAGGAAAGCAATCGCGTAAAACCCACGCCCCTTCTGTCTGAGCTTGTCGAGCAGTTTATGGCTACGCCAAGCCGACCTCGCTGCTGGAACAGGCTCCTCGATGCCAACGCGCCGATCGACAAGGCGGAACTCAATCTGACTATCGAGCAGTCGCCCCTCGACAACAAGTGGGTTTTGTATGCAATGGCCCCGGACAAGGCTGATGTCGATGCCGGCCGACTCGGGCTGTTCGAGCCGGACCGCTGGCACGGACGAAAACTCACCCACCAGCTCGACGCGCTGCTTTTCCTGGCGAAG
>CAYSBK010000186.1:0-4339 GCA_964429265.1 uncultured Pirellulales bacterium | reverse complement strand
GAAACGCCGGACTACCGCATCTGGGGAGGCGGCAGTTTCACCGCGCAGAACCAACGGCTGGTGTACTGGCCTATGCTCAAGAACGGCGACTTCGAAATGATGCTGCCGCAGTTCGAGTTTTACCGGCGGGCACTCAAAGCCGCTGAGCTGCGCACGAAGATTTACTGGGACCACGGCGGCTGTTCATTCACCGAGCAACTGGAGAACTTTGGTTTACCGTGCGGTTCGATATACGGCTGGCTGGGTTCGAAGTGTCGATGGGGACGACGCCAGCCGGGCACACCCGTCGGGACGCAGGCACTGGGCTGCGTGTACCAGTTCGGCCACCAGCTTGATTTTTCGTTTATGATTCTCGAATATTACCGGTTTTCCGGCCGGGACATTTCGCCGTACCTGCATTTCATCGACGGCGCAGTGAGGTTTTTCGACGAGCACTACCGGTATCTGGAAAAACAGCGCAGCGGCAAAGAACTGGATGAGAACGGGCATCTTGTGATTTATCCTTCGAGGGCTTGCGAGAGCTATGTCGATGCGAAGAATCCGGCGGACGTAATCGCCGGGTTGAAGGCCGTGCTTTCGCGGCTTTTGGAGCTGCCGGAAAAGTATGTGCCGGCCGACAAAAAGCGGCATTACCGGGCGATGCTTGAGCGTGTTCCACCGCTGCCTTTGCAGGAGAAAGACGGCCGGCTGGGCCTGGCGGGAGCCGAGGAATATAGAAAGTTCGCGGTGGGCGAGATTCCGGAGCTTTACTCGGTCTTTCCATACGGGCTTTATGGTATCGGCAGGAAGAACCTCGAGACGGCGGTCTTCACCTGGCGGTATTGCCTGCGCGACAGGCAAAAGAAAATGAAAGAGCCGTGGTACCAGGGAGGGATATTTGCGGCAAGGCTGGGCCTTACGGAATATGCGAAGGAAGTGGCGATATTCAAGCTGGGCGATTCCGGCCGGCGGTTCAGTGCGTTTCGATTCACCGACGACTGGGCGCCCGACCACAACTGGCTGGGCGCGGGCGCGATCGGCCTGCAGGAAATGCTGATGCAGACGGTCGATGAGAAGATATACCTTCTGCCGGCCTGGCCAAAGGATTGGAATGTGGACTTCAAGCTGCACGCACCACACCGGACGGTCGTCGAAGGCGTGTATAAGAACGGCAAGTTTGTGAAACTGCAAGTTACTCCCGCATCGCGACGCCGGGACATCGTGATTATGGATTAAGGGCACCGAGAGGCAAAGGGCCGCAACAGGACCGGCTTTTCAATTCGCCCAAACCCCGAACCAACGGCAAGCCTCAGATTCTGCGTTTGCGTTTTGAGCGGCGAACCGTTAAGCTGTGGGCCTTCGAATGAACAAAGACGGTTCTTACAACAAGGAGTTGGGGTTATGAGTACCGGTATGAATGCTCGCGTGGGGCTTGCGGTAGTGGGGCTTCTGGCTGCAGCGGCGATGGTTGGTACATCTTGGGCCCAGAATTATTTCCCCTCGTTTGCGGACGATCACACCGTGGGGTTATGGCTTTTTGACGAAACGGATTACCCCTATACCACGCTGACCGACGCCAGCCGATTCGAGTATGACCTTCGACTGATGAAAGGCGGTCGGCTTGTGCCCGGCAGGTACGGCAATTGCCTCAAGTGTACGCCGGGGCGGGATTACGTGGTCAGTTATGCCGCGTGGAAAGGCGCGGTGGGGTTCAATCGTATGAGAGAGGTAAGCGGCCGGCCGGGAAGCGGCCTGTTCGGGCCGACCATTGCGCCGGAGCAACTGCTGCAAGGGCTTGCCGAGAGTGATTTCACCTGTGAGTTCTGGCTGCTTTTGATGTCGAACCCGATTCAGGACACGGTTCTGATAGATTTGGGGGACAAATATGAGCCGGGCTTTACGGTGATTCTGCGAAAGGCAGGGGCCGGTTTCGTCGTTGAAAACGCCTACGCGGGTTTCAGGGCGGTCTGTCCGGCCTTGCTGGAGCAAATCTGGAGTCGGGCCTGGCACCATATCGCGTTCACGTACTCGCGGGGCCGCGGGAGGTTGAGATATTTCATCGACGGCAAAGAGCAACAGGCACCGACTGTTTCGAAGATGCGCAAGGTCAAGATTCCTGCGGCGGTCCGGCCCGAGTCGGTGGCGCATACGACTTACGGCATTTTCGAGAAGGAAGACCGAAAAGCGGTGCCGGATTTTCCAAAGCGTATCGCGCACCGATTCAACTTCGCGCTGGGCCACGACCGCCACGGGGAAAGGGACTTCGACGGCAACATTGATGAGTTGCGTTTCAGCAACGTGGTGCGGTACACCGGCGATTTTGCGCTGCCGGGCAGTTTCAGCCGAAACTACGATCGCAAGCCGGAAAAAGCGAACGGTCCGCCGCTGCTTTTCGGGCCCGACAAGACGTATCTGCCGAACGAGCCGGTCAACATCGGCTCACGAAAGCACGTGTTTATCGACGATGTTCTGGTTGACAGGCAATGGAACGTCACGGCCGTGCTCAACCCGCCGACAAACCCGGTCAGGCTTAACATCCAGGCGGCGTGGGACGCATCCTTCTTCGAGCACAAGGGCAAGATTTACACCGTCAAGGCCGAGGGCTACGAATGCGACGAGGGCCGTATCAGGCTGTTTGTCAGTACCGACGGCGTGCATTTCGAAGCGCCGGAGTTGGGGGTGGTAGAGTACAAAGGCTCGAAGAGCAACAACCTGATAATGCTGGGGCTTCCGAGCTGGGGCAAGTATTTCAAGGACAGCAATCCAGCCTGTCCCGGCGAGGAGCTTTTCAAGGCGACGCTGTGGGTGGCGCAGCGGGGCATCTATATGTATTTTTCGCCGGACGCGATACACTGGCGGCGAAACGAGGTATGCATGCTGCCTCTGGTAAGCGGTGGCGGCTGCGAAACGTTCTGGGACGACCAGCAGGGTTTGTACCTGAACTATATCAAGCGCGACGGCAGCTACAGCACCGGCGAATATCCCAACTACGGCCGAAGTGTCACGATGTTTAAGACGGCCGAACCCACCAAGGCCTGGCCTATAAACAAGGTGCCGAATCCCTACTACGAGGGCTGGCCGTTTCCCGCGGTTACCGGCGAGGGCCTGACGGTTATGGGTCCGAACATCCTTGACCCCGACAACGGGCAGATATTCCGCACCCGTCCGCAGAAGTATCCGTGGGCACCGGATACGTACGTGGCGTTCCTGATTCGCCGCACTGCGGATATGGCCACCAGCAGAGACGGCGTGCACTGGAGAATCTGCTCGGAGGACGGGCTGGGTTACTACCTGCCGCAAAGCATCAGGCTCGAAGGCAACCCGATCAGGGCAGGCGACATCGCCAACGGGCTGATAAGGCGCGGCGACAAGATCTGGCAGTACGCCAACATAGCCGCCCCGGGCAAAGGACGAAGCGGAACCTGCCGGTTCGAACAACGACTCGACGGCTTTATGTCTCTCGATGCCGGTGAAAAGATGGGCGTGATTATCACCCGGCCTATAATCTTCGACGGCGATAAGCTGGTAATAAACGCCGACGTGAAGGGCTATTTGCGAGTAGGCATTATGGGCCTTGCCGGCAAGCCGATGACTGCTTACAACATCGCACTTACCAATCCGCCGAAGAAAGCGTCAACCGGTTATGCCGTGCACGAGTGCGATCCAATCACAGGTGACTCTGTCCGGCACGTGGTAAGCTGGGGCGGCAACAGCTTCGTGGGGAACCTGGCGGGCACGGTTGTGCGCCTGCGATTCGAAATGGAAAACGCGAAACTGTACGCGTTCAAATTTGATTGACTTAATGCAGTGATTCTGGAGACGGCTTATGATGCGAAAGTGGTTCATCGCGGCGGTATGTGGGTTGGCGGTCGGGTCCGCGGCGTGGGGACGGATGCCACAGGGAAGGCGATTTACCAATTCGATAGGTATGAAGTTCGCGCGTATCGAGCCTGGCGAGTTTATGATGGGTCAGGTAGAAACGCCGCTTCCGAGCGACGTATTGCCGATATTCCGCGGGCGTGGTCTGTTTGATGCCCTCAAGTACGGCGACTATGACGAAAAGCCGGTACACAAGGTGAGGATTACAAAGCCGTTTTACATCGGCGTCTTTGAGGTTACCAACGCCCAGTACGAGCTGTTTCGCCCCGAGCACAAGAGCCTGCGCGGCAAGGGCGGCAGCGGCAGGGGCGACGACGACGCCGTGGCGTACGTGAGCTGGTACGATGCGGTTGCTTTTTGCAAGTGGCTTTCGGATATGGAGGGCCTGCCCTATCGCCTGCCGACCGAGGCCGAGTGGGAGTATGCCTGCCGGGCGGGAACGAGTACGAACTATTACACCGGCCCGACGCTTCCGCCGCCC
>CAYSBK010000185.1:0-4412 GCA_964429265.1 uncultured Pirellulales bacterium | reverse complement strand
CCATCACCAACGCCGCAACCCAACACTGCCGACGCATTCTGCAATTTCCTTCGCCATCGATGCTTGACAGCCGCCGCACAAGGCGTTAAAAGCACTGCTATAACGCAGGCCGTGTCCTGCAGAGCTTGCGGCTTGCCCAACTGAAAAAGGCCGACCGAAATGAGTGAAGTGCCGCCAATTCTGCTTTCCGCCGTCATCTGCGACAAGGTCATCTTCGACAGGGTCACCGGCAACCCCAGCCTCATCAGCATCATCCAGAACATCAACGCACCGCGCTACCCCCTGCGCTACTGGCAGATCGTGTTCTTTTGCGAGTTGACCAACGGTCACGGCCTCACCGAAACCACCATTAAACTGGTAGACGAGACTCAGGGTGAGAAAGCCATATTCCAACAAACCGGCAACGTCGAGTTCAAAGACGTCCAGCAGGTAGTTACCCTGGCCGTCAATCTCCAGGGCGTGGTGTTTCACCATCCCGGGCCATATCGCTTTCAGTTGTATGCCGGTGACCACCTGCTCGGCGAAAGGCGCATAACCTGCCGCCTGGTCGAACCGCAGAGGCGAGGCGGCCGAGAAACATAATACCAACGCCCCACTTTGAAAGGCACCAAAATGTGCCGGAGCTGCGGATGTTCACCCTGCCGCATTTGCGGCAGGCCCATAAAAGACAAGGTCTGTTCGGGCTGCGGCAAAAAATCGGCCCAGTGCACCTGTAAACCGCTCAAGCAGAAGAAATAGCACTGCGGCTGCCTACGGCCCATTGTGCGGAATCGACCAAAACACGGCCTGACAAACGCACCGAAAGCGGTGTCTCTGCGGCACGCAGGTTCCGTGCAGACCAGGCAAAAATTGCGCATTGAAAGGGTACGAAAATGACAGTCAAGCGAGTCTCCGTCGAATGCGTTGACATTCAGGACACACCCGGCAGCCTGCAGGAGTTGCTGCAAAAGGCGGCGGCTGCGAACGTGGATTTTGCATGTTTCGCCGCTTTTTCCACCGGTACAGGCACAGGACGAGTTTACCTTGCAGGCAAAGACCCGCAGAGTCTCAGCGGCTTCCTCGCCGACAACGCCCTGCAGGCAACAGCAGCGGCCGGCTTCATAATCACCGACGATGACAGGGTCGGCGCAGCCGCCGGTGCGCTCAAGGGTCTTGCCGAAGCCGGCATCAACGGCCTGGCCGGCAGCGCCATAGTCTGCAACGGCAGCTACCAGCTTCTCGTGGTGGTCGATGCCGCCGATGCCGATGCAGCCGCCAAGGCACTCGGTGCATAGGCTGATAAAGTCAACGAATACCGTGCGCCCTTGCCGGCATCGTCACGGTCGCAGCCGCGCCGCCCGTGCGCGTGGCCGCAGATGCTTGACGGTCCGGCTCGGCGGCGGTACCATTGCGCCGTAATCGCTTTCGGAGATGCACGAAATGACCGAATCGAAAAAAAGCTGGGAAAAACGCCTGTCGGGCCCTCCCGACCCCGTCACCGTCGATTTCGTCGAGTCGCTTTCGCTGGACCGGCGCCTCTACAAGTACGACATCGCCGGCTCCATCGCCCACGCACAGATGCTGGCCGACCAGAAGCTCATCACGAAAACCGAACTCAAGCAGATTAAAAACGCGCTTATCCAGATCAGCGAAGACATCGCCGCCGGGCGATTCAAGTTCGACAAGACATACGAAGACATCCATATGGCCGTCGAGGCAGCGCTGATCGAAAGAATCGGCGCCGTCGGGGAAAAGCTGCACACCGCAAGAAGCAGAAACGACCAGGTCGCCACAGACCTTCGCCTCTGGATGCGCGACGAAATCGACCTGCTGCAGCGAAAGCTCACCGACCTGCAAAAAGCCCTGCTTAAACTCGCCGAAAAACACGCCGACGACGTTATGCCCGCCTATACTCACCTCCAGCGAGCCCAGCCCGTTTGTGTCGCCGCTTATCTGCTTAGCTTCATCGAGCGGCTCGAACGCGATTTCATCCGCCTCGACTGCTGCAGCCGCCTGCTGAACATCTCGCCGCTGGGCTGCGGCGCCGTTGCCGGCTCGACGTTGCCGCTCGACCGCAAGAATACGGCCCGCCGGCTCGGCTTTTCCGACATAAGTTACAACAGCATCGACGCAGTAAGCGACAGGGACTTTTGCGCCGAGTTCATCTTCGACTGTGCCCTTATCGCGGCCCATCTTTCTCAGTTGGCGGAAGACTGGATTATCTACTGCTCGACGGAGTTCGCACTTATCGAGATCGACGACCGGTATTGTACCAGTTCCAGTATGATGCCGCAGAAGCGAAATCCGGACCTTCTCGAACTGATCCGCGCAAAGACCGGCCGGCTCTACGGCTGCCTGGTTGGGATGCTTACCGTAATCAAGGCCCAGCCCAGCGGTTACAACCGCGACCTGCAGGAAGACAAGGTACACGTCTTCACCGCCGCCGATACCATCCGCAGCTCGCTCGGCGTCGCAGAGGCCGTCGTGGCCCACACCCGTTTCCGCACGGCGGAACTGCCCGTTAACATCGACGAAGGTTTCATGAACGCAACGGCCCTGGCCGAGTACCTCGTCCGCAAGGGCGTGCCCTTCAGAAAGGCCCACGGCATCGTCGGCGAACTGGTCGCCCACTGCGAAAAACACGGCAAGCGCCTGGCCGAGCTGGGCCTCGACCGGCTCAAAGAATCCTGCAGCGCCATCGATGCCGACGTCTACGACTATCTCGACAACCGTAAAATCATCCAGAACTACGCCACCGACGGCGCAGCCGGACCCAACCAGGCCGGGCGGCAAATAGCTTACTGGAAAAAGCAGTTGGCCCGGCTATGAGCTGCTGCGAAGACGAAATCATCGAATGGTTCATCAGGCGCCAGGGCGGCAGGTCCGGCGACCTGCCTATCGGTATCGGCGACGATATGGCATACATCCGCACGGGCGAAAAGACGGGCGTGCTGGTCACCACCGATATACTGCTCGAAGGCGTCCACTTTGAACGCCGCTGCGCCACCCTCGAGCAAATCGGCTACAAGGCTATGGCCGTCAGTCTCAGCGATTGCGCCGCAATGGCCACGGTACCCATCGCGGCCGTCGTCGCCGTCGCGCTGTCCGGCGATTCGCCACAAGAGGACCTGAAGCGACTTCATGCCGGCATCACCTCCGCCGCCGACAGATTCAACTGCCCGCTTGTCGGCGGCGACATAACGACCTGGCGAACCGACGGACCTCTGGTTGTCACTGTTGCAATGCTCAGCCGGCCCGGCGGCATCGAGCCTGTCACCCGCGGCGGCGCCCGCGTTGGTGATGCCGTCTGTGTTACCGGCTCGCTCGGTGGTGCCGCCGCAGGAAAGCACCTCGACTTTGAACCCCGACTGAGGGAGGCCGTCACCCTGGCACAAATGGTGAAGCTTACCGCGATGATTGACATCAGCGACGGTCTCAGCACCGACATCAACCGCATCTGCCGCCGCAGCAAGGTCGGGGCGGTCATCGACGCGGCCAGCATCCCCCTGTCCGACGAGGCGAGAGCCTGCGATGATCCGCTGGATGCGGCCCTTAACGACGGCGAAGACTTTGAACTGCTTTTCACTGTCTCTGAGGATGACTTTCGCCGCCTTGCCGAAACGTGGCCACTGCCCGTGCCGATTACGCGGATCGGCACCGTCACCGATACCGGCCGCGTTGAAATAAGAACCGAGGACGGCAGTTGCCGCGTCCTGCAGCCCAAGGGTTACGACCATTTCAAAAGGTAGCATCCGCAATCGGCTATGGAATCCAAAATTGTCTCAACCTCGCCCGCTCAAACGCTCGCAATCGGCGAAAAGCTGGGCCGGCAATTAAAAGGCGGCGAAGTCGTCGCCGTCACCGGCCCGCTCGGAAGCGGCAAGACTCACCTGATAAAGGGAATTGCCCACGGCGCAGCCGCCGTCGACTGCCAGAGGGTCAACAGCCCCACGTTCGTTATCATCAACGAGTACACGGGCACCGGCCCATTGACCGTTTATCACGTCGATGCCTACCGCCTCGGTTCGCTCGAACAATTTGAAATGCTTGGTTTCGACGATTTGCTTTCGCCGGATTCGGTGGTTCTGATTGAATGGGCCGACAAGGTCGCCGACGTCCTGCACGACGTGAACCGCATCGATATCGAGCTTCGCCACGCCGGCCGAACGAAGCGGATCATAACGGTCGTTGCACCGCCGGACATTGCGCTGTAAATTGGTTTTGCCGCCGCTGGGTCGCTGCTGCGGCCGGCAGCAAGCGGTTCAGCCATAATAACGAAAATGGACAAGTGAGGTTTTTCAGTGACGCACAAAAACGCTTATTCCCGGAGAGACTTTTTGAAGACGGTGCCGCTGGCCGTTGCGTCGGCTGCAATGACGGGCTGTGCGCCGCTTCCGTTCAGCGCTACGGGCCGGCGCCCACGGCGAAGGCCT
>CAYSBK010000184.1:0-4435 GCA_964429265.1 uncultured Pirellulales bacterium | reverse complement strand
CAACACCGCTTTACATTCACCAAGGTCTAATCAAGCGCTTCCGGCGATTGCCGGCAAAAGTGCAGCGGAAACACCGGCCGGCCCCGCAAAAGCAGCGGCGATGCTTGACAGGGCAACAACATATCCCTACTATTGCGGCCTAACAGGCGACGAATTCCAGTCGCGGTGCATTCGTGTGGTAGATTGAGGATGAGCCGATGAACTATAAAGAGCACCCGTGGATGGGCGTATTCGCGGCGACGCTGTGTGCGTTCAGGGAGGATGAGAGCATCGACGAGGAAGGATTGCGGACGTACATACGGGATTTGTGCGGCGTCGATGGGCTGAAAGGATTGGTCTGCAACGGCCATACGGGCGAGATTATGTCGCTGCGGCACGCCGAGCGTGCGCAGGTTACAAAGATTTACGCCGACGAGGTCCGCAGGGCGGGGGGCGGCCGCAAGGTGGTGTCCGGTGTTTCGGCGGAGGGCAGCCTGGAGGCTGTGGACGATGCGCTGGCGGCGAAGGAGGCGGGGGCCGATGCGATTTTGCTGATGCCGCCGCATCACTGGCTGCGTTTCGGGCGGTCGAGCGAAACGGCCGTGGGCTTTTTCGAGGACGTGGCCGAGGGGGCCAAGGTCGATATCATCGTGCACCAGTACCCGGCGTGGACCAAGGCGGGATACAGCCTTGCTGAGATGCTCGAGATTATCAAGATTCCGGAGGTTGTATGCATCAAGATGGGTACGCGCGATATGTCGCGGTGGCTGTGGGATTATGAGCAGTTGAAGGCTGCAAGGCCGGAGCTTTCGATAATCACCTGTCACGACGAATATTTGCTGCCGACGCTGCTGGAGGCCGGCGACGGGGCGTTGATAGGCTTTGCGGGTTTTGCTCCAAAGCTGATGGTCGAGCTGGTTGAGGCCTGCCTTGAGGGGGACCTGGCGGCGGCCAAGCGTGCCCAGCGGACCGTTGCGCCGCTTGCAAGATTGATTTATAACTTCGGCGAGCCCGGCTGCGCAGCCCACCAGCGGATGAAGGTAGCGAAGTGGCTGCTCGGTGAGTTTTCCAGCCCGGTATTCAGGCGGCCGCTTCGGCCGCTGTCACGCCAGCAGGTCGATTCGATTCGCAAGGGGTTGGAGGCGATCGGCCTTAAGCCGGTCAGGTGAACATCAATCAGGAGGTTTTCGTGCCGCAGGCCGAGCCGGAAAGTGCACTGACTGTCCTCGACTGGCTTATCGTGGCGGCGTACTTTGTCGTGGTAATCTACCTTGGTTCGCGTTTCCGCGCCAGGCAGGTAAGCAGCGAGCATTACTTTCTGGGTGGTCGGCGCCTTCCGGGCTGGGCGGTTGGGATGTCGATTTTTGCGACTATCATCTCCAGTTTGTCGTTCCTGGCGCTTCCCGGAAAGTCATTCAAGGACGATTTGCAGTACCTTGCTGCGGTGGCGGTGGTGCCGGTGACGGCACTGGTTGCAACACGGTTCATCATACCGCTTTTCAGACAGAGAATAAGACTCAGCGCTTACGAGTATCTTGAAA
Organism: uncultured Pirellulales bacterium; assembly: GCA_964429265.1. Taxonomy (GTDB): domain Bacteria; phylum Planctomycetota; class Phycisphaerae; order Sedimentisphaerales; family Anaerobacaceae; genus CAYSBK01. Next base: position 2,915 of record CAYSBK010000184.1, on the reverse strand, counting down.
AACGTTTCGGGCTGGCGGCGAGGTTCTATGGCAACACGATATTTCTGGTGACGAATTACTTCAAGATGAGCCTTGTGCTGTACCTTCTTTGCCTGGCGATTTCGGGTATGACGGGGTGGAACCTGTACGGGCTAATCCTGCTGGTGGGCGTGGCGACGATGACTTACACGTTCTTCGGGGGCATCGAAGGAGTGGTCTGGACCGACGTGATACAGGGTTTTCTGCTTCTGGCCGGCGGCGTTATTTCGCTGTTTTTTATCCTTTTCTGGTCGCCGGTGGAACCGCAGCGGGTGCTGGCGATGGCGAGTGAAGGGGGCAAGTTCAGGCTCGTTTCGTTCGGCCTGTCACCAAGCCGGATTTCGGTTTACGTGCTGGTTTGCTTCGGCTTGAGTCTGTATATGACCCGTTATGCGACGGACCAGACGGTGGTGCAGCGATATCTTCTTTCACCTTCGACGGCCAAGGCCCGCAGAAGCCTGTGGGTCTCGGCGGTGTTTGTGATGGTGGTCTGGGTGGTGTTTATGTTTATCGGGGTGTTGTTGTGGGTTTATTACGAGTTGAAGCCCGATCTGCTGCCGCCGCATGTCCGCGCCAAACCAGACCAGGTGTTTGCATATTTTATCGGGCACGAGCTGCCGACGGGCGTGACGGGGATGATACTTGCGGGCCTGTTCGCAGCGTCGATGTCTACGCTCTCGGCCGACATCAACAGCATCGCATCGGTAATTGTGGACGATTTTTACAATAAACTTGCGCCCGGCGGCGACGACCGGCGTCGGCTCGTGTTTTCGCGTTTGTGCGTCGTTGCGATCGGGTCGCTGTCGATTCTCGTGGCGTTTATTCTTTCGCATTACAAGTCGATGGTGGAGGTTTTTTTCGCCGTCAGCAGCGTCATAGCCGGCGGGATGGTGGCGATGTTCTTTTTGGGTTTTTTCACGCGGCGCTGCAGCAGGCAGGGGTTATACGTCGGATTGTGCGTGGGAGTGGTTTTCATAGCCTGGGCGGCGTTGACCAATCCGGGCGGACCCCTGCAACAGACACCGTGGTGGCTGCCGAGATTTCCGATGCACATTTACTGGCTCGGGCTGATAAGCAACGTCGTGGTCTTTGCTGTTGGTTACCTGGCCAGCAGACTGCTTACGCCGGGTTATCAGGCCGCTGCCGAACTGACGGTTTACGAAAAGCCCGGTGCGCAGCCGGCATAAGCGTTGTTGAAACGGGAGAACTTTTGGCATAAACTGCCCTGCCGAATCGAAAGTTGAAATCGGGGATTGAAGCGATGCTCAAAATTGATGACAAAGCTGCCGGAACAAAGCACGCATGTGTTGTGGCGATGGTTGTTTTGATAATTGGTGCGGTTGAGGTGGCGGCGCGGAGCGAATCCGAGACGGTAACGCTTACACTGCCCGGGGATGTAAAGCTGGAGATGGTTCGGGTACCGGCCGGCAGCTTCGAGATGGGTTCGCCCGAATCTGAGCCTGGGCGGGCAAGCGACGAAGGCCCGGTGCACGAAGTGACGATAGGCTACGATTTCTACATCGGCAAGTACGAGGTTACGCAGGCCCAGTGGCAGGCGGTGATGGGTAAGAATCCTGTTTACCGATGCGGAGTTGGTCCGAATTATCCCGTCACGCACATATCGTGGAACGACTGCCAGGCGTTCATAGGCAGGCTCAACCGGCTGGGACTGGGGACGTTTCGGCTTCCCAGCGAGGCTGAGTGGGAATACGCCTGCAGGGCAGGGACGCAGACGCGGTTTTACTTCGGCAATTCGTTCGGCGGGGATGACCAGTGCGAAGACGCCGAGGCGGGCTTGCTGCCGGGAACGCGGAGCGACTATATGTGGTTTTGCGGCAACAGTGACGTACCCGGGGGGCCGGAGTTTGGTGCCAGACCCGTCGGCAGTAAAAGGCCCAATGCCTTCGGGTTGTACGATATGCACGGCAACGTCTGGGAGTGGTGCTACGATGAATACGAGCCGAGTTATGTCGGTGCTCCGGCCGACGGCAGCGCCCGCCAGGGCAGGGGCATCGGGGCGAGGGTTTTGCGCGGCGGGGCCTGGAGCTACAAGGCCGGGTATTGCCGCAGTGCCTGTCGGTGTGGGTACACGGCTTCGAGGGCATATACGTTCCACGGGCTGCGGCTGGTGTGGTTTCCGTATGCCGTGGATTCCCAGCAGTGGTACGAGAGCTGGGAGGCGGTTGCAATCGGCGACAATATCATTTCTTACCAGTCCGAATTGGGGGGCTGGCCCAAGAATATGCACTGGCGGCTGCACGGCTACCAGGGAGAAAAATTCACCAAGAACTGGGGCAACACAATCGACAATGGTGCCACGTACACCGAGATGAGATTTCTCGGGCGGGTTTACAATGCCACCGGCAAGAAGCGCTTCAAGGATTCGTTCCTGCGGGGGCTGCATTTCCTGCTCGAAGCACAATACGAAAGCGGCGGCTGGCCTCAGCGATACCCGGCAGGGGGCGATTACGGCGACTGCATCACTTTCAACGACGACGCGATGCAGAACGTGGTGAAGCTAATGCGGGATATTGCCGGGAACGAGGAGTTTGGCTGGCTGGAGCCGAAGTACCGCCGGCTTGCGCGACGTGCATACGAAAAAGGCCTCGACTGCATCCTGGACTGCCAGGTTGTGGTTGACGGTCGGCCCACCGTCTGGGCCCAGCAACACGACCCTGTGACGCTGCAGCCCAGGCCCGGCAGGGTGTACGAGCCGGCTGCGCTTTGCTCCCGCGAGAGCGTGGGGGTGGTGCTTTTCCTGATGAGCTTCGAGCAGCCTTCGCAGCGGATAATCAGGGCGGTGGAGGCGGCGGTGGATTGGTTCAGGAAGAACAAGCTGACGGGGATTCGGCTCGAGAGGCGGGAGGGTCGGCCGGTCGTTGCCAAAGACCCCGACG
>CAYSBK010000183.1:0-4485 GCA_964429265.1 uncultured Pirellulales bacterium | reverse complement strand
TCTGGACGATTGGCGTGGTCAGCGAATCGGCGTACTTTTGCCTCGGCTCACCGGCATGAACCGCGCGCGTGGCCAGCCGGTAGTTCGCGGCACACCCGTTGTCCGGTTTCGGTCGGGCCATCCGTCGCTCCTTAAAGCACACCCACTATCCTGCATCGGCACGGCGATTTTGTAACCTTTTCCCCCGCACAAGACAAGACCTTTTCTCGCGGCGTACGTACAAGGCCGCGCACCCCGCAACCGCCTGCCCGAATGACAGGAAAGGCCTTCAACAGAGCAACCTGGCGACTGAAGACACCTTAGTCCGCCACCGGTTCGAAGTCTTCCTTGCCGGCGCCGCAATCAGGGCAGACCCAGTCGTCGGGCAGCTCGTCGAAAGCCGTGCCCGGCTCGACGCCGTTGTCCGGGTCGCCGGCTTCCGGGTCATAAATGTATCCGCAAAGTGTGCACTTGTACTTTTGCATGGTCGGTCCTTTCGTGGCAGTTTGCTTGCGCTCGGTCTTGACGTAGGTTGCGGCGCTTCTGGGTGTTCTGCCGTGTTTTACATCCCTGTAGTATGCGTAGGTCATAGGGATTGCTTCTTCATTGATCGTGCCGCAGGAAAGGATTTTCGCAACGAACAGGCTGTGCGTGCCAAGCTCGATGGTGTCCGTGACGGCCGCCTCGATGAAGGCCGCGGTGTTCTCCAGTATAATCGGTGCGCCGGTGCTGCCGGGGCTGTGGCGCACGTTGCTGAGCTTGTCGATGTCCCGGCCGCTGCGAAAGCCGAACCGGCCGATAAACTCCATCGGCGCCTGCTCCGACAGAATCGAAACCGCAAACACACCGTCGGCCTTGATGTACGCGTGCGTGAGGCTTTCCTTGTTGACGCTGACCGCGACCGTCGGCGGGGCGGGGACAACCTGAAAAACGGTGTTGACGATGCACCCGTTCAGCCGGTCGCCCTTCTTCGCCGTCAATATGCACATCCCGTAGCTCAGCCGGAAAAGCGATTCCAGGTCCAGCGTGTCGGTTTTAACGGGTACTGTCGGCCGCTGCTGCGTCATTGAGCCTCGCGCACCTTCTTCAGCCAGTCCAGCAGGGTCTTGATATGGCCCAGTTCTTCGGTGATTATCGCATCGACCTTGTCCCTGCCGGCTTTTTCCGACACCGAGTTTCGAAGCCCGCTGTAATAAACCACCGACTCCTTCTCGGCGTTCAGCGCGATTTCGAGTATCCGCCCGATGCTCTCCGAGCCGGTCAATTCCTGCATCGGGCTTATCCTGCCCTCCCAGCCGTGGGCGTCGGCTATCGCCTGCAGGTACAGCGCCGCCTGGTTGTCCGGGTCGAAGACGGTTTGCTCTTTTTCCCTGCCGCTTAGCTGCTGTCTCATCTGCTGGAACGTCTCGAGGTGGCCGTCTTCCATCACCGCCAAATCCTGCAGCATCCGCCCGGCCTCCTGGTCGGCGGTGTTCTCGGCGGCTTGCCGGTAGAACTTGGCACCGTTGCGCTCTATCTGCTCGGCAATCTCGAAAACCTCGTCCGCATTGAATGTCGTCGGCATAGCCATTCTCCCTTCGTAATTATAATTATTCTGTCTGTGTCGCAGCCGGTGTAAAGACCCGCTGGCCCAACTGCTGGTCCAGCATAAACAAAGCAGCCGGCGCCTCGCCCGTAAGCCGGAGCTTCTGCACTATCTCGTCGGCGCTTTTTTCTTCCTCCACCTGCTCGTTTACGAACCACTGCAGGAACGTATTCGCCGCGTGGTCCTTCTGGGCGATCGCAAGGTTCACCAGCTCGTTTATAAGCCCCGTAACCTTCTGCTCGTGCTTGTACGCCGCCTCGAATGCCGCCAGCGGCGAATCCCATTCCACCGGCGGCTGGGCGATCGCCTTCAGTGTAACCCTGCCGCCGCGTTCGTTCACGTAGTCGTAGAGCTTCATCGCGTGCGTAAGCTCTTCCTGCGTCTGCACCCGCATCCAGTTGGCAAACCCCGGAAGGTTCGCCGATTCAAAGTACGCGTTCATCGCCAGGTACAGGTACGCCGAGTAAAGCTCGGCATTGATTTGCTCGTTGATGGCGTCCTGCATCTTTTCGGAAAGCATTTTATTGTCCTTTCCAAAGCCCGTGTATGGTGCAATGTTCCTGTGCGGTTATCGAATCGCCGCTTACGGCGAACTCGGCCTCGGGCGCCTGGCCCGGGCTTAAAAAGCATCGGTGCACACAGCCGTCCACCACCACCTCGATCCATTCGATGTAATGATTTTCCTCCATCGGGTGGGCGATGCTGCCGACCTTCACCTTTATCCCCGTGTCGGTCTTTTCGATCACCGGCACGTGCTTTTCCTTGCCTTCGTCGGCGGTCTTGGCGACCAGCTTCTTCATCGGCTGCCCGCAGCAAACCAGCTCCCCGCCGCCGCCGTGAACGACCTCCACGATGTTGCCGCACGTCATACACTTGTAGATTTCGAGTTTCGCTGCCATGGCACGGTCTCCTTGTAGGCACGCAGTGGTATTGTGTTTATTCCCGATTGGTTTGTTCTTGTGTTCGCAGCCGTGGCCGGGACAGGCCCTGCAATGCGATTCACACCGCCGAAACCATCGACTCGTACATTCTCCTGGCCGTATCGACTATATTATCCACGTCGAGGCCGCAATCGGCAAGCTGCCTGCTTCGCGCATCGTGTCGAACCAACCGTCGCCCGACACCCAGCCGAACTATCGTCCCCCTGCCCGGCTCAAGACCGGCCCCGGCCACCGCCTCCAGCACCGCCGAGCCGAACCCGCACGCCAGGCTGTGGTCCTCAAGGGCTATTATACCCTTGCCCGCCCTGGCCAGTTCGATAATTTCTTCATCCAGCGGCACCGCAAATCGCGCATTGACCACGTCGGTCTCGATGCCCTCGCTGCAAAGCCGCTCCGCGGCAGCCAACGCCCGGTCAAGCAGGCAGCCATAGTTCACGATCGCCAGCCGTGACGCCTGGCTTTGCCTGGCGAATACCGCCCGGCCGAGCCTGAAAGGCTCTCGGCAGCAATCGGCCGGCAAGTCCGGCACCACGTCCTTCGGGTACCTTATCGCAACCGCCTGCTCCGAACTCAGCGCAAACTCCAGCGCCGAGCACAATTCCGCCTTCCCGGCAGGCGCCGCAAGCACGATGTTCGGCATCATCCGCAGAAAACCTATGTCCATAAGCCCGTGATGTGTCGGGCCGTCCGCTCCGACAAGCCCCGCGCGGTCTATGCAGAATACCACCGGCAGCCTTTGCAGCGCCACTTCCTGCATAATCTGGTCGAAGCTCCGCTGCAAAAACGTCGAGTAAATCGCCACCACCGGTTTCAACCCCGCCTTCGCAAGGCCCGCCGCCATATCGACCGCGGCGCTCTCGGCTATGCCCACGTCGTAGAACCTCTCTGGAAAGCGGCTGCGAAACTCCGCAAGCCCCGTCCCGTCACACATCGCCGACGTTATCGCAACGATGCGATTGTCCTTCTCGGCCAGTTCTACCAGATGTCGCCCGAAAACCTCCGTAAATGTCTGCCTGCCCGCCGGGCCGCTTATCGCCTCGCCGTTGAGCTTGAAGGGACCGGTGGAGTGAAACTTTCCCGCGCCGTTCTCGGCCGGCTCAAAGCCCTTGCCTTTTTTCGTATACACGTGCAGTATCGCCGGTCGCTGCATCTCCGCCAGCCCCCTGAAAAGCTCAACAAGCGAGCAGACGTCGTAGCCATCGACCGGCCCGAAGTACGGAATGTTGAGGCTCTCGAACAACTGGCTCGGCGGCACGACCATACGCACGCTCTTTTTTATCCGCTCTATGATTTCCTCGACGCTTCTGCCGATGATCGGCAGATGCTCGAGGATGTTGCTGGTCGTCCTGCGGATGTCCTCGTACGTGTGGCTGAGCCGGACCCGCGAGAGGTATTTCGCCACGGCCCCCTGCGTCGGGTCGATCGCCATCGAGTTGTCGTTCAGCACGATAAGCAGTTGCCGCCTGACCAGCCCCAGATTGTTCAGCGCCTCGAACGAAAGCCCGTTGACGATGCTGGCGTCGCCGACCACCGCCACCACCTTCTCGTCACCGCCGAGCTTTTGCCTGCCCAGCGCCATACCTGTCGCCGTGGCCACCGCCGTTCCTGCGTGACCCACGATGAACTGGTCGTACTCGCTCTCGGACGGGTCGGGAAAGCCGCTTGGCCCGTCGGCCTTTCTAAGCCGGCCGAACCGCTCCCGTCGCCCCGTGATTATCTTGTGCGCATAGCATTGGTGGCCCACGTCCCACAGCAGCTTGTCGCGCGAAAAATCAAACACGTAATGCAGCGCCAGCGTAAGCTCCACAACCCCCAGGTTGCTGGCCAGGTGCCCGCCGGTCTTGCTGACCGAGTCCAGGATGAACTGCCTTATCTCTTTGGCCAGCTCCTCGAGCTGCTCTATCGACAGGGCCTTGATATCCCGCGGACAGTCGATCTTTTCAAGAAGGTTCCCCATAACGACCCGCCATTATACGCCCG
>CAYSBK010000182.1:0-4486 GCA_964429265.1 uncultured Pirellulales bacterium | reverse complement strand
GGAAACGATGCGGGATAGTCCGTAGTGTAAGGGAGGAAATGGAAGTGAGCGGACTGAAGGCGGGTTTGTTACCGGTGATCGCAGCGGTTGCCGGTGCGTGCCTTGCTGTGGAAGGTGTACGAATCAAGCATATAGCTGAACTGCAGTCGCCGGAACTGAAGGTACGCGAGAAGGCAGCGGAGGATATCAGGCAAGAACGCGCGGAGCTTATCAAAGAACTGATAAAGCTTGCAGGGCAGAAGGTGGAACCGTTGCCGTCGAGTGATCCTCGGTTCGTGGAATATCCGTGGCACGATTCGAAGCATCTGGCTATGCTCGTGCTCGGTGACATACGCGCTAGCGAGGCGATACCGGTCCTGCTTGAAAACCTGGATTACAAAAACCCCCGAAGCCTTATGAGCGAGTATTTAGGAAAGGAGAGTTGGTATCCTGCGGTGGAAGCGCTTTCGAAGATCGGTATGCCGGCTATAGGGCCGGTAATAGGCAAGCTTGGTGAATACGAAAAGGATGGCCTGGGCCGTGAGTTGTGCTGCTGGATTATTAAAGATGTTCTCGGCGAGAGGCTTGGGCGGGTGCGTCTGGAAATGGCCATCGAAGAAGAAAAAAAGGCGGCCGTGAGGAAGAACCTCCGGGCTGCGATGAGCAAGTACTTTGCCAGACCGGAAAAAAGCAAAGACAAAATCCGCGTCTTGGAAGAATAGACAAGCGCAAAGGCTCAGTCACGCCGGGTGAAAAAAAGGTCCCCGCGGTTTTGGGCCGCGGGGACCCGGTTCGGAAAGAAACTCACATGGCCCCCCCAAGGTTTTCCGAGCAGCGTCTCCGGGGCGGAGCGCTGCCCGCGCCGGATAAGCTATATCGTCAGAGGGATTTGTGGCCCCAATAAAAATATAATACAAAGACGGCGGGGGGCCAAATCCCGGCGTGTTTTTTCATAGGCTAAGGGGCCGATAAGAACGCCGGCGGCCGGGCAGACAGGTGAAGGTGCAGCAACGCGGCGCAACGGGCGCTCTTGGGCATTTATTGCTTTTGAGAAGGCGGGCGGTTCTTCCCACGCGACGCCGAAGCAGCTCACTTCGCGGGCCATAGCGAGATTCTTCGCTTCGCATCGCCGTGTTCAGTATGACGGGCTTCGTGGCTCTTGGCCGGAGCAGGCGTCTATCTGTACTCGATTTTTGCCCGGCTTCTGAGGTCGTCGAGGTATTGCTCGACGGCTTCTTCGCGGAGTTGCTGTTTTAGTGCGGCGGCGATCTGGTTTTTGACTTGGTCGAAGTCGGCAAGGGTGGGTGGTTTTCTGTCGTAAGCCTTTGCAATGTGGAAGCCGAATCGAGTTCGGAAAACTTCGCTGACCTGGCCGGGACTGAGATTGAAGACGACGTCGTCGAATTCCTCGACCATTTCTCCCCTTGCGATGTATCCGAGGTTGCCGCCGTTGTCGGGGCAGTCGGAGTACTTTTCGACGAGCATTTCGAAAGGTGTACCCTGGCTGATTTCGCGGCGGGCGGTGTTGAGGGTTTCGCGTGCGGCGGCGTCGTCGGTACCAGCGCCGGTGTGCTTGACGATGTGGGCGACACGGACGGTTTCGGGGTTGGTGAAGTGTTCCGTGTGCTCGTCGTAGAAACGCCTGATTTCCTGCGGTGACGGGTCAGGTGCTTCGGAGGCCACTTTTTCAATGAGTTTGCGGACCTGGATATCCAGTTTTATGCGTTGCCTGATTTCGGCGTCGTCGTCGGTACCGAGGGCCTGATGGAGTTGCTCGAGGCCGCCGCATTGCTGGAGGACCTGCTGGAAGTCTGCTTCGATTTGTTCATCGGGGACGTCGGGGTTTGCGGCAGCGGCCTGGCGGCGAAGGAGAGTCATTTCTATCACGTTTTCGCGGGACCAATCAAGCAACTGCTGCTGTCGCTGCTCGGGGGTCTGGTCTCTGAAGACCTTTTCGTACTGCGGCCGGAGGTTTTCCATTTCCTGTTCGATTACCGAGTCTTCGATCGGTTCACCGTCGACGAATAGTGTCATTTTGTCACCTGTAAAATTTGGTTAATATCTTTCGCGGGCCTTTGCATAGCAGTCCGCGTCGCGGGCGAGTTTTTCTCTGGTTTCGCTGGTGATAGTTGCGAATGCGGGGTGGGTGGTTTCCCAGGCGCGGTGGGTGAATGGGGTCGCTCGCATTTTCTCTATTTCGGCGGCTACCTGCCGGAAGTAGCTGCCGTAGATGTGGAGGGAATCGCTGATGTCCACGTACCTGCCGACGTTGACCGGTTGTCGGGTTGCGTCGCTGAGGCGTTGTGCGATTGTGCGTTGCAACTCGGTAAAGGCGTAGACGTTCATAAACCAGGCCTTGTAGAGGTCCCTGCTTCGCCAGTGGGTATTCATATTCAGCACGAGCTCGTTGCGGCGGTTGCGGGTGAGGCGGCACCAGAGTCGCTGCAGGCAGGGCGGGTCGGTGGTGGCCGGGTCGGTAGCGGGGACCCAGGTGATGGCCTGTGCTCTTCGGCTGTGTGGGGTTGCGGCAAGGCAGTCGACTATGTACTGCACCTGGTCAACGGCGCTGGACTGCGGTGCCTTCTCGTCGGGGCGGTAGGCGAAAAGTCTCTGGTGGTAGGTGTAGGTCCATTTTCCGGCGGCGGGGTCGATCCAGTGGTCGTGAATGCCGTTTACGACTTCCTGGCGATAGATTTCGAGTTCTGCCGGTCCGCCGGGGAAGTTCCTGTGAATCCTCGGCTCTGCCAGCGGGTCGGTGACGGTAACGATGACGGTTGCGTCTTTGCTGGGGGGGTCATCCGGTTTGTCGTATTGTGTGGCGACGTCGAGGCCGTGGTCCCAGACGGCCAGAACGGCCTTTTCCCAGGCCTCGGGTATGCAGCGGGCTGTGACGGCAAGCACGGGTATGTCGCCGGTGGGCGGTTGATTGCTCATTCGGTTACTTCGACTTCGTAGGGTTTTGTTCCAGGCCTTGGTTGCTCAAATCTGCTGAGGTCAAGCTCTTCGTCGGTGATGTGGTAGCGCGGCCGAAATCGTTCCGGCATATCGCGGAGCATCTGCTTTGCACGGTAGGCGTACCAGCTATCGGGCCAGCGTTCGATGATGCGTCGGCAATTCTCGACCATCAGGTTGTAGCTGGTCAGCGGCATTCTTCCGATGCTGCGGCCCGGCACGGCGACGTTGAGGTACCTCTGGGCCTCTATTTGTTCGATCTCGGAAAGTTCGCTGAAGTAGAGGGTGATGGTTTTGCGTTTGGGCTGAGTGGTTGGATGCGGGGCGGTGTTGGTTTGTGCCGGGGTTTGTGGGCCGGACGCGCCCTGCGGTTTCTGGTTGTTTGATTCGGCAGGCTGGGGCGGCGCGAGGTACTTCTGCCTGTCTTCGGCAGCGACGTCATAGATTGTTTTGGTTTGCGTCGGCGGTGCCAGGGCGTTATTGCCCGAAGGCAGGACCGCACCGATAATGATAATGACGAGCACCGCTGCGACAGCCACGCCGGCTATCTTCAGCCAAAAGGTATTCATAATCGCACCACCAGCTTTGCGTGATTGGTTATTGATATAATACGCCCGTACGCTACAATCGTTTATTATAGGTTGCCGGGCGAGTCCGGCAAGCAAAAAACCGATTCAGGGGCTGTTTATGTTTACGGGCCTGGTAGAGATGATGTGCCCGGTCCGCTCGGTTTCGGCCGGTGGCGGCGGAAGAAGGCTGGCGGTGGAACTGGGGGTGTTGGCCGAGCAGGTCAAGGTCGGCGACAGCGTGGCAATAAACGGGGTCTGTCTGACCGTTTCAACGCTGGACGGGCAGATTGGGCAGTTCGAGATCAGCCGTGAGACGCTTGGGCGGACCACGCTTGGGCTGCTGGCGGCGGGGTCGGTCGTGAACGTGGAGCTTGCCCTGCGTGCGGGAGACCGCATCGGGGGGCACTTTGTTCAGGGACATATCGACGGGACGGCGACGGTAAAGGCCGTAGAGCGGCACGGTGAGTTTGCCGATATGAGGTTTGCGGCCGGGCCGGAGCTTCTGGAGAACGTCGTGCCGAAGGGTTCGGTGGCGGTCGACGGCGTGAGCCTGACGGTTGTGGATGTCAACGAGGCGGGATTTGGCGTCGCTTTGATTCCGACGACGCTGGAAAGGACTACGCTTGGGAAGTTGAGAGTGGGCGACAAGGTGAATATCGAAACGGACATTATTGCTAAGATCATAACAAAACGCCTTGACGAAATGCTGCCGCAACGCCAAAAACTAACAGAGGAAAAACTGAGAGCTCTGGGCTTTTGATCGCCTGCTCTGACACCGATGTGAAAAGACTATGACCAGACTTAAAGCAAAACTCAAAGAGGAAGAACTTTATTTCCGGAGCCTTTCCTTTGACATAACAGATGAGTCTGTTGGTGATGGGATACGGTGGTTGCAGATTTCGAATAAGAACATGGTGTATGACAAACCCTTTGCTCTGAGCATAATCCATACTGGCGAGAACGACATGACCGGCGGCGTTGTAAAG
>CAYSBK010000181.1:0-4510 GCA_964429265.1 uncultured Pirellulales bacterium | reverse complement strand
GCGGGCCGGCGGATGCCGGGCAGGCCGACCAGATTGCTACCTATAGGTAGTCGATCAATAGGTAGCGGCACGTAAGATCACTCCAGGAGTACGGTTATGAGCGACATTAACAGGGCCGTAGGTTTGAACATTCGCAGAATCCGTGAGGCGAAGGGGTTGAGCCAGGAGAAACTGGCTGCGCTGGCGGAGCTTCACCGGGCCTACATAGGCCAGGTCGAACGCGGCGAAAAGAATATCGGCCTGAAAAACCTGCAGAAAATTGCGAAAGCACTGGGCGTAACAGCGCGCCAGTTGGTGGAGGGTTATTCCGGTTGATTAAGGATGGGATTGATGTTAAGCTGGTAGCAATAGTCGGCTGACGGATTGTCCTTGAGGAGCGGACGAATGAGGCAGTATGAGGCCGTTATAAAGGTAATGGAGGACAACGGCGGGTATGCAACGCTGGGGCACCTTTATCAGAACGTTTTTAAGGTGCGGGGGGTTAAGTGGGGCACCAAGACACCTTTTGCGAGCATACGAAGGATTGTCCAGGACGAGCGGTTTTTCTTCAAGATTGAGCCGGGCCTTTGGGCGTTGAAGAGCTGGCGTGAGCGCTTGCCGGAGGAGATGATCGCAGTGCGGAAAAAGACACGTCGGCAGGAGGTTTTTACCCACTCGTATTACCAGGGACTTCTGGTACAGATCGGCAATTTCAAGCGGCTTGGGACATTTGTGCCGGCACAGGACAGGAACAGAGTTTTCCTGGGCAAGCAGACGCTGGGCACCCTTGCGAGCGTGAGGCGGATGTACCCCTTCACGTATCCGAGCATAGTGAAACGCGCGCAGACGATCGACGTGGTGTGGTTCAACGAGCGGCGGCTGCCGGTTTCTGTATTTGAAGTGGAACATTCGACTAATATGAGGGATTCGGTGGTCAAGTTCGTTGAACTGCAGGACTTTCGGGTTGATATGTTGATCGTTGCAGACGGGACCCGGCAGGGACTGTTCAGGAAAACGCTTGAAATGGCGGCATTCGCGGGGATACGAGACCGCCTCCGCTTTATGAGTTATGAGCAGGTGGGAGATTACCACGCCAGTGTCTCGAGGCTTCACGCGCTGGGCAGAGAAATTGGACTCGGACGGGGATAAGAAAATTGTCTCCTGGAAAATTGCTACCTATAGGTAGTTGATCGATTCCGACCGGGCCGTACGATCCGCGCACAAAGGCGATCAATTTGATCGTGAATTTTGTGCGATGGGCAGTGGTCGGTGACGGCGGTCGGAAGACAGACAGGGCGTACTTTTGGTCCCCAGATATGGGAGCCGCAGTATACGACTGTCTGGTCGTTTCCCGAGCGGGGTAATTGGGCGACACACAGGTCGGATTATCGTGGCAATTTTGCGCCGCAGGTTGCGCGGAATATCATCGAGATGTACAGCGAGCCGGGGGATTTGATACTCGACCCGATGGTGGGTTGCGGCACGACCCTTATCGAGGCGAAGCTTCTTGGGCGAAATGCCCTGGGGCTGGACATCAATCCCGAGGCGGTGAAGCTTGCCGAGCGCGGACTTGATTTCGCCGGCGGCAGCGGCAGGCAGCGGGTGGAGGTCGCCGATGCGCGGGACTTGGGGTTCCTGAGGGACGAGTCTTTCGATATGGTGCTGACGCATCCGCCTTATATGAATATCATCCGGTATTCGCAGGGCAGGATTGCGGGGGACCTTTCGAACATAGGCAGCCTGCCGAAGTTTTGCGACGAGATTGAGAAGGTTGCGAGGGAGCTGTTTCGCGTTTTGAAGCAGCACGGGTATTGTGCGATTCTCATCGGGGATACTCGGCGTGCGAGGCATTTCGTGCCGTTGGCTTACGAGGTTATGCGGCGGTTTCTGAAGGTGGGTTTCGTGCTGAAGGAGGACATCATCAAGGTTCAGCACAAGTGCAAATGCACGGGCAGGTGGCGTGCGAAGGCGGCGCGGGACAGGTTTTACCTGATAATGCACGAGCATCTGTTTGTGTTTCGCAAGCCGAGGTGGGGGGAAGATTTGAGCAGGGTTCGTTGGAGCGTCTGGCGGGGGCAGTAGCCCAGCGGAAGGCCGGCGACGGCGGGCGGCGGTTGGGGGGAATTTCCAGCGCAAAAAACCGGGTGCAACACGTCAAGAGAACGTCCAAAGGCCGCTCACGTCGTCCTGAGTGGGTATTGGTGCAGTCCGGGCGGGGCGGGCCTTGTATGGACGGTTGTGTATCGGACGAAACGAAGGCGCAAGATTTGGAGAACCGAAGATGGCAGAGAAACGGGAAAGAGGTTGCAGCAGTACAGTGCTTCGATCGCTGGTCGTGCTGGTGGTCGTGGCGGTTTGTCCGGCTATGGCGCCGGCGGAGGACCTGTCGCTTTCACAGTTGCCGGCGGCCGTTCGGGCGACGATAGAGCGCGAGACGAAGGGCTTCGTGATAGAGGACATCGACCGGGACAGGGACGACGGCAAGATTGTTTACGAGGTGGAGGCGGAAAGCCCCGACCGCAGGCGGAACGAGATGAAAGTCGCCCAGGATGGGTCGCTGGTGGAGAAGCGTGAGCAGCTAAGAGGGGAGGATTTGCCCCCCGAAATAAGCGAGGCGGTGAGAAAGACGGCCGGGGAGATGGTTTTTTTCAGGATCAACAGGAAGGTATCCCCGGACGGGACGACGAGATACGAGATAATCGGCGATACGGTGGACAAGGAGATAAACCTTGTACTGGACGGCAAGGGGGCCGTCCTGCAGAAGCAAATCAGGTCGATCGACAGAACCAAGGTGCGCGGCGACAGCGGCCTGGGCGGCGGCAGAGAACTGCTGATAAAGCTGAGAGGCCAATTGAAGATAGCGGCGGTCGGAGATTCCAGAGGGATGCACGGGATTAACCCGTGGTATTTTCTGGGAGAACAGAACAAGAAGTATCCGATGGCGATTAATTTCAGCAGCTCGGGCGCGGGGCTTGGGCGCTGCGTAGCGATAATCGAGGATTACCTGAAGCTGGCGCCGAATCTTGAGTGGGTGGTTTACGGGATTTCGCCGAGGATTTTCAACAAATATTACGAGGGCTGGGGGGAGGAGGCCGTCAGGAACGGTTCGTCTGTTTACCGGACGGACCGGCTGGGCTGGGGCGTATGGCAGCAGCCGACCGACAAGGCTCTGGTTCCGCGAAGTGAACTGAAAGGGGATACGTCGCGTTTCCTTGGATACGAGGTGAAGGACGCCGTTCGCAACGATGATTATGCGGACGAGGACGACAAGAGAGACGCCAGGAAGAGGCTGCGGCGCGGTCGGTACGAGTTCGACCAGAAACGGCTGAGGCTTTTTGAGCATATGGTTGCCGTTCTTGCGAAGCGAAAGGTGAAGCTGCTGGCCTTTACGCCGCCGATACATCCGGTTTCTGCGGGTCAGCCCTGCACCGACGACGACGGGACGACGCGGGAAGCCTACGACGAGTTGGTGGCGAAGATGCGGGCGCTGGAGAAGAAATATCCGAACTTCCATTTCGTGGACATTAACAACAAAGGCGAGCACCGGTTTGCGGGGACGGACTTCGATGATTTCGACCACCTCAACGACCAGGGTGCAAAGAAGCTTACGCTGCTGCTCAACGATATTATCAAGTCGATCGACGCGACGGGCAAGTATGAGAAACCCCATGCCGGGATTGATTGAGAGGTTACGATGATTAAACGACCGGCTGGATGTACTGGGTTGGGATTGGTTTGGCGGTTGCTATTGGGGGCTTGCCTTTGCACCTCGGTGGTGTACGGCGGCGATGATGTCAGGCTCAGCGAGGTTCCGGAAGCAGTGCGTGCCGCCATCGCGCGGCAGTTGAAGGGTGCCGAGATAAAGGATATTGAGCGGGACAGGGATGACGGGAGGATTGTGTATGAGGTTGACGCGGAAGCGAAGGGGGACAGGGACATCGAATTGAAGATAGATGCCGACGGGCATTTGATAAGGGAGGAACGGGAGGTTGATGCCGACGAGCTTCCGCCGGCGGTGGCTGAGGCGGTGAAGAAGTCGGTCGGGCAGCTGGATTATGACGACATTGAGATGAGGCTTGAGCCGGGCAGGCAAGCGATTTACCGAATCAAGGGCGACAAGGGGGATACGGAGATCGAGCTTAAGGTCGCCGCGGACGGAACGGTCTTGTGGATAGAAACCGACGAAGACGATGACGACGATTTGCCGGACGGGTTCGCCAAGCTCAGGCGCATGTTTCTTGAGTTGAGAGGGCAGTTGAAGATTGCGGCCGTGGGGGATTCGCGGGTGGAAAAGGGGATAGACCCGAAGTATTTTCTGGGGCAGCAGAACAGAACATATCCGATGGCACTGAATTTCGGTGAGGGTGGATCGGGTCTTGGCTACGTGAAGGTGCTGATAGAGGATTATCTCGTGCGCGCTGCGAAGCTGAAATGGGTGGTTTACGGCATATCGCCGCGGGCTTTCAACAGGTATTATCACTCGGATGAAGGGGATGATATCCGTAAAAGCAGCACCTATCGGCTGGACAAA
>CAYSBK010000180.1:0-4515 GCA_964429265.1 uncultured Pirellulales bacterium | reverse complement strand
CCTATACCTACAAAGCCAGCATCTTTCCCCCAATAGGCGGCGGCCAGAGTCCGGCAATGTTACGACTGAAAGAAGGACCGATCTTTTTTGCGTCGTTTGCCGGCAGATCGATGGGCATTGATGTGACCGACGCTTCCGGCACCAGACGCAACGTCCGGGGTCTGTTCGCGGCGATTTCAGAGGACGAATGCAAGACCTGGTCGAACATCCGCCTTGTCAGCGATGACGGACCGGGCAGATCGGCCACGAGCACAGACGGCGGCTGCTTCGCACTGAGCCAGCGTAATGCCGAGTACCGCGGCTACCTCTCGGCCTGCCAGGGACCCGACGGCGTGATACACCTGATAAGCAGCCGAAACCACTATGCATTCAACCTGAAGTGGCTCAAGACCCCCCCGCCGCCATTGAGTTATCCGCCGATACACGTCAAGCCGGTCAAAGAAACCTTTACCGGCCCCGAGTTCGACGCTTCGGGTTGGGAAGTTTATCTCGGCCATAAAGGCGGTTTCAACGGCAAGGGACAATATACGATCATCGCGACTTCACATTTCCAGGGCTTGAACCGTCTTCTCGGAGTCGGGTCGTTCGAGATGACCTTGAAGGTGAAGAATCTCCATTATAACCCGCGAAGCCGAAGGGCCTCACCCGGGTTGACCGTCTCCATCAAGGATGAGATGTCGCGCAGGCTTCATTGCAACATCCGGGACGATAAAATTGATATGATTATGTTCGTGGGCGACGGCGTAAAGAGCGGTCCCTTTCCGGAAGGTCCGCAGTATTATGTCAAGTACACAAAGCCGCCCACGGAGGCGCAGCTGAAGTTTGTTTATAATCACAAGACCAGGCAACTCCGCGTTTTCTACGGCCTCAATGGAGCGGCCGCGACTACCGAGCTTCCGCAAAGCAAGGCCGGCGTTTACTTCGCGGCGCCCCTGAGCGAATCCACCGCAGCTTATATTATGATGAGCAACGGACGGGTGGACCTTGACGACTTTGAAATAAAACCGCTTTGAAAAAGCCCGCTTGTCGGCGTCGTGCACCCTATCGGCGATGCCGGTTTTGTAAAAGCACACGGTCCGAACGGAGCAGATTATGTTTTGCAGTGGCCTGAACCGAAAACGGCAAATACCGGTGTTGATTCTCTTTTGCTTGGCCTGGTCGGCCTGGGCCGTCGACTGGGAGGACCCGTCGATTATCGGCAGGAACAGGCAAGCCCCGCACTGTACCTTGATGCCGTATTCGGACATAGACTCGGCCAGGAACACCCCGCCGCAGCAGTCCCCCTGGTTTATGAGCCTCAACGGCACCTGGAAGTTCAAGTGGGTCGGCAGGCCCCAGGACAGGCCCACTGATTTCTTCAAGGCTGAATATGATGTCAGCGGCTGGGATGACATCACCGTACCGTCCAACTGGCAACTGCAGGGCTACGGCACGCCCATTTACAGTAATGTCCCATATCCCTTCCAGCCCGACCCGCCAAAGGTTACAAGCACCCCGCCGGAGAACTTCACCAGTTACGTAAACAGAAATCCCGTCGGCTCCTACCGCAGGGACTTTGTGCTGCCGGACCACTGGGCGGGCAGAGAAGTGTTCATACACTTTGACGGCGTCGAATCCGCATTCTACATCTGGGTCAATGGCCGGCAGGTCGGGTACGCTCAGGGAAGCAGGACGCCGGCCGAATTTGATATTACCGGGTATCTCCGGCCGGGCCGCAATACCGTGGCGGTGCAGGTCTTTCGCTGGTGCGACGGCTCGTATATGGAGGACCAGGACTTCTGGCGGCTAAGCGGCATCTACCGCGACGTTTATCTCTTCGCAACACCCACAGTCCACATACGCGATTTCTTCGTCAAGACCGACCTTGACGAAAACTACAAAAACGCCGTCCTTACCGTGGACGCAGAGATGGTCAACTACGACAAATCAAGCCCGGCCAGGCCGGTCCTCCGCGCGATCCTCTTCGATGATACGGGCAGGGAGATTGCAAACCTGTCCGCCAGTAAAGGTACGCTTACGATAGCACCGCGGGCAAAGGCGGAACAACGTCTCTCGGCGGAAATAAAAAATCCTGCAAAGTGGTCGGCCGAACAGCCGAATCTCTACACGCTCGTGCTGGTGCTGGAGAATCCACCGGGCCGGATCGTCGAGACGTTGTCAACCCGGGTCGGCTTTCGCAAGGTCGAGCTGCGCGATGGCCTGTTGCAGGTCAACGGAAAGCCGATCCTCATAAAGGGCGTCAACCGCCACGAGCACGACCCTTACACGGGGCACTACGTTACGCGCGAATCAATGATAAGAGATATCGTGCTTATGAAGCGCCACAACATCAATGCCGTACGTACCAGCCACTACCCGGATACCCCGCTGTGGTACGCTCTCTGTGACGAATACGGCATTTATGTTGTGGACGAGGCCAATATCGAATCGGGTGGACTCGGTTATGGCGCCCGATCGCCGGCGAGGCTGCCCGAATGGACAAAGACGCACCTGGCGCGGGCAAAGCGGATGGTCGAGCGCGACAAGAATCATCCTTCCGTGATTATATGGTCGCTCGGCAACGAGGCCGGCAGAGGCAAGAACTTCGAAATCATCGCCACGTGGATAAAAAAGCGCGACCCGACCCGCCTGGTTCAGTATGAAAAGGCGAAGGTCAAGCCTTATACTGACATTTTCTGTCCTATGTACTGGAGTGTGGAGGACGTAATCGAGTACGGCATCAACGGCGGACCCACGCCCTCACCTTCCTGGAGCGAGCAACAAAAGCAGCAGTTTTTGCAGGAGGTTCGCAACAATCCTGAGCCGCTCATACTCGTCGAGTACGCCCACGCGATGGGCAACGCCGTCGGCAACCTCAAGCAGTACTGGGATGCTTTCAGGAAGTATCGCAACTGCCAGGGCGGATTTATCTGGGACTGGGTCGACCAGGGTATTGCCAGGAAGGACAAGCACGGCAAGTTGTACTGGGCATACGGCGGCGACTTCGGCGACGTACCCAACGACGGCGATTTCTGCTGCAATGGGCTTGTCCTGCCGGACCGCCGGATCACGCCGAAGCTCCTCGAGGTAAAGAAGGTACAGCAGGATGTTCTCTTTGAAGCAGTGGATTTGTCTGCGGGAAAAATCAGGATAAAAAACGAGTTCTTCTTCCGTAATCTTTCCGATTTTGAGCTTCGCTGGACGCTCAGCGACGGCTGTAAGACCCTCCAGTCGGGCCGGCTCGAAAAGCTCGACGTCGGGCCTCAGCAAAGCACGGTCGTAAAAATTCCCTTCCACCGGCCGAAGTTAAGGCCCGGTGCCGAGTACTGGCTGCGAGTGGGACTGCATCTCAAGACCCATACGCTCTGGGCTCAGAAAGGTTACGAGATTGCCTGGGAACAGTTCAAGGTTCCCTTCCACGTGCCGGGAGCCGAGGAGGTGCCCGAGGATTCCTCTCTGAAACTGACCGTCTCGCAGGACGCCGACCGGATTACTTTTAGCTCCGCTGTGTTCGAGGTTTCTTTCAACAGGTCTTCGGGCCGGATGTGTTCGCTGCGTTATTTCTCCAGGCAGATACTCGATACGGCCGCGACAAACTGCGGACCGGTTTTGAATGTTTACCGGGCCCCGACCAGTAATGACAGGTGGCTTGCACGCCGGCTGCGAGAGGTCGGCCTGGATAAGCTTGAATACCACCTCGTTGACTTCAGACTCCAGCAGGATGAACGCCGGGCCGCTGTCTTGACCACGCTAGACTGCCGCGCCGCAAAAGGGATTGGCTTCGTGCATACCTGCAAGTACACGATATTTGCAAACGGAATTATCAGAATTGCAAATACTGTTATGCCCTACGGGCCGATAGACATACTGCCCAAGGTGGGGCTTACCGTCAGAATAAACGGCAGCTTCGACACGTTTCACTGGTATGGCGCGGGACCCCACGAAAGTTACGTTGACCGCACCGAGTCCTGTGCCATAGGACTTTACCACGGAAAGGTCTCCGAGCAATACTTTCCTTATGTGGTGCCCCAGGAAACCGGCAACAAGACACAGGTCAGGTACGCCGCACTCACAGACGACCACGGCCTGGGCTTTATCATCGTGTGCGAACAGCCATACAGTGTCAGCGCACTGCATTTCACCGAACAGCAGTTGGCTCAGGCCAGGCACATTAACGAACTGCAGCCCCTGGACGGGATTGTGCTGGATATTGATTGCGCCCATATGGGTCTCGGCAACGCAAGCTGCGGCCCGAAACCGCTGGACAAATTCATCTTGAAAGCAGCCCCCTGCGGTTTCACTTTTCAGATCCGCCCGTACAACCCGGCCGACGGCCCGCTGGACGAGGCAGCCCGCCGCAGGCTCTGAAACACCGGTGTAATTGCTGCCGGCCTGCGGCCTCACCAAGCCGACAACTCCCGCCGCCTTCACGGTTGGCCCGCCCATGCTGCAAATCCAGATCGCAATTGCCGCAATTACCCCACAATTCAAAGCTTACCTTTGCCGCCACGGTCCGGGCATCATCTTTTCCAGAAT
>CAYSBK010000179.1:0-4531 GCA_964429265.1 uncultured Pirellulales bacterium | reverse complement strand
CAAAATGCACCTAACTCGTTATGGCAAAAGCACTTACGACGTTTGGACACTTGGTCCGACGGGAAAAACAAACCCAAACAAAGCCAATCGCCCGGCGAAAGCTCGGCCGCAGCCAGCCCGCCGCGCCGCCCGCGTGGGGCATTGACTGTCTTGGCCTGCCCTAATAAACTGGGCCTTATGCAAAGGGGAATTGCCACGTTCACACTCGATACAGGCACCTGCCCGCGATGGCTGTTCGAAAGAATGGTCAGGCTCGGCCGCGAAATGACCAGGATTCTCGTGGCCGATTTCGGCCCGGACGAGTTTGTCCGCCGCATCGCCGATCCCGTCTGGTTTCAGTCACTTGGCACGGTGCTGGCCTTCGACTGGAACGCCTCCGGCCTTACGACAATTCTCACTGCGGCGCTGAAACAGGCGATAAAGGGTCAAGAGCGACAGCTCGGCCTGTTCATCTGCGGCGGCAAAGGAAAGACCTCGCGCAAGACACCCGACGAGATCATCGACTGGGCCGACCGACTGGCCCTGCCCACCCCATCTGCCGAAAACCTGGTCTACAACTCCCGAATGAGCGCAAAGGTCGACAATTCACTCGTCCAGGACGGTTATCAAATCTATCATCACAGCTTCTTCTTTTCGCGCAACGGCAGTTGGGCGGTCGTCCAGCAGGGTATGAACCAGGCCGATGCCTCCGCCAGGCGATACCACTGGTTCTCCGGCAACGTCAACGACCTCGTCTGCGACCCGCACACCGGCATCGTTACCGCTCAGCCGCCGAAACCGGCGCTGAATCTCACTGCCCGCAACAGCGAGCAAGCCCGCTCGCTTAGCGTCGATTTTGTCTCATCCGGGTACAATTCCCTTATGAAAGACATCCGCATATTGCGAAAGCATTTCACGCCGCTTAGCAAAATGGTAAGTATCGAACACAAAGGACAGCAGCTCACGTTCCTGAAGCTCGAAGACGTCGAGTTCAAAAGCCATCCCGTCGTGTGCGAAGACTTTTCGCGAAGTCGATACCTCGAAAAGATACTCCAAAAGCTATGCGACACCCGCCCCGAAACCTACGAGAATCTCCTGGCAACCCGCGGCGTCGGCCCCAAGACCGTCCGGGCCTTGGCGCTGGTGGCGGAGTTGATTTACGGTGCCGAGGTCTCCTACGAGGACCCCGCACGCTACTCGTTCGCACACGGCGGCAAGGACGGCACCCCCTACGGCGTCGACCGGAACACCTATGACAAAACGATTGCGATTATGACCGAGGCCGTCCTGCGAAGCAGAATAAGCCCGTACGAGAAGGATAGAGCCGTCACCAGACTCACCGGCCGGAAATGAACACACCCGGACAATGGAACAACCGTTTATCGTGGTCTCTTGCCGGCGACCCACTTCTTGATGGCGCCAACGCTAAGCGTGTTCAAAACGTCCCCCTTCGTAGCCCAGCCCCGGCCTGCGGTGGCAACGCCGAAATGCATCAGCTCCAACCCCGCCGTGCTATGGGCGTCGGTGCCAATCAGCAACTTCACCCCCGCATCAACGGCCATCTTGCAGTGAACGTCTTTCAGGTCCAGCCGCTGCGGCTGGGCGTTTACCTCAAGGGCGGTATGCGTCTCGGCGGCATGCTTTATCACCGCTTCGATGTCGATATCCATCGGCTCACGCTGACCGATAAGCCTGCCGGTCGGATGGGCGATGCAGTTGACGTAGGGGTTGTCCATCGCCTTCAGGGTGCGCGTGGTGACCTTGTGCCGGTCGCTCGCCAGCCCGGAATGTATGGAGGCTATCACGAAATCAAGCTCGGCCAGCAGCCTGTCGTCAAAATCCAGCGAGCCGTCCGCCAGGATGTCGACCTCGCTGCCGGCAAGAACGGTTATACCCTTCAGGTTCGCATTGAGCTTTCGTATCTGCTGAATCTGTTTAGTAAGCCTCTTTACCGTCAAACCGTTGGCTATCGCGGATGATTTTGAATGGTCGGTTATGCAGATATACTTGTATCCCATCTCCTTGGCTGCCGCGGCAAGGTCGGCTATGTCGCAGCTACCGTCGGAGGCATCGCTGTGAATGTGAAGGTCACCCTTGATGTCCTCAAGCCTGACAAGCTGTGGCAGCAAGTGGCGCTGGGCGGCCTCAACTTCGCCGCGGTCCTCGCGAAGCAGCGGGTCGATGTAGTCGAGGCCGAGCTTCGCATAGATTTCCTCCTCAGCCGGCCCGGCGATCATCTTGTCGCCCTTGAACAGGCCGTACTCGTTCAATTTCAGCTTTGCCTTGACCGCAAGCTCCCGCAGCCGAACGTTGTGCTGTTTCGAGCCGGTAAAGTATTGCGCCGCAGCACCGAAGCTACGTTCCGGTACGACCCGGACATCAACGTGCACCGGAGTGGTGGTCGTCTGAACAATAGCCGAGCCTTTGGTTGGCCCGGCGGCGATGACGTCCTGGACAAACTCGGCCTCGGTGAATGCCTTTATCATCTTTTCACCTTTTGCACCAGCTACCAGTATGTCAACATCCCCGATCGTCTCGGCCCGACGGCGAAGTGAACCGGCCGGCTCAATCCGCCCAATGCCCTGCAATGTGCTCAGAAACTCGCACACCAGCGACGCCGCATCCATCGCCTGGTCGAGTCGGATTCGACCCGTCGAGCTTTCCAGAAACGCAATGCCTTTGCTTATTGCTGCGGCTTTCTTCTCGCCGAACCCCGGCAGTTTGGCGACGCTGCCGTCCTCGATCGCCTTCTTGAGCTGCTCGATACTGGTGACGTTAAGCTGTTCGTAGACCGCCTTGACGCCCTTTGGACCCAGCCCTGGAATCTCCAGCAACTCCAGCAGCGTGGCCGGGATCTTCTTCAGCAGTTCCTGGTGAGCGGTTATCTGCCCCGTTTGTATGAACTGTTCGATTTTCGCAAGTGATGACCGGCCTATGCCGGGCACCTGGGCCAAGGCACCCGTGGCCAGCATGGTCTCGACGTCGCCGGGCATCTCGGCTATAATCCTTGCGACCTTGCGATACGTGTTAACACGAAACCGGTCCTCGCCGAGTATTTCCATAATGTCGGCCATCTGCTCAAATAGCTTGCTGATAACCGCATTTTTCATAACATTGATTATATCGGGACGCAGACCAAATAAGAAACCAAATTGATAATCGCTGGTGTTCGCATTGTGATAGTTGACCGCGCAGATAGAGGCTGTTGCGCCGGGTCGACCTGTGCCGATGCCAAAGCATACGAAAGGACCAAGACGCTTCTGGCCGTGGCTCGACTGTTGCTGACCGCCGCACTGCTGGTAGTGGTCGTGCTCAGCGGCGCCTCATCGTGGCTTGCCGAAGCACTTTCCCGGCCCGGCAACCACTTCTACCTCAACACAGCGGTCTACGCTCTCATCCTCGGCGCCGGCTACCATTTGTTTTTCATATGGCTTGACTTTTACAGCGGCTACGTGATGGAGCACAGATACGGCCTTTCCAACCAGACGGCGGCAACCTGGCTCAAGAAGGAACTCAAAGTTACTCTGCTATCCTTGGCAGTTGTCTTGATCGCAACCGAGACGCTTTACTACTGCCTTAAGCGTTTCCCGCAATTCTGGTGGCTTCCCGCCGCCGGTGCCTGGCTGGCTTTTACGATAATCGCAGCCAAAATCGTCCCGACCCTGATAATACCGCTTTTCTATCGATGCCGGACCCTGGCAAATGAAACCCTCAAGCGGCGACTGATGAACCTGAGCTTTGCGTGCGGTGTGCCCGTGCGGAATGTTTTCGAGATTGAACTCAGCAGCGAAACCACCAAGGCAAATGCAGGCGTTGTCGGCTGGGGACGAAGCCGCAGGATTCTTCTCGGCGACACCCTGCTGAAAAACTATTCGCCCCAGGAAATCGAAGCGGTCTTCGCACACGAGCTGGCACACATCAGGCTCCGGCACATCTGGAAGCTGATAGGCTTTGCCTCGGCGTGTTGGTTGATTGGCTTTTATGTGACGTTCCTGCTGTTTCGCGCGATTATGGATTCACTTGGCCGGGTGGTATGGGATACCGCAGGCTTTCCCCTGTTGGCGCTGCTGATGATGACGGCCGGATTGGCGCTGACACCTTTTCAGTTGTGGTACAGCCGGCACGTGGAAAAACAGGCCGACCTATTCGCTGCAAAACATATCGAACACCCACAGCATCTCGCATCCGCCCTGCGAAAACTGGCTCGTCAAAACCTGGCTGACCCAACTCCGCCGCGTCTCAGAGAGATATTCTTCTGCGACCACCCTCCTCTATCAAAGCGCGTGGCATACATCACAACCGCCGCACAGCAGGATTATTGACGGCTGTATTTCCAATGTTAATTCGCATCGGAGGCCGACGCGTCGGCTGGTGTCTGCGGTTCCACAAGAACAGGGCGGTTCGCCGGGAGCAGATCAATATGTTTCCGAGATACCTGCTGGGGCATCTGTCCAAGCGGATGGTGGTGGTGTGAGTCGGCCGGTAGCGGTATCCTTTCACTATTGGGCCGACTTGCGCGTTTGTGCGCAAATTTCGCGATTGGGCGGGGTCT
>CAYSBK010000178.1:0-4561 GCA_964429265.1 uncultured Pirellulales bacterium | reverse complement strand
TTCATATTCGTCGATACCCGCTATCATCGGCATATTATGGATAGACATATAACCCTGCTTGAAGATGTGAAAGAGTACCTCGTCGTCGGGTGCCTCGTTCCATTCGAAATATCCTTCGGCGTCGGTCTTGGCCTCCCAGCCGAGCGTTCGACAACCCCGCCAGGTGTCCGCCACTACCGTCGCGCCGGGTATTGGATTGCCGTTCACATCCACCACCCTGCCGCGAATGGTCCGGGCCGGTCCGAGGCGAAACTCCACCGGCTCCATACCCTCGCGCACGGTGACAAACTTAAGCTCCGGGGCATACCTCTGCGCCGTGACGGTCAGGGCCGTATCCCCGATCTTGTGATGGGGCATTTCAAACCGCCCGTCTATATCGGTTACCGCTCTTGGACAATCCGCGACCCGGCGTTCGAAGCCGCTGATAACGGACGCCCCTGCAATTGGGTTATCGTTGGCGTCCATCACGAAACCGACGATGCCGACGCCCCGGCTCAGAACCGCAACGAAACTCATTGAGCGAAGCTCTTGGATGGTGTGCTCGCCTGCGCCGGCGACGACGCAGGTCTTGCCGGCGTAATCAGGATGCGAAAGGCGGACCGAAACCTGTTGGAGTTCGGCAGGAACAATGTCGCAATGCCAGAAACCATCGGCATCGGTCTTTACTTCGTAATCCTGAATGTTAACGCGGGCTGTTGGATCAGAGTTGCCGGCACGCACATACAGGTATACGCTGGCACCTTCTACGGGCTGACCCTGCTCGTTGTTGACGAAACCACCTATCGAGGTACCGGGCTCAAGCGAGACGGTGTAGCGATCGGGCAACGCGAGACGGCCATCTTCCCGTGTGAATAACACCCGCACTGGCACAAACTTTTCTTTACTGACTTCGATACGGACGTATCTTGTATCCGTTGAGCCGATGTCGATTCTGCAGTTGCCCTGGGCGTCCGTAAAGAGCGTACGAATATCGTCAGGTCCTTCTCTCTGAATACGGATGTCCAGCCGGGCCGCTTCGATCGGCTCGCCCGTTTGCTTGTTGACGACGTAAAGGTCGATACCACCGGTATTCTGGGGCGGAGGTTGCAGCGAGCCGGCCGGTGAAAGCGAGGTATAATTTGCCTCCGAAGGTGGTGGGCTGTTTGCATCAACCGTGCCTGGCGTCTCGGATTGGTCCGCAGCGGCGCCGTCCGAGAGTCTTTGCAGCGGCTCGGCGAAGGGGTTCTCGTTGTAACCGGCCGGCAGATTGGCCTCGGCGGCAAGGTAGAGACTTCGCAGTTGAGGCAGCACCCGCGGGTCCCCCATCTCGGCCAGAAGAGCCGCGGCCAGGACCTTGCTTTCGAACTGTCCTTGCGAAAGGATCACAGCCAGCCCGTTGACATCATTGTCGATAAACATATCAATTGCACGTTTTTGCTCGGCCGCCAGCAACTCACCGTGGCTGGCCGAGGGCGAGACGCGCGGCTGCGGCGTCGGCGGCTGTGGACCGGTCGCAGCAAACCTGGCCGCCAGGGCTGCGGCGACGACTATCAGTGCAGCCACTGCCAGTCTTCCTGCCGTCGTCAGAAGTCTTCTTCGCCTGAAGCCCGGTTCGAGCACCTTGCGCAGGCGAACCGACTCTTCCAGAGCCGCAAAAGCATCCCCCAGAACCTCCCTGTCAAACGATGCAGGGGTCTTGAGGCTGAGCTTTGCGATTCTGAGTTCCACGTCATCGAGCGGTTTCATTGTCCGGCCTCTCCTTGCAGCACGGACCGCAGCTTCTGCAGCCCGTACCTGTACCTGCCTTGAACGGTGCTCATTGAGGTATTCTGAAGCACCGCTATTTCCCTGAACTTCATTCCGGCATTCAGATGCAACACGATCACCTCTCGCTGTTCAAAAGGTATCTCGTTGAGCGCCTCCATTACCTGCCGGGACTGCTCATCGAGTATCAGCGTCTGCTGAGGATTGTCCCCTGCAACGGCGGTCTCTGCGAGTCGACTTATTCGACGCATTTCAAATTTGCGCCTCCGCAACACGTCCCTGGCCCGGTTGACAACGCAGGTCAAGAGGTAACTTCTCAGGCTTCCATAGGGTTCGAATTTCGTGATACTGGCGGCGAAAGATACAAAAACATCGTGAATAATATCTTCCGCCTCGCCGTTGAGACCGACCAGAGCCGCAGCTATCGTAAGCAACTGGTCCTTGTACTTTTCGTATAGGCGCTGCATAGCCTGCCTGTCGCCGCGTTTGAGTTTCCATACAAGCTGCCTGTCTTCGAGCATATACACCACACCTTGCATCGGCCCGACATCTGCCCGCGGGGCGCTCCAACCTATATAACGTACGAGGCTGCGATTTTAGTATACCCGAAATGAATGGTTCCCGGCGACTGCAGAAGTTTCTTGGCGGTCGGGTGAAAAAAGGTATTTGCCCGGTAATTGATTAATCTTGCAGGGTGCGGCCGGCGAGACCTGCAGCGGCAGGCGGCTTCGAACCGGCCCTGCCGCGGCAACCTGAAGCCCTCCTGGTCGGGCCGAGGCGGTTTTAGGGACGTTTTTTTCTTTACAGGACTGTTCGTGGCCGCTAATATGCCGACAGGTATGAGTGGCAAGGTCATAATTGACGCCGAGCGATGCAAGGGCTGTGGGCTGTGCGTGTGGGTGTGCCCGAGGGCAAGCATCGTTGTCGCGGAGCGGTCGAACAGCAAAGGCTATTTCCCAGCCGAGGCGCAAAACAACGATTGCACGGGCTGCGCTATGTGCGCGGTCATCTGTCCGGAGGCCTGTATTACAGTACTGGCGGAGCGCAGGATTGAGGCCGTGGAGACCACTCGGCCCAAGAAGACCAGGCTGACAAAGGAAAAGGTGTGAGCGAAAGGATTCTAATGTGCGGCAATGAGGCCCTTGCCGAGGCGGCCATCATTGCCGGGGTGGACGCGTATTTCGGCTATCCCATCACGCCTCAAAACGAAATCACCGCCTATATGTCCCGTCGAATGCCGCAGGAGGGTCGGGTCTTTCTGCAGTGCGAAAGCGAGCTGGCGGCAATCAATATGGTGTTCGGGGCGTCGGCGACGGGCAAGCGTGCGATGACAACGTCTTCGAGTCCGGGCATCAGCCTGATGCAGGAAGGGATAAGCTACCTCAGCGGGGCGGAGTTGCCGGCGGTGGTGGTCAATGTTATGCGAGGCGGACCGGGGCTGGGCAACATTGCTCCGTCGCAGGGGGACTATTTTCAGGCGACCCGCGGCGGCGGCCACGGCGATTACAGAACGATAGTTCTGGGGCCGTCGAGCATCCAGGAGATGGTTGATTGTATGCCGCTGGCATTCGACCTGGCGGACCAGTACCGGATGGTGGTGTTGGTGCTTGCCGACGGGGTGCTGGGACAG
This sequence comes from uncultured Pirellulales bacterium, assembly GCA_964429265.1. GTDB lineage: Bacteria > Planctomycetota > Phycisphaerae > Sedimentisphaerales > Anaerobacaceae > CAYSBK01. The sequence continues at coordinate 1,188 of CAYSBK010000178.1, read as the reverse complement.
ATGATGGAGCCGGTGGTGCTGGAGAAAAAAGCAGGCCGGCAGTTGCCGCCGAAGGACTGGGCGCTTACCGGTGCGGCCGGCAGACAGCAGAATATCGTGCGGTCCCTGTGGCTGAAGGATGGGGTACTGGAGCAACTCAACTACAGGCTGCAGGAAAAATACAAAGAGGTTGAGAAAAACGAGGTATTGTGTGAACAATACGCGGTCGATGATGCCGAGGTGGTGGTCGTTGCATACGGCATAGCCGCGCGAATCGTGCGTTCGGCGGTCGACAGGGCCCGGGCCGAAGGCATCAAGGCAGGCTGGATAAGGCCGATTACGCTTTGGCCTTTTCCGTTCCAACAAGTAAGTAAGGCGGCCGAGCCGTTCAGGGTCTTCCTGGTGGTGGAGCTGAGCCTCGGGCAGATGGTCGAGGACGTCAGGCTTGCGGTCGGCGGCAGGTGCCCGGTGCTGTTCCACGGCCGGGCCGGCGGGGGCATACCGAGCGTCGAGGAAGTTTTCGAAAAAATCAGGCAGTTGAGCGTGCCGGGGCGAAAACAGGTTGACGTTATGGCGCGTATATCCTAAAGACGGGCTTGTATGAAGGTTGTATTCGAACGAACGCCGACGTTCAAGAATTGTCCGACGCACTATTGTCCCGGCTGCGGGCACGGTATTGCGCATCGGCTGATTGCGGAGGTAATCGATGAGCTTGATATTCGCGGGCGGACCATCGGCATAGCACCGGTGGGCTGTGCGGTGCTGGCATACGACTACCTGGACGTCGATATGATTGAGGTTGCGCACGGCCGGGCACCGGCGGTGGCGACGGGAATGAAAAGAACAAACCCGGACAAGATAATCTTCTCTTACCAGGGCGACGGCGACCTGGCCGCGATAGGCACCGCCGAGATTATCCACGCCGCGCATCGAGGGGAACAAATCACGGTCGTTTTCATTAACAACGCCGTCTTCGGGATGACCGGCGGACAAATGGCGCCGACCACTCTGCTCGGCCAGGTCACGGCCACCACGCCGACGGGACGAAAGGCAAGGTTCGAAGGATACCCCCTGTGTGTTTCCGAGTTGCTGGCGGTACTGCCCGGAGCGATCTACATAGAAAGGTGTTCACTGCACAACCCGGCTGAAGTTCGCAAGACCAAGAAGGCTGTCAAGCACGCCTTCGAGCTTCAGCTCGCCGGTGCCGAG
>CAYSBK010000177.1:0-4565 GCA_964429265.1 uncultured Pirellulales bacterium | reverse complement strand
TGGCTCTGGAACGTCAGGTCGATGGCCCCGTGGAGGTCGCCTTCCTGGGCCTGGGCCGTGCCGACCGCAGCCAACAATACAGCGGCAACCAACAATGTCACTTTCTTCTCCATCGCTCATCTCCTTAAAAGACTATCGTGACATCCGTTAAAACGGGCACTCTTGTAGAAGATGCAAGGGGCTGTGTCAAGCAAATTCGGTGAAATTTTTGGGATGGCCAAAAGTGTTGACCCGGCACCGCCCGACCATATAATTCAATGCCGACTACCGGCAATGGCTGACCGGGCTGCACCAAAGCTTCCACCAGGAGAAAAAACGGAGGTCGAAATGCTGAAAAGAGTTCTCGTCACCGGCGGCGCCGGCTTCCTCGGCTCACACCTCTGCGACAGGCTCATCCAGGCAGGTCACGATGTCCTCTGCGTCGACAACTACTTCACGGGCCGGAAAATGAACATCGCACACCTGCTCGACAACGGCAGGTTCGAACTGCTGCGACACGACGTAACCTTCCCGCTTTACGTCGAGGTCGACGAAATCTACAACCTCGCCTGTCCCGCCTCTCCGGTCCACTACCAGTTCGACCCCGTCCAGACCACAAAGACCAGCGTCCACGGAGCAATAAATATGCTCGGCCTGGCAAAACGCCTCAAGGCAAAGATCTTCCAGGCCTCCACCAGCGAAGTCTACGGCGACCCAACCCAACACCCACAACGCGAAACCTACTGGGGCAGGGTAAACTGCATCGGCCCTCGCTCCTGCTACGACGAGGGAAAACGATGCGCCGAAACGCTCTTCTTCGATTACCACCGACAGCACAAACTCAAAATAAAGGTCGCCCGCATATTCAACACCTACGGACCCCGAATGCATCCGAACGACGGCCGCGTCGTCTCGAACTTCGTAATCCAGGCCCTGAAGAACGAACCCATCACCATCTACGGCACCGGCGAGCAGACCCGCTCGTTCTGCTACGTCGATGATATGATCGAAGCCATACTGCGGCTTATGGACTCCCCCGACGATTTCACCGGCCCGGTCAACCTCGGAAACCCCGCCGAAACCACCATCCGCCAGTTGGCCAGGATGATCATAGACCTTACAGGCTCACGCTCGACCCTGCGATTTGAGCCGCTGCCCTGCGACGACCCCGCACGCAGATGTCCCGACATCACCTTGGCACAGACCAAACTGAATTGGCAACCAACCGTCACCCTCGAACAGGGCCTGGCAAAAACCATCGAATACTTCGACGACCTGCTCAAACGTGATCGCACCGCCGCGCCCATTCCCATCCGCCAGCGCCGGCCGAAAACCGCAACCACCACCAGGCCCCCCGCGACCGTTTAGCCCCTGAAGTACATATACACCGCCACGATCACCACCAGCAAAATCACCGAGAATATCACGTCCGCCTTCGTCCAGCTCGACCGCGACTTCTCGCGCTCCTGCGCCGTCGTCGTCCCGAAGGTCAATCCCTTTATCTTCTCATACGATGGCGCCTTCGTGGCGTAACTGACCGCTATCATCACCACCACGCACACCACGAAAATGAACAGGCTGTAATACTGGAAGAAAATATTATTCAATATCCACAAAAACGAACCGGCCTCATAACTGAAACCACTCAGCAGCTTCACCGGAGTATCAACCGCCAGCCGAATCAGCCCCAGCAAAAACCCCACCACCAGCGCCGCAAGACACCCCTTGCCGTTGAGCCGCTTCATAAAAACCCCGAGAAAGAAAACCACGAATATCGGCGGAGCAAGGTACGCCTGAACCCCCTGCAGGTAGTCGTACAAGCCCTTTCCTCCCCGAATCACCGGTATCCACAGCAAGCCTATCCCCACCATAACCATCGTCGCTACTCGCCCCACCCAAACCAACTGGTGCTGCGTCGCCTGCGGGCGGAACTTCGAGTAGAAATCCATCGTAAAAAGCGTCGACGACGCATTGAACACCCCCGCCAGCGAGCTCATCAGCGCCGCCAGCAGCCCCGCCACCACGATACCGCGAACACCTATCGGCAAAACGTGCTTCACCAGCAGTGGAAACGCCTTCTGCGCCTCGTCCCGAACGACCTGGCCGTCGCGGATCATCTCGGCGCTTATCGCCTCCACCCGGCCGCTGGCCGCCAATGCAAAACAAATCATTCCAGGAATAATAAAGATGAATACCGGAAGAAGCTTGAAAAACGATGCACATATCGACCCCCGCCGCGCCGTCCGCTCGTCCGGAGCGCCAAGCGCACGCTGTACGATGTACTGGTCCGTGCACCAGTACCAAAGCCCGATTATCGGCGCACAGAAAAGCATCCCCAGCCACGGATAATTGTCGTTGAAATACCACGCCATCCGCGCCGATTCCTTCACCGGCGCCCACGTGCCCTCAACGTTTGGCGGCACCAGTGGCTTCCACAGGTTGAACATATCGGACCCGCAAATCGCCCGAAGCTCTCCCCAGCCGCCCAGCGCCTTCAACCCGAAAATCGTCACCAGCGCCGACCCGAACACCAGCACAATGGTCTGAACGGCCTCCGTGTACGCCACAGCACGCAAACCGCCAAGCACCGTGTAAACTCCCGTCAGCACAATCACCAGGATCGAGCCGACCCAGAAACTGTCCAGCCCCATAAACCTCGCATCCGGCAGCAGCACGCTGAACACGATGCCGCCCGCGAATATTCCCACCGCTATCTTCGTCAAAACATACGCCACCAGCGAAATAATCGACAACACCCACCGCGCCGTCGGCGTAAAACGCCTCTCCAGAAACTCCGGCATCGTGAAAACTCGTGACCTCGCATAAAAAGGCACCATCACCCACCCAAGAACCAGCAGACACCACGCATGAAGCTCGTAATGCGCCATCGCCACCCCGTCCGTCGCACCCGACCCCGCCAGCCCCACAAGGTGCTCCGAGCCGATGTTCGACGCAAATATCGACGCCCCGATCACAAACCACCCAAGGTTCCGACCCGCCAGAAAATAATCGTCCGCCGTGTCCCGGCCCTTCAGAATCACCCACCACGCAATCCCGAACAGTATCGCAAAATAAATCCCGATTACCGTCCAGTCCCAGGCTCCAAAAGCCCGTGATACATCTGCGATGATTCCAACTGCCGCCATACGTCGCCTCCTGCAAAAAACACCGTGCCGCGCCTCGGCCGGAAACCCACCCGCCCGGCCGATTGTGCTGACGCTTCGCCACGCCAAATGTCCCCGGCTATAATACAAAACCTCCCCCAACCGTCAAAAACTATTTCAAACCACCATTGACCACCGCCGGGCTTGCCCGCACCCTCTGAACAAAAACTTCCACCACCTGCCACACTTCGCAGTGCACCACCTCCTCTTCGGCCTTCGCGATATTGTTCGGCTGCTTTGCTACCATTTGCCGAACGTAAAACTCTCTCCTCTTTGTCCGCTTACAGCCGATCCAGAAAATACCGCCCGCGTCGGAAAGTCGTTGAACCACTCCTCCCAGGTTCCTGGTCGAGCCAGAGAACCTTCCGCCAACGTAAAGGCTCACCCGTACCCCCCAACCAACAACCCACCACGTCCTGGCAAGCCTTGTCTTGCCACCGGGGGGTCAACTTACACTTCGTTTCCTTTTCAGCAGCAAGACCAAGACAAGGCCCGCTGCAACTGCTGCCGCCACGCCCCCAACAACCTCAACAACCAGCGCTCCCCTGCGAAAGACTGCCACCTGCCCTGGCTTCCCCGAACCAGGCAATGCCCTCTCTCCGTTCGCGCCGGCCACGCCATCAACTCCTGCCAGCCCGCAAACATCCGACAAGACACCTCTTCCGCCCTGGTCCCCTTTGGCCGACTCGCTCTACGGCTCCGGCGCCGACCGGCCTGACCGGCTCAACCTCGCCTGCGTTGACAGACGGAACTGCTTGATCTCGTCCCGTTCCGCTATCGGCCCCAGATAGCCGCTGTCGGAAAGAAACAGCCGAAGGCATCGTGCCGCAAGCTCCGGGTCTTCGGCAACGTAGTGCTCAACCTTCCTTCTTGCCGTCTCCCACGGACCCCAATTCGCCTCCACCAGCTCCACCACGCCTTCCTCGTTTACAACACGCTCGGAGTCTATCCCCTGCTCTCGCATCGCCCGTTCAAAAAGCGATCGTTGATACAGCAGAAGTACCTTCACCAGTTCGTACTGCCAGATCGCCGCACAACCCTGCTTCTTGCCTTGCTTGATGTTCGAGACTTGTTCCTCGCAATACTCTATCGCATCGTCGTATTGCCCGTTCTTTACGAGCACGTCTGTCAGAATCCGGCCGATCCTGTAATCGTTCGACAGATCGGCTTGCTCCCTGATTTCGCGTGCCTTTTCTTTCACCGTCATTCTCTCGCAATCCACACACAGTTGCGATATGGCAAAACACGTCTGCAGAAGTGGCTTTTCAATATTGAACACCCGCCAGAGCGTGCTGTTGCCTCTCCACGCATAGGGCGTTTTACCCGCTGTTCGCCCACGCTCCTCGAGAATAAGCTCCTGCAACTGCTTGTTAAGCTCTATCAGATGTTCCTTTGGGCTGCCCTCGGCTTCCGCCCTCATCA
>CAYSBK010000176.1:0-4684 GCA_964429265.1 uncultured Pirellulales bacterium | reverse complement strand
CGTTGAGAATCGAACGCCTCGCGTGCGATCGGAGTTTTCTAAAACACTCACAAGTTCACCACTTGTGACCTTCATATCTCCCAGAGTACTACAGTTCCAATCGCTAAGCGGCGTTTTTCCCACTGAGAGAGTTTCGGCCTCCTCCACCGAATCGGTAGGCAGTATGTATCGTTGTCGACTCCCAAGCCTTAGCACTTTTCTGATTCCAAACTTGGAAACGACGGTATTATATGACTGCTTGGCTATATCCACAAATTGGCAATCGACATCTGCGGGATTCTGATCCAAACATAGTCGGTAGGCGTCGAACACAAGGGTGAGATCCAAACTCGGGCATTTTAACCTTGCACCCGTTGGGCGCATCTCCTCGGGCATCCACACCTTGTGATTACTTACCGCAGGCAAAGTGTCTTCGAGGATAATCATAGCATCGCCGCATCTGTCGAGATAGCGATACCCTTGCTCATACCTCGCTTCGAAGATTTTCTGCAGCAGCTTCGGCCTAGGTCGGGGCATAAGAAACCTCTATCGCATGTGCTTTATCATATATGACCGTGCACAGCGGAACTGTCTCATATAGAGAAGTTTCCCAACAAAGATCTGAGCACGACAAACCTCGTTCGTAGTCGCCCTTGGAAGATACATTGCCAACTGCTCACAAGCAGTCTGCTCATATATAACACCATTATACGATGTTGGCAAGTTAAAAACAACCTGTTAATTGGTTCTACAGGTATTTTATTGCTGGCGGGGGCAGGCGGCCCGGCCCGGCCAGCAAGGTCACGTTTTCATCTCGGCTACCAGCCGGCGGGTCGTGGGGGACTGGGCGGCGTGGGCCTGCTTGAAGGCGGCGGCGTATTCGCTGTTGTTGCGCTTGAAAAGCTCGTTGCCCTGGACGATTTCCTTCAGTGCCTTCGACTTCTGCCTTGCCTGGGTGAGAAATCGCACGGCGCGTGTGCCGTAAACCCCGCCGACAAGGCCGGCCAGGCCTATCGCCAGCTCCAGTGCGTTGTCGGCAAGTTGCCAGGGGTCGGGCCGGGCCGCCGCATCTTCGGCCGCCGCGGCCGCAAGTTCGTAGCCGCCGGCGCTTAGTACATCATCTGCGGTCTCGGCCTGCGGCAGTTGCTTCGGCAGTCCGTAATACGTCACAAAGGCCCTGCTCTGGGCGGCGCCCAGCTTTGCCAGGGCCTGCAGCTTCTGCGAGGTCTGCTCGGCCTGGGCGGTTTGTGCGGTAATGACGGCGGTGCGATGGTGCAGCCAGGCGTTTTGCTTCTGGGCCTGGCTGGGGGCAAACCGCAGCGTCTCACAGCCGGCCAGCAGCGCACAGATTCCGACAGCCAGAATCGTCAGTGTCACTTTCATCGGTATGCTCCTTCTTTTTCGTTGCCGAATTGTTTCGGCGAATCGTTTTTGCTGATGATCTTTTCCAGCGTCCGCAGCCGATATTCATAGCCGACGCTGTCGGCGTAGAGGGCCTCGAGTTTGCGCTGAAAATCCTTCTGCGATTCGAGCAGCCGGGCCACGTCGTGCTGGAGCAGGTCGAGTTGTCGCTGCAGGTTGACCCAGCTTCCGACGATAAGCCCCGCCAGCAGCACAAGCTGCACCAGCACCGAGACGTTGACCTGCCTTTCGAGTCGCCACGAGCGATTGTTTACCTCTGCCATCGCCTTTGTTTGCCTCATAGCTCGAACAGCGTCTGCTTTTGGCGGACGATGTTCAGCTCGGTTTGCTGTCGTGTGAAGTCCATCCGAACGCGTTCTATCAGGTTGATGGTCTCGTCGCCGCGGCGGTTGAGCACGTCGCGGCTTTCGTGGCCGTGGCGTACCCTGTCGCCGACGTCGTAAACGAAGGTCAAATAAGCGGTGCGCAGCTTTGCCCTGCCGACCACCTGCACACCGGCCGCGGCGGCCTTTTGCCGCAGGTACCGGTAAAGCTCGGCCGAGTCGTCGACCTCGTTGGCGCCGGCTGCCGAGCCGGCGGCTGCGGCGAAGATGCTGTGCGATGTAACCTTGCGGTACCTGAACTTTTCGGCGCGTATGACGTGCTCGACGACGGGCACCGCCGAGTGGATCGGACCGTCGGCGAGCGAACAAGTGAGGCGCTCGTCGCTTACGACCGAGGCGGTTATCCTGAACCGCAGCACGCCTTTCAGCGCCGCAATCCAGGTATCCAGGTCGAGCCTTTCGCTGCTTAGCCAGATGCCGCACTGGTCGAGCAGGTTGTTGAAGGCGTACATATAGGGCCACCAGTGCACGCCGTCGTAGGAGACCTCCAGGTGATATCCGAGCGACTGGCCCTGCCGGTTGCAGCTAAGGGCCGGCCAGAAGCGCCTTCGCCGGCGGGCGTAAGCGTCGGTGCCGAAGATATGCGAGAAGTCGAACGTCTGGCCCCGGTTGTAGGGTTCGCCGCTGTAGTCGCCGGCCTCGTTGAGACACCACCGGCGATAGACGTCGCGGACCTCGGCGAACTGCGGATTCGTCAAAGGCGAAAACCTGTCGTAATCGGTATCTTCGAGCGAAGGGTCCCACGCCTTGACCAGCTCGAACGTCGCCTCGAAGACCTTGTAGTCGCCCTGGGCGATGTACCTGTGGGTGACGGGGCGGATTGTGCGGGCGGTATGGATGGCGGCTATGCTCGTCTTCGAGATGCTGAGTTGCTCGCCCGGCCGTTGCAGGTTTAGCTCGACCTCTCGGCCGCGACCGGGCCTGTAGAAAACCAGCGCCTGGCGCGGGCCGCTGCTTTCGACCGGCCTGGGCACGAACTTCATATCGAGCCCGGCCGCCTCGCAGCAGGCACCGAGCGCCTCGGCCAGGGTCATACCCGTAACATCGAGCCGGCGAACCGAGCAATCGCCCGCCACGGCCTTGAGCTGCTCGATAGAGGGTACGACGACCCGGCCCGGCTCGATGTATTCGCAAAGAAGATAATGAATCACCTCGGCACAACTCCATACCCGCGCCGACGAGTCATCGCCGCAAAAGACGCGGTACGTGCTGCCGTTGTGGTCTGCCGGCTCGGCCGAGGCGTTGCCCCGGTCGTCCTCGTTGAAGACCGTATCCATGCCGGCCACGAAAACGCTGTCGCCGTTGCTGCGGCCCACCCGCCGACCATACAGGCGTATCTTTTCCAGAACCGCCGAAAAATCCCTCGCAACGACCGTGGTCTGGATTGCCCTGCCGCCGAGCGTGGTTTCCATCTTCTCGATGCTTCCACAAAAGATGCACGTACTCAACAGCCCCGCGCCTTTTGCGGGCGACGAATAAACCCAGCGAAGCTCGACCAAGGCGCCGCCGGCCAGTTTCTCCTCAATTTCATCGTCGCTCGGCGCCGTCGAATTGGTCATTGCCGCGCGATTGACCCGCAGCGTCGCCCGGCTGAACTCGCTGCGGCCGGCGCGTATGACCTCGACCGGCTCAAGCCACCCGCACGGTGAGCCTCCGAGGAAAACCAGCACCCGCCCTGCCGGCAGCGACAACTGCTGCCGGGGCCACTGGTAGATGTCCGCGCGGTTGCTCATCGTCGTCATAGACTTTCCGCCGTTATGATTTGTCCCGCCGGCACAGCCGGCGCCCGCAGCTCTATCTCGATCGGCCCGACCGCCGCGTTCTGTCGGCCGTCGGCGTCCTCGGCTCGAATGCAGAACCGATACCGCCCTGCCGACAGCTCTCCGCTCTGATAGACGTGGCACCTGCTCGGTTGATAGGGAATCGTCGCAAGCGGATTTTCGAAATCGACGCTGCCGGTTCCGCCGTCGTAATAAATCCTGAAGCGCACCGGCTTTGCCTGCTGCTGCAGGCCGCAGTAGTACCAGCAAAGCCGAGCGTGCAGGCCGTTTACCTGCTCGCCTGCCGCCGCGAAGACATTGTTCGGCCGGGGCTGTGCCAACTCGCCGCCGTTGTCGAACGAAACCTTCGCAAGGGCCTGCATCGTTCGCTCAACGCAGCCCCAGCCGGTCGCCCGCTGCAGCAGGTAGTAGTAACAGCCGCCCGGCTGGTGCTCGGTGTACTGCGGCGGCGAAACCTGCGACGCATCCGCTGCGGCAACGGCCAGGATGTTTCGCGTATCGATTGTCTCGATGCTCAAACCGCGATAAAGCAGGCCACAGCCGGCCGGCCGCATCCAGAACCAGCCCAGGCTAAGCACCGTGCCCAGCTTGAAGGCCCTGGCGGTCATGCCGGAAAACAGCGCATCTTGCAGGAATTTGACATCCATCAGCTCGGCGTCCTGGTAATCGTCGCATCATCTTCCTGTGGCGTATGCGTCAGCAGCACCGTCTGGCCGTCGTCGTCGTAATACTCGATAGCGCCGGTAGCCTTTGTCTGCACGGCCTTGTTGACCAGCAGCTTGGCCGCCTTTTCGTAAAGCGAGCCGGCACCGAAAAGCCAGTCGTAGATGTGCCCCGGCAGCACGACGAAATCGTGCCAGACGGGCAGCGCTGCCGACTTGTTGACGGCCAGCTTTAATCTGCCCGGCGTTCCGGTGTCAGTGGCATCGAGAGCCACGTTGTAATAGCCGTTCTCGTCGTGCCCGGCCGAGCTTGATTCGTTCTTGGCGGCGAAATCTCCGTCGTTCTTCGATAGTCTCACGTCGGCCTGGCTGATTGTCAGGCCGGTTTTCGGTGTCTTGCCGTCGGTATCGTCGAGGAACGGTCCTATCTTGACCGTCACCGCCGTGGATTGTTTGA
>CAYSBK010000175.1:3101-4714 GCA_964429265.1 uncultured Pirellulales bacterium | reverse complement strand
AGCAGAGGGGCGTGGATGCTAAATTGAACATCGTCGGCCAGGGGGCTGCGACGGCTATGCTGGAGCAGCTGATTTTAAGAAAGGGCCTCGTCGGCAAGGTCAAACTCACCGGATTCGTTGATGCCGACCAGATTGCAAAAATTTACCGGGAACACGATATATATGTGAGCGCTTCTATGCAGGAGGGCATGAGCAATTCTATGCTGGAAGCAATGGCTTCTGGTCTTCCAATAATCACAACAAGATGCGAAGGTGTCGACGAGTTAATAAAAGATAACGGAATTGTTGTCGAAGATGGGAACGCGCAGTGCATTGCCACGGCAATAGCAGACTTAACCGAGGACAAAAACAGGTACGTGAATATGGCCGTTGAATCTCGGAAACGCGCGGAGAAGTTCACATGGGCATCGGTTGCCGACCAGTATGTCAGGTGCTACAAGGCGGCAGCAGGCCGGTCCTGAGGATTGGCGGCAAGAGATTTTTACGAATTTTTGGCCCAACAGAGTGGAAAGATTAAGAAAATTCTTGACAGGCTTTTTCTGATCCCTATAATGAGGGCGAAATTCGGGAAGATAGTGGGAAAAGGAATGTGCCGCCTTTTTGGGATCGGAGTAAAAGCATTGTAAGTCTCTTTTAGGGGGCGAAAGGAGGAAGACAATGAGCGGAAAAATGCATGTAAGGCAAGCGATGGGAGTTTTAGTACTGCTGTGTGTTCTGACAGGGACGAGTTTTGGCATCGAGGTGCTGGAGCCGGGGTATTATGTCGAAGTATACTCCAGCTATTCATTTGTGCCATTTGTTGATACGACCTGGGTAGTGCGTGATATGGTATTCACACCGGATGGTAATCTATATATGACCCAACCGAAAGGACCCGGTAAGGGTTGCGTGTACAAAGTCAGTCCGGATGGCACAGCCACGAAATGGCTTGACGACGATTTTGGTACAGCGGCACGCATGGTGTGGGCAGGCGGAAGCGCGTATGGGGATTATCTTTACATTGCGCACGGGCCGGATGCTGCGATATACAGGTTTAGCCTGGATGGCACGTACTCAACTCTTGCTCACATCTCCCAAAGGCCTTATTGCCTCGTCCTCGACAGGACGGGAAGATTCGGGGGCTATATGTATACCGGAACATCCGGTCAGGACCATGTCTATCGGGTTGGCACTAATGGCAGTTACGAGATGTTCAGTAGTTTTCCCGGCTGGACGGATGGAGGAACACCAAGCGACTTGGAGATCGATCCTGGAACCAGTTACGGTGGGCTGATGTATATGACGGCCGGATACACAAACACACCAAGTCTATCCGGAGTGTTCGCACTGGACACAAGCGGCAACGCCACGAGGTTTGCGCCCGAGCTGGTGCGTGCAGCCGACGTTGAGTTCGACACTATCGGCCTCTTTGGAGGGTACCTCTACATTAGTGGCAGCTCTGACCCTCCCCCACAGTTGCTCAGTGTTTGGCGCGCCGAACCCAACGGCAGTGTAACCGAGTTTGTGGCGGGAACAGAGGGCTCCTTGCAGGTGTTTACATTTGGTCCTGACGGCGCGATGTATGTCCCGGAGTATGCGCCTCTCGACCACATCCTTACAATCTATCGCATAGC
>CAYSBK010000175.1:0-3001 GCA_964429265.1 uncultured Pirellulales bacterium | reverse complement strand
TGTATGTCCCGGAGTATGCGCCTCTCGACCACATCCTTACAATCTATCGCATAGCGCCGTATACCCCTTTGCAACTTGGGCTCGACGTCAAGCCGGGCAGTTGCCCCAACCCGGTGAACCTTGGCAGCAGGGGCGTATTGCCGGTGGCGGTACTGGGCAGCGAGGAACTTGACGTGAACGACATCGATGTCGCCTCTATCCGGCTGGAGGACGTCGCGCCGGTAAAAAGCCATATTGAGGACGTCTCTGGGCCGGTTTATGACGGCAACGTATGCGACTGCAACGCTTCAGAGCCGGACGGTTTTGCCGACCTTGTCCTGCACTTCAGGACCCCGCAGGTTGCCGAGTCACTCGTAGAAGCCGTGGGCGAGCCGAACAAGGGTGACGCCTTCGAGTTGCAACTGACGGGTCAACTGGCCGACGGCACAAGAATCGAGGGATACGATTGTGTCGTCGTTGCGGGGAAGGTTCCGGACGCTCTGCGGGCCAGGAAGTCGGACATTAACGGCGATGGAATCGTCGATCTATACGACTTCGGCCGTCTGGCAAGCCATTGGCTGGAGGTCGCGTACGTGGATTACTAACTCCCCGGCCGTCCGGCTGAGAACACCGACGATATCCAAAAGTACCTCAGGCGTGGCGCCTCGATGTTGCAGGCGCCACGCCTTTGTGTATAGTATAATGTCAGAGCTTGAAAGGTGCGTTTCTTAGGCCGGTGGTGTATGATTTAGGCTGCGGGATAAACGTGCCGGGGAACAGGAGTCTATTCGTGAATTGGCGAAAATACGTCATAACCGGTTTGCTCTACCTTCGCGGCAACGGGATACTAAGGGCTTTGAAGGAAATAGGAAGGTGGGAGTTTAAGCACTCAAGCGAAATACTGGAATTGCAGCAGCAGCAATTAACGAGGTTGCTCCGCCATTCATTTAACAATGTCCCTTATTATAGGCGGGTGCTAAGCGAAGCCGGTATCATCAAGGGGGCCGAAGTAAAGCTGGAAAACTTTCAAAGAGTGCCTGTTCTCACCAAGGATATTATTCGTAAGGAGCGAGACAATCTACACTCCAGCGATTTGCAGAACAGAAAGCCTTACGAAAATACCAGTGGCGGTAGCACCGGGGAGCCGGTGCGATTCGTCCAGGACGCTCAATACGATGACTGGAACATAGCGACGAAGTTGTACTTCAACGCCGTCCTTGGCAAGGCCTTGGGAGAACCGGAAATAAAGCTGTGGGGCTCGGATAGAGATATAATCGAAGGCAACCTTAGTGCCAGGGATCGAGTGATTAACTTCCTTTACAACAGGAAGTTTTTCAACTGCTACAGATTTGGTGAAAAGGAGATCAGGAAGCTGGTTGAGATGAACAACCGGTTTGGGCCGGTTGCTTACTGGAGTTATATGGAGTCCGCTCTTGAGCTTGCGAGGTATCTTGCTGAACACGACGTCCAGTTCAGACCGCCCAGATTTGTAATATCCACGATAGGTCCGCTCACCGAGGAAGTTCGAAACAAGATTGAAACGCATATGCGATGTAAAGTTTACAATCAATATGGGTCGCGGGAGGTGGGTGCAATAGCGTGCGAGTGCAAAGAGCAGCGAGGGCTCCACCTTTTTCCGTGGTGGAACTACGTGGAGATAATCGACAGTCAAGGCAATCCCGTGAAGGAGGGTGAAGGCAGGGTGTTGGTCACCACGCTGCGCAATTACTCTATGCCCCTGATAAGATACGAGATTGGAGATGTGGCGGTGCTGGGGGCCGCCGACTGTCCGTGCGGCAGGGGGACGCCCCTGTTGCGGAAGGTGGTCGGCCGGACGCTTGGATATTTCAGAAAGGCAGACTCTTCCTTGGTCCATTCCCACTTCCTTGTGCAGGCGCTATTCTTCAGGGACTGGATAAAGCGATTTCAGATTATACAGGAGTGCATAGGTCGCATCGTGATCAGGGTGCAAATCACCGAAGGAATGCAACCGAACAGAGAAGATATGGATGACATAATCAAGAAGACCAAGATGCTGATGGGACAGGAATGTCAGGTGGATTTTGACTTCGTCGACGAGATAAAGCGAAGCCCCAGTGGGAAATTTGTGTATACGGTTTGCAACGTCAAATGAGCAATCATTGCAGAACAGTAAGAGTCTGTTTTATTGCACCAAAAGCCTATCCGCTCTTTAACCCCGAAACCACCGGAGTTATAGGCGGCATTGAGGTTGACTTCTACAACCTATCTACAGAGTTGGCCAAGGACAAGGCGTTTGAGGTCAGCTTCATAACAGCCGACTATGGACAGGCAGATGTGCAGCAAATCAAGGGCGTACGAGTGGTTAAAAGCCTCCGCTACGACAGCAGTGCACTTGTGGGTGCGCTGAAATTATGGAAAGCGATGCAACAATGCAACGCAGATATATACTTCCAAGAGGGCACGTCTGCAGGGACTTACCTTGTGGGACTTTTTTGCAAACTCAGAGGAAAAACGTTTGTTTACAGGAGTGCGCATCGTAATGATTGCGACGGTACGTACCTGCAGCAACATCCTGTGAACGGAAGGCTTTTCCGGTCGGCCTTGCGTCATGCGGCAAAAGTAATAGTCCAGAATAGATCCGACCAGTATGAGATGCTTCGCACTGTTGGTGTTGCTTCAGTGGTTATTCCGAATGCCCATCATCTTTCTGAGGTTACAAAGGCCTGTAGATGGAGAATTTTGTGGGTTGGCAGAAGTGCTGATTATAAGAGGCCCGAGCTATTTATAGATCTGGCCAGGTATTTTCCTGACGAGAAGTTTACGATGATTTGCCAGAAAGCAACGGGGGACGAACGCTACGACGAACTGAAATCTCAAGCTGCCACGATTGAAAACTTACAGTTTATCCAGAGAGTACCATACCAGGAAATTGACTCTTACTTTTGCCAGGCTAAGCTTTTTGTTTGTACAAGCCGAGGAGAAGGCTTCCCGAACACCTACGTCCAAGCGTGTAAGAATGCCACGCCGATCGTATCCTTGT
>CAYSBK010000174.1:0-4767 GCA_964429265.1 uncultured Pirellulales bacterium | reverse complement strand
ATCGGCATCGTCGGCAAAGACCGCTTTGGAAACGCCTTTGAGCCGGTAAAGAATAAGCCGGTCAAAAACAGAAGGCTCATCATCGAGCGATTCAAGTATCCGGTAATCCCGAACAAACCCACTGATCGGCAAAAAAAGGAACTTGCCCATAGAATAAAACAGCTAAGGCAATGCCACGTGCTGTTTTTATCCGCCTCCGAAAAAAAACACTTCAAGCCGCTGCTGCAGAAGCTCGCAGAAGGGTCGGTGTTGACGATCGGTGAAGCGCCGGGCTTCCTCGAACAAGGCGGCGCCGTCAACTTCCTCATCGCCAACGACAAGGTACGCTTCGAAATCAATCGCTGCGCTGCAAAGAAACAGCGCCTGAAAATCAGCTCGCAACTGCTCAGACTGGCCCGAAGGGTAATCAAGAAGGACTGTCCCCAGGAATCGCAAGACGATCGAGACGACACCGACAGTCCAGATAGCAAAGACCGAGAGAAATAACTATGTCTTTTCTCAGGCATATGACAATCAAACAGAAACTGACGGCAATAATTATGTCGACTGCGGTTGTCGCGCTGCTGGGAGCAATGGGGGCATTTCTTACCTGGGAGTTCTTCGAGACCAGGAAAGAGACGCTGGCCGCCCTTTCCACCGAGGCCAACATAATTGCAGACAACGCCAAGGCCGCCCTTGCATTCGGCGATAAACAAGATGCCGAAAAGGTGCTTTCCTCGCTGGCGTTCCAGAAGAACGTCGTCTTCGCCTGCATCTACGACGACAAGGGCCGCATCTTCGCCACCTACACCACGAACGGCAACGGCCCGGACAATATCCCTGGCTTCAACGGGCAAACCCACGCCGGCCTTGACAACGGGTACCTCTTTGCCGTCAGGCCCATTCTGCTCGACGGCCACCGGATCGGCACGATTTACCTGCGTGCCGACCTGAGCAAGCTGTACAGGAATTTTATCAAGGCCTTAATAGTGTGCTTCGTCGTGGTGGTGGTGATACTGTTCGTGGCATATTTTCAGGCGTCGTGGCTCCAAAAGATCATTTCCGCACCGCTTGGTAAGCTCACTGCCGCGGCCGGAAAATTGGGTGCAGGGGACCTCGACGCCCGCGCCGACGTGGACCACGGTGATGAACTTGGCCAACTGGCCAGGACCTTCAACGATATGGCCGAAAAACTCCGCTTCTCCCACGCCCAGCTCGAAGAAAAGGTCCGCCGGCGCACCGCCGAACTGTCACGCACCAACGACAGGCTCCAGGCGGAAATCACCCGCCACTACCACACGCAGGCCAAACTGCAGCAACGCGTCAAGCACCTCCACTGTTTCTATTCCCTTTCGCGCCTCATCGAGCAGCCCGAAGTCTCCCTCGAACATATTCTGCAGGAAGCCAGCAGGTTCATACAGGATGCATATCCCCAACCCCGGTGGACCTGCGTGCGAATCACCTATGACGGCATTACCTACCAGACGGAGAACTTCAGCAAAACCGAGCTGAGCCAGCACGCCGACATCAGGGCGTCCGGCCGCAAGGTCGGCGCAATCGACGTGTTCCATCTCGGCCCCAAACTGGATGACACTTCCGGTGCATTCTCCACCGATGAGCAATCACTGCTCAGTGCAATTGCCGAGCATCTCGGCAGAATCGCAGCCAGGAGACAGGCAGATGAAAAGTTGCGAATGTTCCGCGAGCTGCTCGACCGCACCAAGGACGCCGTATTTGTCGTGGACGCCGAGTGGGCACGAATCATCGACGTAAACCAGGCCGCCTGCACCTCTCTGGGCTACAGCCGCGACGAGTTTCTGGCTATGAAAGTCACCGACATCGAAACCAAGCTGCCTGATCAAACGCATTGGACCAACCACGTCGATGAAGTCCGCAGCAAAGGCAGTATGGTCCTCGAGGGCCTCCACAGGGCCAAGGATGGTCGCACCTTTCCCGTCGAGGTCAACGTCGAGTACACCGGCTACCACGGCCGCAACTACATCATCGCCGTGGTCCGAGACATCACCGAACGAAAACGCGCCGAGGAAAAGCTCCGCCGAGCCGCAGAAGAATGGACGATGACCTTCAACTCCATCAGCGACCCGGTTTCAATTCACGATAAAGACTTCAGACTTGTGCGGGTCAACAAGGCCTTTGCTGACATCCTTGGGCTGAAGCCTGATGAAGTCATCGGCAAGACCTGCTACGAGCTTGTGCACGGAACAAAAGAACCTCCTGCCGATTGTCCTCATAAGCGGACAATCGATACCAGGAAGCCGCACATAGGGGAATTTTTCGACAAACGTCTGGGCCTGTATCTGGAAGTCTCAACATCACCCGTCCTCGATGAGAACGGTGAGCTGATAGGCTCGACGCACATTGCCAAGGATATTACCGAACGCAAGCAGTCTGAGCAGCGTCAGGCCGAGCTCCTCAAGGAAATAGAAAACGCCAACCGTGAGCTGAAGGACTTTGCATACATAGTCTCGCACGACTTGAAGGCGCCTCTGCGAGGAATCAGGACGGTCGTGGACTGGATACTCGAAGACTACGCCGACAAGCTGGACGAAGAAGGCTCCGAACAACTCAACCTGCTCGGCAACAGGGTCGACCGTATGAGCGCGCTGATAGACGGAATACTGGAGTACTCCCGCATCGGCCGGGTCCACGAGGAAATCGAACACGTGGACCTCAACAAGCTCGTCCCGGAAATCATCGACGCCCTGGCCCCGCCTGAGAATATAACCATAACAATCGAAAACGACCTGCCGACCATCCTGGGCGAGCCGACACGCATAACCCAGGTCTTTCAGAACCTGCTCAGCAACGCCGTCAAGTATATGGACAAGCCACAGGGACAAATCTCGGTCGCCTGCCGCGACGAAGGCGACTGCTGGAAGTTCAGTGTCGCCGACAACGGCCCCGGCATCGACCGCCAAGATTACGAGAAGATATTCCAGATATTCCAGACGCTGGCGCCGCGCGACCAGGTCGAGAGCACCGGCGTCGGCCTTACCGTTGTCAAGAAAATAGTCGAAATGTACGGCGGAACAATATACGTCGAGTCGCAAGTCGGCCGGGGAACCACGTTCTTTTTCACCTTACCAAAAAACATTAAACAAGCGGAGGCAAAAGATGAAACCCGCGAGCAAGCCAATATTACTTGTTGAAGACGACAAAATCGACGCGATGACCGTAAAACGCGCACTGAAAGACCTCAAGGTCCGCAACGAACTGGTCCACCGCCTCGACGGCAGGCAGGCAATCGAATACCTGCAGGACCCTGCCAACCCGAGGCCATGCGTCATCCTGCTGGATTTGAATATGCCCAGAATGAACGGCGTCGACTTCCTCAAGCGCGTCAAGCCTGATGAAAAGCTAAGGAGAATACCCGTTGTCGTTCTGACAACTTCAAGACAGGAACAGGACGTCGTCGAAAGTTTCGACCTCGGCGTCGCCGGCTACATAGTAAAGCCCGCAACCTACAATAAGTTCGTCGAGGCCATAAGAACCCTGGACCTGTACTGGACGCTCAGCGAAGTGCCCGATGGAGATTAGGCAGATGACACCCAAAAAATACAGAATCCTGCTTATCGAGGATGACAAGGTCGACCAGATGGCGTTCACCCGCTTTGTCCGCCGGCAGAAGCTGCCTTACGGATGCGCGATGGCCGAGTCTGTCGCCGCCGCGAGGAAAAGCCTCGCCGACAACGAGTTCGACATCATTCTGGCCGACTATATGCTGCCCGACGGCACCGCCTTCGACGTGCTCGAATCGGCAAAGCACATCCCGTTCGTGTTCATTACCGGAGCCGGCGATGAGGCGGTCGCCGTGGAAGCCTGGAAGGCCGGGGCCGCCGACTACCTCATAAAAGACCCCGGCCACAACTACCTCAAGGTGCTTCCTATCGTCGTCGAAAACGCCGTCACCAGAAAAGCAATCACACAGAAAATGCAACTGCTGCACTCCGCGGTAATGTCAGCGACCGACAGCATCTGTATCACCGACACGGACGACAGGATTACCTTCGTCAACCCCGCTTTCTGCCGCACCTACGGCTACACCGAACAAGAAATTCTCGGCAGGAAATACTCCATTCTGTCCGGCAGCGAACCACTCGAAAGCGAGGTGCGAAAGGTCCTGCACGATGTACACAGCCGCCAAGTCGGCTTCCGTCACCGCCGCAAGGATGGGACAACCTTCAAGGTCTCGCTGACACGCTCGGCAATCCACGACCAGCACGGCAACGAAATAGGACTGGTTACCGTCGCAAGGGATATGTCCGAGCAAACCTCTCTCGAGGATAAAGTCGAGTCTCTTAATCTCAGGTCCGCACCGCAACAGGTGAGATGATGAGCCAGTCGTACTACAGGGTCCTCTTGGTCGAAGACGACAAGATCGCACAAATGGCCTTCAAGCGGTTCGTCGGCCGACAGAATCTGCCGTATCACTACGTAATAGCAGGCTCCGTCCGCCAGGCCCGCCAGGCGCTGCAACAGCAGCAATTCGACGTCGCCATTGTCGATTACAACCTCGGAGACGGCACCGCCTTCGACCTGCTCGATGCCCTGGCCGATACCCCCACCATCTTCGCCACCGGCGCCGGCAATCAGGAACTCGCGGTCCGCGCAATGAAGGCAGGCGCCTACGACTACCTGATAAAAGACTCCGCCCAGGATTACCTCAAGGTCCTCCCGGAAATCATCCAAAAATCCCTCAAGCAGAAAAAGGCAGAGCAAGAACTCCAGCGCTATCATAACAACCTTGAGGAACTGGTAAGACAGCGT
>CAYSBK010000173.1:0-4787 GCA_964429265.1 uncultured Pirellulales bacterium | reverse complement strand
CACCAGCCTTTGGTTCTGCGCGGTGAAACTGCCGCCTCCCCAGATGCGGTAGTCCGGCGTTTCGGTTTTGACGCCGCGCCGGCTCGGAACAAAGGCCGGGTCGAACGTGAAAAAGCTGCCGTTGAACTTCGTCGGCCACTTGCCGTACGCGTTGCATCCCTGCATAAACCGGAACAACTGATAATTGCGCCCCACCTGCCACGCAGGATCGCTCGCATCTGTGCTGTCGGCATTTATGTACAGGTGGCTTCGATGCCAGAACTCGCTCCACCACTCTTGATGCTGACGCCGGGCCTGCTCGAGCGAGCGGTCGGCCTGCTCAATGAGTTTCTCCAGTCCCATCCTCCATTTCGCAATGGTTTCGGCCTGCCCGGTATGCAGGTATATCACGATATGATGCCGTTTCCTGCGCGATTTGCTGCGCAGCAGCCACGCCTTGAAGTTCGTATACGCATAACGGCCGCATCGCGTCCCCGCCGCAACCATCCCCTCGGCCTTCATCAAACCGCCGAACGTCCGGTTCTTCAGCGGGTTCCATATTTGCCCGGCAACCTGCTCCAGCGCCTGCTGCTTGATTTCCTTCTCGAACAAAAGGTCGTTGTTGTCGTTACGGTGATACCACAACACCGCATCGCGTTCGAAGCTCACCCGGTCCGGATGCATCACCACCTTTCCCGGATAACCGACCAGGCTCATACAGCCGAATCGGCTCTTTCGACAGTCGCCCGGTATCACTCTGGCCTGATTGCGCCAGTTCTCGTACGCCGCCGTCACCATCAAGGCCTGCCCGGCTTCTATCTCGACATGCACGACCGGCCGATGTACCTCCGCCCATATCCGCACGGTCGCCTGAGGGCCATCCGGTGTGGCCCCTTCGATTTCGATATAACCCTGCCTTAGTTTCAGTTCCTGCCGAAAGCTACCGCCCTGGCTGAAAGGATTTGGGTCGAGCAGCAGCCGCACTCGCCCGAGCTTGAGCATCTGGTTGTTTTCGTCGAACGTGCCGCTTCTGCCGATGTAGAAAAAGATTTGATTGTCCTCCACCCACACGTTCAATCCCACATCATAACCACCCACGGGCATCGACTCGGCAGGGTTGCGGCTTTGAGATGTCCAGACAATGTTATAAGAATCAAGGATGTCCGCCTGCCGGGCCGGCTCAGCCTTGCCACAAGACCACAAGCCGACCGTAGCCGCTGCCAGTACATAACCGACCTTCCGAGCCATTCCACTCATTGTCATTTGCCCCTGTCGGCAGACGTTATCCCGATAGACTGTTAGCTGTAGAACGGACTTATCTTACGGAATCTTCCCCGCACCGGTGGTTCAAAGGACACAATTCCGTGCCGGTATGCCGGCACACCACCTCCCCCGGCGGCGTAAAGCGGCGCTTCTCACCGGTTGCCCGACCTGCGGCGGGGCTGGCGGTTGGCGGCTCTCTGTTGCCGCCCGGCGGTCTTGCGCCGAACCTCGCGTATCTCGATCTTGCCCTTTTTTTGCTGCTTTCGAGCCTGACCGGCACCAGCGCCGGGCTTCTTGCCGAACAGCTTTATCGCCTGCTTGCAGACGCTGCGGGTGCTGGCATACGGGCTTTTCGTGCCCTCCTGCAGCACCTCGAGTGCCATTTTCTTCATCCGGCCCTGCATCTTGCGAAGCCCGTACGCCGCAGCGGTCTTGGTGGTCCGCGCAAAATCCCCGAAAAGTGCCTCCTGAAGTATCTCCAGGCCGTCCTCCTGCATCCACGAAAGCTTGAATGCCGCCAGCCGACGCACCGATGAATGCTCCGAGTGCAGCTTGTGCCGGAGCTGCTCAAGCAGCTTTATCGCAGCCTCGTCTTTTTCTCTGCCGGTCGGTTTTCTCTTGCCCAGCTTCATAAAGGACACCCCCTACATTATCGGCAATCAAGCCCACATCTCTGCAGCGCTTTGTTTTTTCTCGGACGTAGGCCCTGCCCCCGACAATCCACCTGCCTCGGCGCGTATCCCAACCATCCGACGTGTGGCTGGCACGCTACCTGATAACTACCCTGATTATAGGCCACTTTGAGGAATCTTGCAACATTTGGACGCTCCAACCGCCCATTTTCTTGTATAATAAACTGGTAGGGCAGGGCTGACGGCAAAAACGGCCCCGCCCGATGTTAACCGGGGGTTGTTACGTATGAGACGATTTACCGGGTTTTACCTGGGCATCCTGCTGCTGCTGGACCTGGCAGGTCCGGCCTGGCCGCCAACCGCGACCGGCCCGCAGTCGGGCTGTGCGCGGGCCGATACCTTCACCAACCGCAGCACGGGCCAGGTACTGCACGGCTACGCGGTATCTGCGGGCCGGGATGGCAAAACCCTGGTCCAGACCGTCGAAAAAGGCCCCGTCGAGCTGAACCTGGCCGCCTGGAGCGTCGTTTATGACCGCCACGGCAGAAAAAACACGGTCGTTGTGCTGCCGATCGACGGCGCCATCTCCACGGAAATACAGACCGACGCCCTGATTGAGGCCCTTCGCCGGGCCTGCCGGCAGGGCCCGCTGCTGGTGCTGATTGAAATCGACACACCCGGCGGCAGGGTGGACTACACCCGCCGAATGTGCGGTGCCATCGCCGAAACCCGCGCCTGCCGCGTGTTCGCCCTTATCACCAACGGCCGCTATGGCGGAGCCATCTCCGCCGGCGCCGCCGTCGCCCTGGCCTGCGACCGCATATATATGCGCGGCGGAACCACCATCGGGGCGGCCGCAACCGTGGGCCTGTCCAAAAGCGGTGTCAAGGATTTCAAACAGATTTACGGTGAGGAAATCGCCGAGAAGATAAATTCGGCCTGGCGGACGTACCTGGCCGGCCTTGCCGAGTTCAGCAACCGTCCCGGCCTGCTGGCCTGTGCCATGGTCGACGACAGTGTGGAGGTCGTTGAAGTGCTCGATAACCACAGGAAGCTCTTCATCGACCCGGCCGACAGGACCGCCGACCAGGAGATCGTCCGCACCTGGAGTAAGAAAGGCTCGCTGCTGACGCTGACCGCCGAAGAGGCTGTCGAATGCGGCATCGCCGATGGGGTCGTTGAATCACGCTCCGACCTGCTGCGCCGGCTGGGTGCCCCCGATGCAAACGTCGTCGTCGACGACGCCTTCGCCAAGGCACGCAGGCGACTTGAAAGGGCAAGAGCCAGGTTTACATCCTTAAGCAACTCGCTCGACCTGAGGCTGAAGCAAATCAAAGGCCCTGCCCCCGAAGTAAGAACGCTGAAGCTGCTGCGGGATATCAGGGACGATTACAGGTCCCTGTTGACCCTGGCAAGGCTGTATCCAGACCTGCACGCCGACGCAAACTTTATCCAGAAACAGCTCAATTCGGCCCAGGCGCTCTACGAGCAGGCCAGGATGGCTCACCGGCCCCTGCCGCGATAGCCGCCGGAAAGAAATCGCCGAGAAAGGTCCCTATGACCGCACAACTGCTGGGCATATCGAGTAGCCCCAGGCTCAACGGAAACAGCGACCTGCTGCTGCGAGAGGCCCTGGCTGCAGCCGAGGCCGCAGGGGCGATTTGTGAGTACCTGCGACTTGCCGATTTTTCCATCGCCGCCTGTACCGAGTGCAACGGCTGTTATAAGACGGGCCGATGCGTCGTCCAGGACGATTACCAGCAAATCTTTGAAAAAATAGTCAAGGCCGAGCTGCTTATCTTCGCCACGCCGGTGTTTTTTATGAACGTTTGTGCCCAGGCCAAGCTGCTGATCGACCGCTGCCAGTGCCTCTGGGCCCGAAAGTACATCCTCGGGCGAAGTCCCCTTCGCAGCACCGGCCTGGCCGGCCGGGCACTGGTTATCGCGGTAGGCGGCTCGAAAAGCCGAAAGATGTTCGACAGCATCAAGCTGACGATGAAGTATTACCTTGACGCGGTTGATATGTGCTACTGGGCGAACCTGTTCGTCAACAAGGTCGATGAAGCCGGCAAGGTCCGACAGCATCCCGCCGCCCTGAAAGAAGCCCGGCGCCTCGGTCGCGAGCTGGTGACCACCGACTCCTGCCCGGAAACGCCGACGGACATAAGCCTGTTCTGAAGCCCCGGCCTCACAGACACCAGGGCGAACGACGGCTGCGGTCGATCATTCGCCGGGCCTGCTCATCGTTGATGAAGTCCTCTTTTTCCGGGTCCCAATGCACCGACCGGCCCAGTAGCATCGAAATGTTGCCCAGGTGGCAGACGGTTGCGCTTCGATGGCCTGCTTCAACTGCAGCAACGGGCGTGCGTCGCTGCTTGACGCAATCCAGGAAGTCACGCACGTGGCTTTTGCCGGCCGACGGCGGAGCCGGCCGCCCTCGAAGCAGCGATTCGGGCACGACCTCCAGCGTTTGCCTGTCCACGAACAGCCGACCCTCTGTGCCTTCAAATGTGATGCCGCCCCTGTTGGCGGTGGAGGCGTTTACCCGCGTGCCGTCCGCATAGAAAAAATCAATATCGTATTCGAGGGCCGTATCGTAAATGCCATCTTTGGGGAACCGCCCACGCCCGCAAATCCACACCGGACCCGACCGCTCGGCATCCAGCGCCATCTGCACGATGTCGAGGTGATGCGCCCCCCAGTCGATGAACTTTCCGCCGGAATAGTCGAAGATGTGCCGGAACCTCCCGTGACATCGGGCCTTTGTGTAAGGCTGCCAGGGCGCGGGGCCCAGCCACGTATCGTAATCAAACCCCGGCGGAACCGCCATAACAGGCTGCGGCCCGATACTCCTCGAACCCGGAAGGCCCACCCTGACAATCTTCAGCCGGCCCAGCCCGCCCGTACGCACCA
>CAYSBK010000172.1:0-4842 GCA_964429265.1 uncultured Pirellulales bacterium | reverse complement strand
ATAATTTGCCGGTGACAGCACCAACCCACTCTGTTACAATCTCGGCGTTGACGCCGTCGTGGCGGTCGCCGCGAACTCGCTGTCGAAAACCGGCCCGCCACGCACAAGTAACCATCACGGGTAAAACGGCCGGCAATGGAAGGGGCTTGTTATGAAAACGCAAATCAACAGAAGGGATTTCCTCAAAGCCGTCGGCCTTGGCGCAGCGGCCGCCTCCGTCCCGGGCTGCATCGGTGGTGCACGCCGCGGACAAAATCGTGCCTCCGCCAACGGCCCGAACTTCGTAATCATCTTCACCGACGACCAGGGCTACGCCGACATCGGCTGTTACGGCGCAGAAGGCTTCGAGACACCAAATCTCGATCGCATGGCCGCCGAGGGAATGAGGTTCACGGATTTCTATGTAGGGGCCCCGATCTGCTCACCTTCGCGTGCAGCCCTTTTGACCGGCTGCTACCCACAGCGCGTCAGCATACCACGGGTGTTGTTCCCCGATGACCGCATCGGCCTGAATCCCTGTGAAATCACCATAGCCGACATCCTCAAAAGCAAAGGTTATGCCACCGCCTGCATCGGCAAGTGGCACCTCGGACACCTGCCGCAGTTTCTCCCCACCCGCCAGGGATTCGACTATTACTTCGGCCTGCCCTACTCCAACGATATGAAGCCCCTGCCCCTTATGGAAGGCGAACAAGTCCTTGAACAAAAAACCGACCAGAGTCAGCTAACCCGCCGATACACGGAAAAGGCCCTCGACTTCATCAGAAAAAACGCTCACCGCCCCTTCTTCTTATACCTGCCGCATACGATGCCCCACGTTCCACTGGCCGTATCCGACAGGTTCAAAGGCAAATCAAAACGAGGACTCTACGGCGACGTCATTATGGAAATCGACTGGTCCGTCGGCGAAATCCTCAAAGCCCTCAAAGAACTCAACCTCGACCGCAAAACCCTCGTCATATTCACCTCCGACAACGGCCCGTGGCTTACGATGGGCAAAAACGGCGGCTCGGCCAAACCCCTGCGCGACGGCAAGCTCACCACCTACGAAGGTGGCCTCAGGGTCCCCTGCATCGTCCGCCAGCCCGGCACAATACCCGCCGGCTACGTCTGCAGAGAACTGGCGACAACGATGGACTTGCTGCCCACATTTGCGGCCCTGGTTGGCGCACGGGTACCGCAGGATAGAAAAATCGACGGCAAGAACATCTGGCCCCTTTTGACCAATCCAGACGCAAAAAGCCCGCACAAGGCCTTTTTCTACTACCTCGAGACCCAGCTCGAGGCCGTGCGGTCCGGCAAGTGGAAACTGATTCTGCCCCACAAGCACCGTGACAAGCCCGTGCCGATGGCCCTGTACGACCTCGAAAACGATATCGGTGAGCAAACCGACGTCTCCGCACAGCATCCGCAGGTCGTCAAACGCCTTACCGCCCTGGCCGACGAAATGAGAAAGGAACTGGGAGACACCGTCATACCCACCGCCGGCACCGGTGTCAGGCCCGCCGGCAAGGTATAAAAAAGGTTCGGCAAAAAGGTTTATTATGAATCGGCGACAATGCCTCAAGGCGTTCGCTGCCGGCGCCGCATCGTGGGCGATTGCATCCTGCAGCGATAATCGGTACGGGCTTGTCGGTCGTCGCCTCACCGATCGACCCAACATACTGTTGTGCATCTCGGACGACCAGTCCTGGCTGCACGCAGGCGCCTACGGCGACAAGTTCGTCAAGACACCCAACTTCGACCGCGTCGCCCAACGGGGAGTGCTCTTTACGCACGCCTTCGCCGCATCGCCGTGCTGTACGCCGTCGCGAAGCGCAATCCTTACCGGACAGGAAATATGGCGGCTCGAAGAAGGCGGCCTGCTGGCCGGCACCCTGCCTGCAAAGTTCAAGGTATTTCCCGACCTTCTCGAGCAAGCCGGCTATCACGTCGGCTATACGCACAAGGGCTGGTCGCCCGGCGATTATCGTGCCGGAGGCCGGGACCACGACCCCGTCGCATCCAGGAGATACAACTCTCGGAAGCTCACACCACCCTCAAGAAACATCTCCACCACCGACTACGCGGCCAACTTCGAAGACTTTCTCAACGACTGTCCCCCGCATCAGCCGTTCTACTTCTGGTTCGGCGCAGAGGAACCCCACAGGCGATACGAACGCGGCTTCGCCCTGCGGTCGGGCAAGAAGCTCACCGACGTTACGGTCCCCCCCTTCCTGCCCGACGCACCGGAAGTGCGAGGCGACATCCTCGACTATTACGCCGAGATTGAATGGTTCGACGAGCACCTCGGCCGAATGCTGCAACTGCTCGAAAAGACCGGCAGGCTCGACAACACCATCGTCGTCGTAACCAGCGACAACGGCATGCCTTATCCTCGCGCCAAGGGCAATCTCTACGATTTCGGCGTACGTATGCCGCTGGCCGTCCAATGGCCGGCAAAGGTTGCACCGGGCCGCACCGTCGACGACTTCGTCAGCCTCGCCGACCTGGCACCGACGTTTCTCGAGGCGGCCGGCCTGCCGATACCACCCGAAATGACCGGCCGAAGCATTATGAATATCCTCCTATCGAGACGCCGCGGCCGCATCGACCCCGACCGCGATTGTGTATTTACCGCCAGCGAACGCATCACCTGGTGCCGACCCAACGGCGCCGGCTACCCCTGCCGTGCAATCCGCACCCACCGATGGCTTTACATCCGAAACTACGAACCTGACCGCTGGCCGGCCGGCGACCCCACCATCGATGCAGACCCCGAGGGCATCTACGGCGACGTCAACGCAGGCCCCACCAAAACATATATGATCCGCCACAGCACCGACCCCTCCGTCGCACCGCTGTTTCGGCTCGGCTTCGCAAAACGCCCCGCCGAGGAACTCTACGACGTCACCGCCGACCCCTGCCAGCTTCACAATCTCGCCGACGATCCCGCATTGGCACGGGTCAAACGCCGACTACGCCGACGCCTCGAACAATATCAGCGCCGCACAAAAGACCCCCGTGCCGAAGGCAAAAACCCATGGGACTGGTACCCTTACTACTGGCGTGGCCGCGTAAAATGGCCCGTCAAACCCCACGTGTAACTTCCGCAACCCGCTTAGCCACGGAACCTCCACCGTAATGTCCCGGCCGTGCCACCTGCACACTTTCTATGTACGACTGCGTCCGGATGTGCGATATTGGTCCAACAGCTTCTGCAGACGCCTGACGACCTCAGGGTGTTTCTGCCACACGTTCGTCGTTTCACCCGGGTCGGCCTCGATGTCATAGAGTTGCCCGGGCGGCTCGCCAGGCCCGGGCTGCGGGAACGGTTTTGGTTTGAAGCTCAGGTCGTGGACCCGGCCCGTCTTTTCATCGATCTTCGGCAACCCCGGACAGTTGTAAAGCCCGATCTCGAAATCAAAATCACCCCCGTGCCCGAGCCCTTCGATCAGTTTCCATTTGCCCTGCCGGATTGCGAACATCCCGCACACCGAGTGATGCACTATAGCCTCACGCTTGCGCGACAGCTTCCGCCCATACAATGCAGGCAGGAAACTCTCGCTGTCTTCCCCCGCATCGTACGGCAACGCCATCCCCACCAACTCCGCGCACGTCGCCATCAGGTCCGTCAGGCAAATGGTCTCGTTGCATATGGAACCAGGCTTGATCTTGCCCGGCCGTCGAGCAATAAACGGCACCCGATGTCCCCCTTCATAAATCTGAGCCTTTTGCCCACGCCAGGGTAGATTCGACCCCTTGTGCCTGGACCCGTTGTCGCTGGTCAAAATAACCAGCGTATCGTCCGTCAGCTTCAGCCGGTCGACAGTATCGAGCACTTCGCCGACGGCCCAATCAAACTCGACCACGAAATCGCCGTATCTTCCCAGCCGGCTTTTGCCCCAAAATCTCTCGTTCGGCGTATGGGGCAAGTGAACGTTCGTCGTGGGGTAATACAGAAAGAAAGGCTTATCCTTGTTCTCTTCGATGAATCGAACGGCTTCGGAAGAAAGTGTTATCGCCGTATCTTCAAGCCGGCGCCGACAGCGCTTCAGTACCGCCGGGTCCGTTATACTTTCCCCGTCCTTCATCCCAACGATACGACGATTTCTTACAAACACTTCGGATGTCGGCGGCGAATTGTGACTGAACGGCACTCCGAAGAAATAATCAAAGCCGACTTCCAGCGGACCGGGCTTCATGATTCCTTTCTGGTACGCATCATTACATCTGCCCCATCCCAGGTGCCACTTGCCGATACACGCCGTCGCATAACCGTATCGTTTCAACATTGCCGGCACCGTCAGTCGCCCTTCTTCGATTACCAGCGGCATCCGGTCGTTTATGACCCAGTCCTTCAGCCACGTTCGCCAGCAATACCGCCCCGTAAGAACACCGTAGCGCGTAGGCGTGCACACAGCCGAAGGACTGTGAGCATCCGTGAACTTCATTCCCTCACTCGCCAGTCGGTCGCAATTGGGCGTAGGTATCTCTTGAGAACCGTAACAACCCAGGTCGTGGTAGCCGAGGTCATCGGCAAGGATAAACACGATATTGGGTAATCGCTTCTGCTTCTCGCCTGCGCACAATCGCCCCCCCACCGCCGCGGAAAGAACTCCCGCTGCCGTCGTACGCAGAAACGCCCGTCTGTCCATACTAATCCATCTCCCCTGCCGCCCCGCTTTTTCAATAGGGCGACAATGCGGTATTTCAGGACTTTGCCGATTTTCGCTGAACGTTGACATCGTCGTTCCCATCATTTTCGTCTGTTCTTGCGATTGTCCCGGCTTGACAGAACATCATCGCAGCCCCATTGCCGAGCGTGCGCAATATGCCCGTTACAGTAGTCGGCCCTCTTGG
>CAYSBK010000171.1:0-4863 GCA_964429265.1 uncultured Pirellulales bacterium | reverse complement strand
GGTGGAGGCGGCGGTGGATTGGTTCAGGAAGAACAAGCTGACGGGGATTCGGCTGGAGAGGCGGGAGGGTCGGCCGGTCGTTGCCAAAGACCCCGACGCACCGCCTTTGTGGGCCCGGTTTTATGAAACGAAGACGGGCAGGCCGATCTTTTCGGGTCGGGATGGCGTTATCAGATACAACCTCAGCGAAGTTGAGCAGGAGCGGGCCAGCGGCTACCAGTGGTACACCACCGCCGGGGAAAGGGTCCTCAGCGAATACCCCAGGTGGAAGCAGAGAATCCGTGACAAGGCCGGCTCGCGCCGCTGAGCGGGCGGGGGATGTGCCCGGTGGTGGAGGCATCTGACAAAAAAGGGTGGTCACAGCAAAAATCTTCAACCAAATGGGGTTATTTTCCCGAAGTTTATTGAAAGGACCAGGGCGTTTGTCTAAAATCCGGCGATTTTATCAGAACCAGGGTGTTTTGGGATGCTCGAGCGATGTATGTGATACCTGCAATAGACCTGATGAAGGGCAAGTGTGTTCGTCTGATCCAGGGCGAGTACCACCGGCAGATAACGTACGAGGATGACCCCGTCAAGCAGGCCCGGCGTTTTGTGGATGCGGGTGCCGAGTGGGTGCACGTAATCGACCTTGAAGGTGCCAGGGTCGGCAAGCCGGTCAACACGGATGCGGCAAAGGCCATAGCCGAGCAGACCAGCCTGGCGGTGCAGATAGGCGGGGGAATAAGGGACGAGACGTCCATCAAGCAGATGCTGGACATCGGGGCCAGGCGTATAATAGTCGGCACGCGCGCGATAAGCGATTTTGACTGGTTCAGCAGGGTGACACGGGAATTCTCGGGCAGGATTGCGCTGGCGCTGGATGCTCGCGGCTCGAAGGTTGCCACTCACGCCTGGACCCAGCAAAGCCATCAGAGCCTCCTTGAGTTTGCCGGGCGGGCGGCGGAACTGCCGCTGGCGGCCATAATATACACCGACATCAGCAAGGACGGCATGCTCTCGGGGCCTAATTTTGAGAGGACAAAGTCGCTGGTGGAGGCGGTTGAGGTACCCGTGATCGCTTCGGGGGGGATCAAGGACATAGACGACATAAAAAGGCTCGCCGGGCTTGGTGTCGAGGCGGTGGTGGTGGGCAGGAGCCTTTACGAAGGGACCCTCGACCTTTCGGAGGCTATCGAGGCGGCAAGGCAGTCTCAGGTGCCCGAATCCGGGGATTCGAACCTGTAGCTGAGTTCCCGGCTGGCGCGAATGTTACCGTTTCGTTACGGGGCGGTATTTATTGTGCGATTTTTAGAAATTCTTTCCCCCTGAGCGCAAGAAGCATTTTGGTGCCGGGACTGCCGGGGCGGCAATTTGCCGGGCGGAACCAGCTTCAGCAAGAACCGGCCTGTACGTCTTTTTTGTCGGCTCGTCGAGGTCGCCCTCGGCTTCTTCCGGGTAGATGCCTTGCTGCAGCGGAGCAGCGACAGGAACGACGGGGTAAGCAAAGGCTCTTCGGGACCGGCTCAGGAATTTCTATTTCGGGCGTCCAGTCGCCTGTGAATGTCCCTGATTTGCCTTTCCAGCAGCAGCAGGTAGACAAAATAAGTCAGCCACGCGACCGACACGGCCAGGGCAAGGTACTTCATAAAACCTCCGTTAAGCGCTCGGTTCCTCTTCGAGTTGTGCTCTGCATCTAAGTACATCCATTTTGAGCCATATCAGCAGCAACCCCAGCAGTATTGTGCCAAGGATGCCGAGTCCGAAGGCCAGGCCCTGCCAGGCATTTTCGAACTCGACGTTTGCGATGTGAATGTCTTTTGTGAGCCTGGCGGTGGCAAAGACCAGCGGCACGTCCAGAAAGGCGATTATGCCGAACACGGCACAGAACCTTGCCCGGCGGCGGCGGTCCGGGATGCCCGCCCGCAGGATGAGGTAAGCCGCCGCAAGAAACCACAGGACCGCTGAGCTTACCAGCCGGGGACTCGGCGTCCACCAACAGCCCCAGAATGCCCTGGCGAAGATACAGCCCGTCGCATTCAGGGCGGTGGCAAATACGAAGGCCGCCTCCGCAGATGCGGCGCCGAGGTAGTCCCATTTCTGGTTTGCCGTCTTGAGGTAGGCGATGGCGGCAACCAGCAGCACCACGAAACACGCGCACGCGCAAATGGCGGCGGGAACGTGAACGTAAACGATATTCTTCTCCACGGTGACCCCCGGCTCGCTAGCGGCGACTTGGCCTATGGTGAAGGCCAGCCACGTTGAGCAGGTCAATACCACGAAGGTCAGCAGGACCAGGCATCGTCGCATCTTGTTTCTCCCTCTATTGGACCACGAAGCCGAAAAGCAACCAGCAAACCGTGGTGAACAGGGCATCGAAGGCCGTCATATAGCCAACCGCGTTGCTTAAGCTGCCGACCATAGCCAGTATGCCGGTTCCAGCCTGTTCGGGCGGTACCGCTTCGAACAGCACCAGCAGCGCAAAGATTGCCGGTACCATAATCGGCAATAGTATCACGAGTACCAGGATGCTCAACAGGGCGCCGCGGGCGTGCGAAAGCTGCACCATCGCGGAAAAGATTGTCCCGACGCTTGATATGGCGACATTGCCCAGCAGCAACACCGCAACAAGTGTCGGCCAGCGCCCCGGCACGCCTATGCCGAAGGCGAGCAACACGATAGGAACGATGATGATTTCGAACACGCACAGAATGAAAACGTTGACCAGCAGCTTTGCCAGATAAATCGTACCGGCATCAATCGGCGCCAGCAGCAGCGCTGCAATGCAGTCCTGTTTTTCTTCGACCGCGAATGAGCGTTCCTGCACAAGTAGTCCGCAGAAAAGAAACGCAATCCAGAGCCCCGCCGGTGCCATTACCCGGCTGCTGAGAACCGTTGCCTCGGAAACGATACGCATAACCCAGACTATCAACATACCCAGAACGATCATCGTCGGCAGCACCTGCCTCGACCTGAACTCGGCGACAACGTCCTTGACGACTATCGCCCACAGACTGTGGCAGAAACCGCTCAATTATTCCTCCTTGCATACGAGAGGTAATCTTTCGCAAAAGCATCCGCGTCTATCCGCGACGTGGCCTCATCAAATATGAACCTGCTGCCGTCCAGGACGACGACGCGGTCGCAACACTTCAGGGCCGTAAAGGTATCGTGCGAGGTCATAACAACCGTGCCTCCGTTTGCGCCGAAGCCGGCCAGAACGTCCACGAGGTGCCGGCTGGCCTCGAGGTCGAGCCCGGTAAAGGGTTCGTCCGCCAGCAACACGGCCGGGCCGTGCACGATGGCGCGGGCGATGGACAATCGCTGCAGCATCCCGCGTGACAGGACACCGACCCTGTCACAGGCGTAGGTGCCCAGCCCGAGTTCATCAAGAAGCCGCCGTACACTGCGTTGATGGTCCTTGATGCCGTAAAGCCGTGCAAAGAACGACAGGTTTTCAAATGTCGTAAGCTCCGGGTAAAGCATGCTTTTGTGCGAGATAAACCCGAGCATTGATTTTGCCTTTTCCGCCTCCGCGGAGATGTCGTATCCACAGACTTTAACCGTGCCCTGCTCGGGTCTCAGCAACCCAGCGATTATTCGCAGCAGCGTCGTTTTTCCAGCGCCGTTGACCCCGCATATACAGGTCGCGCTTCCCTGTCGGACGAGCAAGTCCACCCCGGCCAGTACGTCCCTGGCACCGAACCTCTTGGTCACCGAGCGAAGCTCCACCGCATCGGCTGCTGGGTCGGCATTTTCGGTTTTGCTATGCACCACGAACCTCGAGTTACAGGTTGCGGTCAGGCTTCCGGACTTTTTGTCCGCCGCAGTCTCAACAATGCCGCCGCGGCCACTGCTGCGAACACAAGCGACAGTACTATCCACGAGGTCTTGTCGGCGGCGTCGGTGCGCGATCCACGGATGCGGAATCGCACTTCCGCACCGGCCGGCAGAGCACCGAGATTGTAATACTGGCCGATGGTTCCATCCGTCATTGTTATTTGACCGTCCGGATCACCAAGCCCCTCGATTTTACCATCGCCAAGATGCCAGAACAGCACAAAGTTGGCCGTCTCCAGCGACAGCTTCTTCGTAACAGCCGTCTCGCGGCCCCTTCTGTCGATGCTGTAGGAGAAGCTGACGTGGTGGTGGCCGGGCGGAATGCCCATCGTGTCGTAGAAGCCGTCGTCAGTGAAGACCAGTCCTTTGGTCACCAGAAAGCCCAATGCCTTGAAGTTCTTGAATCCGCCGGGCAGCGGGACGTTCACCACTATAGCGTTGCCCTGTGCATCGCGCAGCTTCGAGCTTATCGCCATATCCGTTGGATTGACCAGCTCGATGACCTCGGTCAGCAGGATGTCCGACCGGCGGGGCTTTATGATAAGGTGATGCGTCGCCGCCGACAGCTTCGAGTTGTCATACGAGACGTCGAAGACCTTCACATTGACGCTGAAACCTTTCCGCCCCCCGGGCAACTGGACCACACCGCTTGTGAAACTCATTCCCTGATGGTACACGGTAGCGACCGCTGCGACGTGTTCCCCCGCCGGGACGTTTTCGAAGGTCGCCACACCCTCCTGCCCTACTTCGCTACTCAGGCTTTGCAGCAGTTTCTCGTGCTGGTATATCGACAGGAGAACTTTGTCTGAGGCGACGGGTTTGCCGTTCTTTGTGCCGTTGGTGACCCTGACGGTCAGCGCGGCCCGGTTCGGCTCGGCCGCGCTTTCCCGGGCGCTGCAAGCGGCTGAACAAACCAGTACAACCGCCGCCGGAACAATAAGGCCCCGCCACCGTTCTGTCTTACCTTGGGGAAAACTCATTGCTTCTTTTCGAACAACAGTGGCCAGACAACCAGCACCACACAGAACACCAAGAGAATCCATC
>CAYSBK010000170.1:0-4879 GCA_964429265.1 uncultured Pirellulales bacterium | reverse complement strand
CCGCAATGATGAGCATAACCGATAGTATCCCGTGCACCTGTGGTCTCCTTCCTGAGCCGAACTACAAACGCTTTCGGAACTACACAGACCTTGGCACATCCCTTCTGTTGCTGCAGACACGCGCCTGGCCGACCCTACTGCCGAAGGAGGGACTCGAACCCTCACCCGGGGTGAACCGGACGGGATTTTGAATCCCGCGCGTCTGCCAGTTCCGCCACTTCGGCTCAGACCGGCTACAATTATTAACAACAGGGCTGCTCGAAGTCAACCGCCAATGTCGGCCGTCGTAGGGCGGGCTGGGTTCGACAACCTCTGGTCCGGGCCGCCGGGAAAAACCTGCGCCTGATTATGCTCCTCATCTTTGGGCAGTATTATATTGCAGCGGATAGCTGTTTCCGATACAAAGCACGGCAGGTATGTGCACAGATGGAACAGCGGCTTCGGACTAATGCGTTCCGCTGTCTGCCAGGCAATGAGGCGACTTTTCCGATGCTTGTTGAACGCCGGCGCATTTACGGATGGGCACAAGGAGATTCTTCACTTCGCTTCGCGGCGTTCAGAATGCCGGTTTTTGCGGGTTTTCAGCAGAGCAAGATGGTTTCTAAGCACCCTGTAGTATCGAGGTCAGAATAGTGTCTCTACAGCGCCGCCCCGATAACGATATTGAACATCTCCGCGGCCTGCCCATCTTCAGCGCCTCGGACCCGCAAGCACGCCAGCAGGAAACCGCCAAGCTGCTGCAACTTCAACAGCAACCTCTCCTTCGCAGGTGGTGGGGCTATTCAACACTGACAGGGCCGGGATGGCTCCAGAGCGCCCTGACCCTCGGCAGCGGCAGTGCCATAGCTTCCATCTTTGCCGGGGCCACCCGGCAGTATAGCCTGTTGTGGGTCCAGCCGCTGGCGATGGTCCTCGGCGTTGTTATGCTGGACGTGATAGCCTTTCAGACACTGACAACCGGCGCCAGGCCCTTCAAGGCGATTGGCGTTTTTCTAAGCCCGGCCATCGCGTGGCTGTGGGCGTTTGGAGCCCTGGCCGTTACCTTGATCTGGCATTTTCCGCAATATGCCCTGGCGGCGGGAATGACCGAAGATATGGTCGCCGCCGTCACCGGCTGGCAGCCGGCCGGCGCCGCGCGACTGGCACTGCTTCTGGCGGTCGGGCTTGTCATTGCGGTTATCTCGACGCTGATATGCTGGAATTACGGCAAAGGCTACAGGGGCATCCGCTTATATGAGCGCATCCTCAAGGCGATGGTCTGGCTTATCGTGGTCGCCTTTGCGGCCGTGGTATTGCGGCGGGCCTGGGACGGCGCCATCGATTTCGGCAAGGTCGCCAGGGGGTTTTTGCCCCTGAGCCTGCCGACGGATAAGCGAGGCTTCGCAATAGTCGCCGCGGCCTTCAGCGCCGTTGTGGGAATCAACTCGACGTTTCTGTTGCCGTACACCCTCCTGGCAAGGGGTTGGCGCAGCCAGCACCGGGGCCTGTCCAGGTTTGACCTCGTGGCCGGTATGTTTCTGCCTTTTTGCCTGATAACATCGCTGGTCATCATCGCCGCCGGCAGCACCATTTACAACCCTGACGCGCCCAA
This sequence comes from uncultured Pirellulales bacterium, assembly GCA_964429265.1. Lineage (GTDB taxonomy): Bacteria > Planctomycetota > Phycisphaerae > Sedimentisphaerales > Anaerobacaceae > CAYSBK01. Next base: position 3,288 of record CAYSBK010000170.1, on the reverse strand, counting down.
CCCCACGCGGATTACGCCGATTCAGGCGGCCCGGATTCTGGAGGCTGCGGGCCTGGGAACGCTGCTGGCTCGCATCGTCTTTGGGCTGGGCATTATCGGTATGGCCCTATCGACCGTGACCGTGCATATGCTGATGTCGGGTTTTGCGGCCTGCGAGCTGCTCGGCATCGAGCCGGGCGGATGGAAGTATCGCCTGGCGTGCCTGTTCCCGGTGCCCGGTTTCACCGGCGTTATCCTCTGGAAATATATGGGCCCCTGGGTCGCCGTCCCGGCCTCGGCGGTGTGCGGGCTGTTGTTGCCGTTCGCTTACGTCATCTTCATTGTGCTCAACAACAAGAAAGCTTACCTCGGCGATGCCAAACCCACAGGCACAAAGGCCCTGTTATGGAACCTGGCGATGGTCGCCGCTGTTATTACGTCCGTCGTCAGCGCGGCATACTATCTGTACTCGAACCTGTTGCGATGAGGGCCGTACCGGCATTTCATCTTGCACCCACAGACCCGGATTCCCACGCGCTCGAACTGCAGCGTCTTTATTGCTTCGATGTGCTTCCGGCGTTCGCCGTCGCTTCGCTTTCGGAAGCGGCAACAGCCGGCACCATTGGGTTGTGAAACTCCCCTTGTGGCCGAGACGGGTTGATCGCGAGAATCTGCGGCTGGTGGCGACCCTGAAATTCGAGCCGGTAAAATCCGGTTGCTTCCGCCTCGAAGTTCGCCGCCTCGCTGCGGAAGTACGCAGCCCGATTGCATAGCCCGGGCGGTTGGCTTATAATGCCCCGGCCGGGCATCACCACGGCCGAGGGCATTGCCAGACGGCCGGTCGGGAGTCGAGTATGAGTTTTACCGAAGCAGCCTTTCAAAAATGCATCAACCCCGAATGCGGGGCCGAGTTCGACTGCGGACAGAGTCTTTTCAAGTGTCCTCAGTGCGGAGAACTGCTTGACGTCCGTTACAACTGGGACAGGATCGAGGTTCCCCGCAAGCTGAGCGATTTTGGGCGTCGCTGGGGCGGCAGGGACAACCGGCTGGATTTTTCCGGCGTGTGGCGCTTCCGCGAGCTTTTGAACTTCTGCGACGACAGGTTCAAGGTGACCATCGGGGAGGGCCAGACGATACTTCAGCAGAACGACGCCGTGGCCGAATACGTCGGCGTTGCGGCCGGCAGATTGTTCCTGCAATACGAAGGGCTCAACCCGTCCGGCTCGTTCAAGGACAACGGTATGACCGCCGCATTCAGCCACGCAGGGATGGTCGGCGCAAAGTCCTGCATCTGCGCATCGACCGGCAACACGTCGGCCTCTATGGCGCTGTATGCACATAGCTGCGGACTGAAAAGCACCGTGTTCATAGGCTCCGGCAGGATTGCCTTCGGAAAGCTCAGCCAGGCGATGGATTACGGGGCACAGACCATCCAGATACGCGGCGACTTCGACGACTGTATGCACCAGGTCCAGCAGGTAAGCAGCAAGCTGGGGCTGTACCTTCTCAACTCGCTCAACCCGTTTCGCCTCGAAGGCCAAAAGGCGATAATGTACCGCATTATCGAGCAACTGGGCTGGCAGGTGCCCGACTGGATTATCGTGCCGGGCGGCAACCTCGGCAACTCCAGCGCGTTCGGCAAGGCGTTCGACGAGCTTAAACATCTGGGGCTGATCGACCGAATCCCCAGAATGGCGATCATCAATGCCACCGGCGCCAGCACTCTTACCGAACTGGTCAACGACAAGAAGCTCGCCTGGAACGACGGTTATGTGGAGCGAAGGATTATAGACGACTATTATGCCGACCTAACCGCACGTAACTTCTCGCCGCACACGTGCGCCTCGGCGATAGAGATATCCCGGCCGGTGAATCTCAAGAAGTGCCTGCGCAGCATCGCCGTCTGCGATGGCGTGGTCCGCGCCGTCAGCGATGAAGAGATCTGCGATGCCAAGGCTATAGTTGGCAGGTACGGGCTGGGATGTGAGCCGGCCTCGGCCGCCTCGGTGGCGGGGCTGAAACACCTCGTGGCCGAGGGCATCGTCGAACCAGACGCCCGAATCGCCTGCGTGCTGACGGGTCATCCGCTTAAGGACCCCAACGTCACGGTCAATTACCACAAGGAAAGACAGGGCCGCTTCAGCAATATCCCCATTGAGGTTCCCAACGACCTCGAAAAGATTCTTGAACTGGTTAGCTGAAATGGGCCGGTGATTTTCCCTGTGTGAAGTCCCGATGAACCGCAGATAATCACACCCGGCTCGCGCAAAGCCGGCCGTAGTGCACCAGTGTTATCTGAGCATCTTCCAGAAAGGCCCTGGTTCTGTTGCTGCAAAGGGCGTCGAGTTCGGCCTGGCGGCCCGGCAGCTTTTTGCGCGGGTCGTCGGAACTGTCGCCCAGGCCGGGATGCGTCATTATTTCCGTAGTCGCGGCCGAATTGTAGAGCGATACGGTCTTGTAAAAGTTCTCGTCTATCCTGCCGGTATGAGCTATCCCCAACAGCACGTCAGTCTTGAGGCAAGCGGCGTTCTGCAGGCGATTCAGCCGGGCCATATTGCGGATTACGCGTGCGCGTTTCTTTCCACCTTCGGTCGGCAGCGGCCAGGGGAAGGAACAGACCTGCGCCGGCTCGAAGCCGTGCCTTACCGCGCCGATTCCAAAAGTGCGGGCAAGGTGGCAGGTGATCGAGTAGATTGGGGGGAACATATGCACGTGCTTGTGGGAGTCAAGGTGCGTTGGTTCAAGGCCCCTGTCGAGTGCCCAGCGGATTTGAGCTTCAAGTTCTGTGCGCAGGGCGCGTCTTGAGGCGGGTCCGGCCAGTGCGAACAGCACCACCTTCGCAAGGGACCCGGTGAAATTGCCGTGCGCGTCCACCAGGCCGTCCAGGACGTCCTTGCCCGTGAGCGACCGGCCGATGGTGAGGTTCAAGTGAATGCCGACGCCCAGGTGCGGGAGCCGGCGGGCTATTTGGACGGCTTCTTCGGCGGCCGGCGTATTCGTCATTACCGTTGTACTGGTGAGTACGCCGTCGCTGTGCGCCTTCGCCACCGCCTTGTTGACGGAGGTGCAAAGCCCGAAATCGTCTGCGTTGATTACGAGGCGTTTCTTCATAGCCGGCAGTTTAGGGCACCTGGTCGGAGTCGTCAATCGGCCTGATACCGTCTTGAACGCCCGGGGCGGCAGATGCGGCACGGCTGTAAGTTGGGTCCGATCGGCTTGGTTCTGCAAAAAGGGTGGATTTGTACGCCGGTGCTTACGGGAAGGCCCCAATACCGTTCGCGGCCCGGATGCTTCGCCCGCCTTCGGCGG
>CAYSBK010000169.1:0-4893 GCA_964429265.1 uncultured Pirellulales bacterium | reverse complement strand
GGCCTGAAGGGAGGATTGCCAGACTAAGCCGACAGTCCTCACTATCATAATACCAAGAAGAAGAAATATCGCCGACATTATCGATGACATTCGTCTGCCATGCGCTGCCGGTATACCATGCGTACTTCAAATTGTCGTTGGTTCTGTCATAGTACGCGATGGCAGGATGGCCGGACGGCAGGATCGCCAAACTTGTGTATTCCCCAACGGTTCCGGCGCTGTCTACTGTGGCAGTGTGCCAGTTTACGGCAAAATTCTCGCCTTCGTGCCAGGCATATTTTAGGTCGCCGTTTGTAGAATCGTAATAGCTGATAGCAGGTTGTCCTGAGGGCAAGATCGCCAGGCTCGTATATTTACCCACATTGCCCTCGCTATCCACCACAATCATGAGCCAGTAGCCAAGGCCCGGATCGTACCAAGCGAACACAAGGTCATAACAGGGATAACCAAGGTATTCATCAAGCCTGAAGCTCATGGCCGGCTGTCCGGACGGCAAGATTGACAAGCTAGTGTACCTTCCTTTACCTCCGTACATAGCGGAGTCCACGTAGCGCGTCTGCCAAGTAGTCCCGTCATGCCACGCATACTTTGCCTCCTCGTGTGTGGGACTGAAGTAACCGATGGCAGCATGGCCCGATGGCAGTATCGCGAGACTTGAGTATTGACCCGCGACCCCGTCGGTATCTACGTACATAATATCCCAGAATTCGACAGCAGGAGCAGTACCTGTGAAGCAAGCAAACTGAACAAACAAACCGAAAATAAGGATTGAAGCTCTCATTTGTCGTCCTCCTAACCTATAACCTAACCCTTACTTTCCGCCAGATTTTCACGCACAACCGCCCGCATAACCATAAACATGTACTCCCGCCAAAGTTGTCCAACTACCTGCAAATTCTACCGATAGCAAACTATGGCAAAAAAAGCAAGATAATTTTTGGTCGGGCAGTAACCGGTCAGTTATGGGTGGCAACGTTTCTACGGCCTACTGAGGGCTGACACGCTATCGGAACCCGTTTTTCAGCGCAGAAATGCGGTTTTTAGGTTTTGAACAGCCGGCCTTCGGTGTACTGACAGGGACTAATTTTTTCGACCCTGTCGAGGCGGTCTGGTCACATGCCAAGTACGCAGACCCGGCCAATTACATCCCAGATGATGTTGACGCACCGGCCGATGAGGTCATCACCTCTCTCGAGCATATCCGGGCCGACCGGACATTGTTGCGACCTTCTTCCACCATGCGGCACTCAGACGATGAACGGCTTATTTTTCAAATCAATGGTCAATAGGACCTACACGCCGATCTGAAAAGGACCAGTGGGTGGCCGTTCAATTCCCGCAGCCCGGCGATCAATGGAAAAACCCAGCCGATTGTGCGAACCGGAGTCCTTGAGTAGTTGAGAAACCCGGCAATCAGGCACCGCGCCTCAGGCAACTGTGCTGTGCTCGCCCGTGCGGATGGGCAAGCAGCAGGCTTTAAGGTCGGGCTGGCAGGAAGCTGCCGCTCATCAATTCCGTAACGACCAATCGCAGCGGCTGCCGGCGCAAATTGCCGTTTGACAGAGGGGGCTTTTGCGCGGATAATCCGCGTTTCAACGAACGATAAGGGTACGGCATAGAGCAGCCTGATGGCCTACGAGAATGTAAACAATAAGAACAACGACAACTACCAGCTTCGGTACTACATAGCACTGAGTGCCCCGCCGACGCGAACACCTGCCGACGGCACCGAGCCGTTTATGCGGGCCGAGGCTGGGTTCAACCCATCCTGGTTCCACAAGCACTGCGGCATTGACTTTTCCCAGAGGTGGCATCAGGACGCCGGTTACAGGTTTGAATCTTTAGAAAAGATGCAGCAGGAGGTTCGCAGGCGTTTTCCGGGCTACAATATCGGCGGCGCCGAGGAGGACACACCACCCGATCTGCTGACCGGTCTTTACGGGATAGCGGTGGTGCCGGCGCTGTTCGGGCAGCCGATAACGTACTTTCCCGACAAGTGGCCCCAGCCTGCAGGCCAGCCGCTGACGGACAAGCAGGCCGACGCCCTGCAACCGCCCGACCTGGAGAACAGCGAATTCTTTCAGGGCATCCTTGACCAGGTCGAAACCATCCGCCGGCTTGCCGGCACGGCCAGGGGCTATCTCAACTGGCAGGGAGTGCTGAACGTGGCGTTTCGCCTTCGTGGGCAGGCCATCTTTACCGACCTGTTCGACGCACCGGCTCGTGCACACCATATCTTCGAGTGTGTTGCGGATACGATAATCGACGGGCTGAAAAGGCTTCACGAAGCGCAGAAGCAGACCGGCGTCGACGAAGACTTCGCCACCATCTCGAACTGCGTCGTGAATATGATAAGCCCGCAGCAGTACCACGAACACGTCCTGCCGTACGACCTGAAAATCCGGGCGGCGTTCGACCGCTTCGGCATTCACAACTGCGCGTGGGTGGTGGACCCTTACATGGACTCTTACGCGACGGTGTCGAGGCTGGGTTATATCGATATGGGGATAACCTCCGACCTGCAAAAGGCAAAGAGTTTGTTCCCACTGGCGCGAAGAAACGTTCTTTACACGGCTATGGACCTGGCCAATAAGACCGAACGGCAGATAGAGGCCGACTTCGAAAAGATCGCCGCCGAGCTTGCGCCTTGCGACGTAGGCCTGCCGGACATCGACATCGACGTACCGGATGAGCGTGTAGTTTTCGCGATGGCTTTGTGCCGGCGGCTGAGTGACAAATACGGAGACCGCGATAATGACTGAGAAAATCACCGACCCCAAAAGACTTGAAGAGATTGCCAACCGCATAAGGATAAATGTGGTCAAGATGATAGCCAAGTCCGGCACGGGCCATCTCGGAGGCTCGGTATCTATGGCCGAAATCCTGACGGTGCTGTACTTCAACGTGCTGAACTTCGACCCGGCCAATCCCGAATGGGAAGACCGCGACCGGTTTGTGCTGTCAAAGGGCCACGGCTGTCCCGCGCTGTATGCGACATTCGCCGAGGCCGGTATCATCTCCAGAGACCTGCTGCCCACCATCCACGAGGTTGATAGTCCCCTGCAGATGCACCCGGAAAGAGGAGTCTGCCCCGGCATCGAGATAAGCAGCGGCTCGCTGGGACAGGGGTTGTCGGCGGCTGCCGGGATGGCGCTCGGCGGCATGCTCAAAGGGAAAGAGTGGCGCGTATATGCGGTTGTGGGCTGCGGCGAATGCAACGAGGGGCAGATATGGGAAGCGGCGATGTTTGCCGCGAAGTACAAACTCGACAACCTCACCGCAATAATCGATTACAACAAGCTGGCCCTTTCTGAAAGGATTGACGAGGTGATGCCGCTGGAGCCGTTGCATGATAAGTGGACGGCGTTCGGCTGGCACGTGATCGAAACAAACGGCCATTCCGTTGTTCAACTTCTAAACGCCTTCGACCGTGCCAGGCAGGTAAAGGACAAGCCCACGTTTATCATCGCCCACACGGTCAAGGGGCGGGCAATCCCCCACTTCGAGGACTGGGTCAAGAGTCATTCCGTCTCGATGACTCGCGAGCAGGTCCGCGACGCACTTGAAGCACTCGGCTGTCCTGCCGATGAAATAGCAACAACACTGGCACAAATGAAGCATTAGACTTTTTCTGTGGGAGTAGATATATGACCGCGAAAATCGCACCAAGAGACGTCCTCGGCAGAACGCTGGTCGAACTCGGCCAGGCCGACCCGAACCTGGTTGTGCTGGATGCCGATTTCTGGCCCGCTTCGAGAATTGGAGATTTCAGAGAACGTTTCCCTGAAAGGTTCATAGAGGTCGGCATTGCCGAGCAGAATATGACCGGTGTCGCCGCCGGGCTTAATGCCGTCGGATTTAACTGCTTCGCGTCAGGCCTCTGCACGTTCTGCTCACGCAGGGCGTGCGACCAGGTGGTTGTCTCTGTTGCGCTTTCGGGCCTGAGCGTAAAAATCCTGGCATTGTATCCGGGACTGTTCGTCGGCAAGAACGGCGCATCGCACCAGGCGCTGGAGGACATCGCCATTATGCGCGCCATCCCGCGGATGGCGGTGGTGCAGCCCGGTGACGCTCGCGAAACAGAAGCGGTACTTCGCTTCGCCGCAAAGTACGACGGCCCGATGTACATCCGCATCGGAAGAGACCCCTGGCCCGTGGTTATGCCCGAGAACTACCAGTTCCGGCTCGGAAAGTCGGTAACTTTGAAAGACGGCGACGACCTGACCATCTTCACGTACGGCGAGATGATTGCGGACACCCTTGAAGTCGCCAATGAACTGGAAGGCAGGAATATTCACGCCCGCGTGGTGAATATGAGCTCACTCAAGCCCATAGATGAGCAGGCAATCATCAAGGCCGCTGAGCAAACCGGAAAAATAGTAACCGTGGACAATCACAACATCATCGGGGGACTTGGTTCGGCCGTTGCCGAGGTGCTCTGCGAGAATCATCCCGTCCCTCTCAGGAGAATCGGCATCAGGGACGTTTTCGGAAAATCCGGCACAAACGACGCAATGAAAAAGAAGTTCGGCCTAACCTCCGCAGACATCCAAAAGCAGGTTCTTGATTTCCTCGGAAAGCTGTGACCGTCGCAACCCGGGCCATATCAACATTTCCTGTTGCGTCATCGCCGGCCGTTTTGTACACTATCGGCCGTGTGACCGGGCGGCGTAGCCAAGTGGTCTAAGGCGACGGTTTGCAAAACCGTTATTCGCCGGTTCGAATCCGGCCGCCGCCTTTCATTTTTTCGGGTGCAATGTCCGACGTTTTTGGTGGCTTTCAAGGTGGTACGGGCCGCCAAAATACTCACCAATCCCCACACGAAATACGTCTGAACAATAATTCTGAGCCGCTGCTTGGCCCTCCGAAAAGCCATACGAGGGCCCACAAGCA
>CAYSBK010000168.1:0-4898 GCA_964429265.1 uncultured Pirellulales bacterium | reverse complement strand
AGCCAGAAGGCCGCGATTAAGACAAGCCTGAGAACCACAATTAACCAGGTCCCAATCATAAAGCAATTATACCTATTTTAACAGCGATTGTCAAGGCCGGCTTATCTACTTTGACAGCCGAGCAAGCGGCTTCCGCGGTTGGGTGGAGGGGCATTCCGGAGAGGCGGAGGCGACGGGAGCAAAAAATACGGTGGACTGGCTGGCAGGGCCAGGCGGCAAAATGCGGTGGTGTCCGGCCAGGGGCTGGCTCTTTCTGAGCCGCAATATCAGTACTGAAAAAGGCCTTTGCGGGCAGACGTCCGAGGTGGCCGGCTTTGGGGGGCTGGTCGTGGCGGGGCGTGTGCGCCGCACGGCGGGGAGCCGATAATTATTAAAGAAAAGGCGAAAGCTAAGCCGAAGAAACGGCCCAGAATGGCGGTGAAATCGTAATTGTCGAGGTATGTGATTAGGAGAACAGACGATGAACTTTTTGGAAGATGTCAAGAGGTGGCTCGGGGAGATTACGGAGATATTTCTGCTGCTGATCGCGCTTGGGATTGCGGTGGAGATTCTCTTCGGGACGAACGTGCCGTTCTTCGGCGGGGTGATAGCGAATCTGACCCAGTTGCTGGATACGCTTGGCAAGAACGGGCTGGTGGGACTGATTGCCCTGGGTATCATTCTGTACCTGTTCAACAGGCGACGTGTAACAGCTTAGCGGCACCGGCGGTTCGGCTCGGGGTTCGCGGCGTCACGAGCATTTGCTTCGTGGTGCGGCGGACCTCAAGCCGGCAGCCGACGGGACGTGCCGGCGGTGCGCGGCGGGCAAAGAGATCGAGCGCCAAAGGCAGTTCTCACCGGGCGCCTTTACAGCCGAGCCGGTTGAACGCGGTGCTCATCGGAGGCGCTTGGCCAGTTCGGCGACGGAGCCAAGCTTTTCGGCATCGAGTACGACAGCGGTGTCGGTCTCCTCGTCATCTGAGTGCTGGGTTTGGGGCGGCTGCTTTGGGCCTTCGGCCTGGAGAGACTGGTCCGCGGGCTGCTGTGGCGCGTCGGGGGGTTCTGCAGTGGGCTGGGTGAACTGGGTCATCTTTGCGACCAATCGGTCGATGTGGCGGTGGAGTTCCTGCTCGGTGCGTCTGAGTTCGATGATTTCCTTTTGCTGTTGTTGATTTGAGGCCAGCAGGGCTGCAAGCTGCTCTCGCAACTGGGTGGCGATGTCGGTATCATCGGCGGCGGTTGCGGGCGAGGACGAGGAGGGGGCGGTGCCGGCGGAGGCATTCTGGGAATCGGGGGTTTGCTGAGCGTCTGCGGCGGGCTGGGGAGTAGGTGCGGCTATGAGTAAGTAGCCTACGGGCTTGTTGTGCTTATCGAGCAGGAGCTTTACCCTTGTTCGTGTGACGAAGACGGTGCCGTCGCGGCGGGTGCGGGCAAGCTCAGCTTCGGCGGTGCCGGTTCGGCGAGCCTGGGCCATTACGGCGGAGACCTGACCCTTCATCTGGTCGGGGCTGTGAAAGGAGCGTAGCTGGGAGCCGAGAAGTTCCTTGCCGGTGTTGTAGCCGTGCATACGGGCCCAGGCGGTGTTGACGAAGTGGACCGTGTCCTTGAGGTCGAGGATGAGGACACCTTCGTCGAGCAGTTGTGTAAGCGTTCCCATATGTCGGAGAAATTGCTGAAGGCCGTCGTAGCCGGCAATGCCGTTGTGAGATTGTGTGAATTGGCATTGGTCCATTGCTAATTGCCTCCGTTATGGTCGGACGCGAAAGTACCGGCCGTCTTTTTGCAACTCTACCTCGTTGTTATAGATTCTGAGGATCTTATAACCATCAACTTCGTCGCCTTCGTAGGCGACTTTTCCGCGGATGACGACACAGGGGTTATCCTCGCTATACATTATTCCGCTTACGAGGCCGGCATTAAGGCCGTGATGGTAGTATTGCCGGATGCGGTCCCATCCGCCAAGCATAACGGCGACCGCGCCCCAGAGCAGGACGTTGGCAGCGAGGATCAAGAGCAGCCAGGGCAAACGATAACTGCGAGGTCGTCGTCTGCGCGCAGGCGGTGACTGGGCGTCGGGTGCGTTTACCGTAGCCTGTTCCAGGTCGGTATCACAAATGGTATATCGTAAAGCCATAGCCGGACCCATAAGCCAAGGGCACTGGCAACCACAGGGATTTTCGGCAAGATAGGGCCCGAGCTTTACGCGTTCAAATGAGCAGGTGGAGAACGGCCGGGGGGACACAGGGGAGGCGATTAACCCTTGAGACGGCGGTACTTGGGTGGATAAGGGTCGGAGCAGGCCCGCGGTAAAGAGCGGAGCGCGAAAAAAAAATCAAAGTGGGACCGATAAGAAGTGACCGGGTCGGCCTGCGTTCGACAGGGAAGTTAGAGATGTGTGCCAGGGGGGTGTGCGGCGGTTGAATGGGGTGGGAGATTCTGGGATAATAGAGTCACCGTTGAATGGGGGGTAAAAACCAATTGCCAGCGGTCAGCCGGCCACCGAGAAAGAGCTTTTATTTGGAGAAGGTTTCGGCCAGGCGGAGTTGAACCGGAGGAAGAAAATTGGGGGGAAGAAAAATGAATCGGACGTGCAGGGTTGATTATCACAGGAGCGCCGGGATTGCAATAGTATCGGTTATGGCGGTTGTGGTATTATTGCTCATCCTGGGCGCGGCAATGCTGAGCACAGGTCTTCAGGGACAATTGTTTGCGCTGCGGACGGGATCGCAGATCAAGGCGAGGTGTGCGGCCGACGCGGGGTTGGCCGAGGCGTTGTGGCAGATGAACCAGCGGCTTGGTCGATTCAGCTTTGATGACAGCGTGCTGCCGGAGGCGAGCGACAGCGTGCTGCCTAATTGCAACGCGCGGTTCAGCTACGCGGTCAGGGGAGACGAGGAAGCCGGTTACAGCATTGAATGCGTGGGTGTTTGTGGGCCAACGAGCCGAAAGGTCGGTGCGAAGCTGCGCTTGCGGGGACTGTTCGATTACGGGATACTGGTTGTGGACAGTGCAACGCTGTATTCGGGGACGGTGGTGGACAGGTACAACTCCGCAGATCCGGGTGAGACGGACGTTGCGGTTCAGGTAGCGTCGATAAACACGGACCCGTCAAGCATAACGCTTATGCCGGGGGCAGTGATAAAGGGCGAGACACTGTTCGGCGTGGATTTTGATTTTCCGGAGCTTGTTGCGCCGGCGTTGCCGGATAAAGGTACGGAGATCAGGCTGCAGGGCCGGACGGTGGGGCTGACGCCGGCAGACAGTGGCTGCTACCGAGGGATAACGCTGATGAACGGCGGCGGGCTGCAGACGATACTGGAGATAAGCGGCGGGCACGTTGAGCTGCACGTTACTGGTGACGTGTGGATGGGACAGGGTTCGCAACTGGTGATCAAGCCGGACGCGTCGTTGTCCTTGTTCCTCGACGGCAACTGGACCAGCAACAACTCCACCGGTATCAACAACGAGACGAACATACCAGCGTGCTTCAAGCTGTATGGTATGGGGACGGACCAGGTTCTCGATCTGAAGGCGAAGGAGGATTGGTATGGGTGCATTTATGCTCCGGCAGCGGAGGTGTCGGTGAAGGCGAATAGCGACCTGTACGGGTCGATTGTTGCAAGGACGTTCGAGAACAAGGCGAAAGGCACCATAAGATACGACGGGGCTTTGAGCAAGGTTCCTGCGGACGAGATCGGAGCGCGGTTCGTGGTTGACCGCTGGTACGAGAATTGAGGCGGCGAGGGGACGGCTGATTTGAGGCCGTTTCCGTGAAGACGGGTGTATGTGAAAGCGAAGAGGCTCCGGCCGCGAGGCCGGGGGGAGGAAATATACGAAAAGGAGACGGACGCCCCCCCATAGAGCTTTCACGTTGCTGGCCAGCCCGTCTCCCTCGGAAGAGGAGTATTATTTATCAGCCAATGCCGCGAGGACACCGGCGGTGAATTCAACTTACCGGCACTTAAAGTATACGGTATTTTTCGGCAGTTCCAAATGCCGGGACGATTTTCCTGGGGGTCGGCGCGATTGTTTATTTGGTGCCGAGGTTCTTACGTATCTGCTCGTAGATTACGCCGCTGCGGTACTTGCTGCCGAATGTGCCGACCCTGATGCTGAGCTCACAGGTCTGTTCGGTTCTGGGCTTGATGGTGATGGTGATGGTTTTTCCATCGGCGGCCTTGCCCACGACCTTAGCGGAAAAGACATCCTTGGCCTTTGAGGTGATATCGACCTCGAGCTGCTCCAGGGCCTTGACCGAGGCAGCATATACGGTCGCCATGTCGTAGTTGGCCAGGGCGTAGAGTGTCATGTTCTGGTACACGCCGGCGTCGCCACCTACGATGTTCGGCCTGCAGGCGACGCCGCCAATCGCCAGGGCAGCCAACAACACAGCCAGAGTAATTCGTTTTGCCACCATTGTTCTGTCTCCTTACAAGTTACGTTGCGTTTTCCGAACCATCCCCGATTGTTTCCCAAGTATGAGGGACTGCGGCCGTGGTGTCAACCGGAAAGCACAAGATTTCGGTGGCTTGGGGCCGGGCCGGGGGTGGTTCTCTTGAGGGGGTGTATGGAGCCGCTGAGCTATGGCAGAGGGAAGGGTCGGCTGAGAGCGGCCAGCCAGGCACAGTGGTCAAATCGGCGGGTATTCTGCAGCCACGCTGACGTGAAGCGGGCCGGCGGGGCCTGGTGGCAGGGAGCCGGACCGTTGGTGATACAGCGGTAGGGTCCGGGGGGTTGTTGCGGCGCGCAACCACGGTTTTTCAGGGGAGTTAGGCCTTGCAAGTGAAAATTTCGGCAAAAATTGCAAAAAAGTTTGTAACCGAGAAAGGAGGTGAGCGTCTATATATAGTGTTGGACGGCCGGCAACTTACCTGTAACCATATAATAGAGAACTCGTGTAAATCCAATAGTGTAACAAA
>CAYSBK010000167.1:0-4952 GCA_964429265.1 uncultured Pirellulales bacterium | reverse complement strand
CAGGGAAATAGGCGATGGCCTTTATTTGCCACATCCGGAAGGTTGTCGTTGGCGGGTTCTGGAAGCGGTCCATTCATTCAGGGGAAGTCTTTTTGACGGGAGAGCGGGTAATCTATGATTGGCGAGAACAGAGTGATCGGTCAAAGGAATGAGAGCCGTGTAAGAACGAGAGGTAGTTTACTGGTGACCTTGGTTTTCTTATGGTTGGTAAGCTGTTCGCCGCCTGCTATTGGCAGCGAGATTGAGACTAAGAGCTACCCTGTTCCGATAAGCATAGATTCTGACGAGTGCGTCGCGTCATCGCTTTATATCAAGTGTGATGTCACAGAGTACAATTTGCCCTTCAATGCCTTTACCTCCAGGGCACTTGACACACGAGAAAGGGCTTTTAAGGAATTGGTTCTCGCCCTACGTCAGAAAGACTTGCCAGCTTGTCTTGAACTGGCTTTTCGAGAAGGTTCTTTAACAGAAGAGGAACTTGGTCAGCACAACCGACACATTGAGGAGATGATGAACAGGTACGGTAAGGTTTTTGAGCCTGCCGTGGTGGGCGCGGATTTCGAGAAACTACAGGTTAGTGCCCAATTCTACATCGGTACCGGTGGGCTATTTGTCTGGGGAGTAGATTCACCCTCCTCGTTCAGCTCCGAGCCATTTAGAGCGACATTGAAATTCGACACGAGTTCGGAGAACAAATTTTTGTGGATACCTGTCAGCAGCCGCCCGAGTGAACTTACACTGCTGCTTACGGAATCGGTAGAGTGCAGGAGCAAGTCGCCAGAGGCGTTCCAACCAATAGAGAATGCTACGTTCGATTACGAATTTGCTATACCTGGTACAAACGGGGGCCATGCCGTTTATCTGCAGTTTGACGGGAGACCTTACGAGTTTGATGTTTTTAGAGACCAAGCTGATCCTAACGATGAAATACTATGTTTTTATCAAAAGGCTTACCATACGTTGCGCGACCGTTCTATAGAGGCCTTTGCCGAGTTTTTTACAGTTGGTAGTCGCGACAAATATCTGGAGTGGCTCAAGAAGTGCGACCCCTCGTATCTGGAGTGGTACCATCGGGACATAATAGATGGCGGACGAAAAGTGGTGTTTATATTGAATGCCAAGCCCTTCTATTTCGTTTTTTACCGCACAAGCGATGGTACTATTCGATTCCAAGACATCGTGCGCGACCCGAAAGATAACCAGTTGAAGTTTACTAATTTCTATTACAACGACTATGTTCACCAATTACTTGGGAGCCGCGAACTGTTCGTCAAGCCGATGTTGAAAAGTATTGTGAAGATAGATAAGGATTTGCCAGCCCGAATAGGCCACTGGTGACAAAGATAGAAGGTGCGGTAAGTGAGGTCGAATGCAGAAGCGGGACTGTAGGCGAGCCCTCGAGTACAGCGTTGCCGGCCATAGGTTCCACGGCCGGGTGAAGGTAACTGTCTTTGATGTAGTCATAGACAAGTGTCCGAGCGCGTGGATGCCGAAGGGCGGCCCGGAAGACAATTCGATGACGACAACGGCGACGATTCGTCACAGCGACCTTGATGCAATAATCAAGGTTACTCAAACTAACCGATTTTAGGCAGCGGTGGTCTGAGCGTGGGGCGGCTGGTACCCTGGGCAGTCGCGCTATGGGGCGGGGGCGGCGCGTTGTTTTTGTTTGAGGTGCTTGTTTATTGCGGCGGCGGTGGTTTTTGCGGGTTTGAGGATTTTTCGGAGGAAGCTGATGAGGGTGGGGGGTTCGAAGTAATTCTTGTCGAGGCGGAGGAAGACGGTTTGCGGGTCGCGGATGTAGGGTTTTGCGGAGAGGTCGGCGAAGAGGCAGTGGATGTTGCGGGCCTCGTTCGAGAATGAAAAGACGAGGTCGCGGCCGGAGACGGCGATGCTTTTTATGTGGTGGGCGGCGGCGAGGATTCTCAGTTCCGCGAGCTGGAGGAGGAGTTCTACTTCTTCGGGGGGCGGGCCATATATGTCGCGGAGGTCGCGGCGGATGGTGTCGAGCTGGTCGGTGTCCGATGCCAGTGCGATTCGGCGGTATGCTTCCATACGTTCGCGGTCCAGATAGATGTAATTTTTCGGGATGCAGGTGCCGAAGCCGAGGTCGAGGTTGCAGGTTGGGGGAGATTCTGCGGGGAGGTTTTTCAGTTTTCGCACGGCGTCCGCCAGCAGCCTGCAGTACATCTGGTAGCCGACCATCTGGATGTGTCCTGATTGTTGTGGTCCGAGGATGTTGCCTGCGCCGCGGATTTCGAGGTCCCGCAGGGCGATTTTGAATCCCGCGCCGAGGTGCGAGTATTCTTCGATGGCCTTGAGGCGCTTTGCGGCGACCACGGAGACGGGTCTTGAGCGGGGCAGCAGAAGATAGGCGTATGCGCGGTGCTTGTATCTTCCGACGCGTCCGCGGAGTTGGTGCAGTTCGGCCAGTCCGAAGCGGTCGGCATCGTTTATGAAGATGGTGTTGGCATTCGGGATGTCGAGGCCGGACTCGATGATGGTGGTGCAGACCAGTACGTCGACGTTTCCGCAGACGAAATCGAGCATAGTGTTTTCGAGTTTGGTAGGGGGCATCTGGCCGTGGGCGACGGCGATTCCGGCATCGGGGATGAGTTTCCGGAGTTCCCAGGCTTTTTTGTCGATGGACTGGACCCTGTTGTGTACGAAGAAGACCTGTCCTCGGCGGTTAAGCTCGCGGTAGACGGCGCGTTTTATGAGTTGCGGGTTGTAGGTGGCGACGGTTGTTGAGATGCTTCGCCTGTCGAGCGGCGGCGTGGCCAGGGCGCTTATGTCGCGCAGGCCCAGCAGTGCCATATGGAGGGTGCGGGGAATGGGGGTGGCGGTCATCGTGAGGATGTCTACGTTGACTCTTAGTTTTTTCAGTTTTTCCTTGTGTGCGACGCCGAAGCGTTGTTCTTCGTCGATGATGAGCAGTCCGAGGTCTTTGAAGGCGACGTCGTCGCTGAGGAGCCTGTGCGTGCCGATAAGGATGTCGACTTTTCCTGCTTTTGTGCGTTCGATTATGTCCCTGGCTTGTGCGGGGGACTTGAATCTGTTGAGGATTTCGATGCAGACGGGGAAGTCTGCGAACCGTTCGGCGAAGGTTCGGCCGTGCTGGACGCAGAGGACGGTTGTCGGTGCCAGCACGGCGACCTGTTTTGAGTTTTCGACGGCCTTGAATGCGGCCCGCATAGCGAGTTCTGTTTTTCCGTAGCCGACGTCTCCGCAGAGCAGCCTGTCCATTGCGCTTGGTCGTTGCATATCGGCCTTGATTTGCCGCGCGGTGGCGGTCTGGTCGGGGGTTTCGGGGTATGGAAAGGCCTGTTCGAATTCAAGCTGCCAGGAGGAATCGGCCGGGTATGCAAGGCCCGGCATTGCGTGTCTTTTTGCCTGGATTTCGAGCAGTTCGGCGGCGAGGTCGCGGACGGCTCGGGCGACTTTTTGCTTTTGGGATTTCCATTTTTTTGAGCCGATTTTGCTTAGTTTCGGTCGCCTGGTGCCGGAGCCGATGTATTTCTGGACAAGTGCGATGTTGGCGGCGGCGACCTGGATTTTGACGCCGTCTGCGTACTCGATGGTGAGATATTCGTTCTTTTTGCCTTTTTCTTCGATGGTGGTTATTTCGCGGAATTTTCCGATGCCGTAGGAAGAATGGACGACATAGTCACCGGGTTGCAGGTCGGCGAGGGTGTCTATGGGTGCGGCGGCGCCCGGGGCGGCGTATCTTCGTCGTGGCAGGCCCTGCTGGCCGAAGAGTTCGTGGTGCGGGACGACGATGGTGTTGAGGGAGTTTATGACAAAGCCCTGGTGGACGTAGCCTTCGAGTAGTTGGAATGACGGGGGGATGTCCGGGGTTATTTCGGTTAGGATTTCGCGGAGGCGTTTTATTTGTGCGGGGTTTTCGCAGTAAAAAAGGACCGATTTGCCTTTTTGTGCGTGGCGGAGCAGTTCTTGCAGGGAGGCCTTGTGGCCGGTCCAGGGGGAGACGGTTTTGTGCTGGAGTTGCTGGATGGTTGCGACGTTCAACTTGAAGTGGGGGCGGTGTGCGGAGGTTGCAAAGGTGGAGACGTGCAGCCTGGTCAGTCGTTGCAGGGCGTTGTAGATTTGGGTCCAGCCGTAGAGGTGGGCGGAACGGCCGAGGCGGTTTAGAAAGATGTCGGCGAGCTGCTGGATGTCGGTGGGCTGTTCGAGGATGACGATGGACTGCGGGGGCAGGACGTTTATGAACAGGTCGGCGGGCGTTTTTTTTGTGGCGGACAGCGCGGATATGATTTCGACGTGCTGGTGGTGGGCGGTGGAGCGGTGGGTGTCGAGGTCGATGCGGCGGATGCTCTCGACGGTGTCGCCGAAGAACTCGATGCGTACGGCTGCACAGGTGGTCTGGTTTTCGTTTGCGGGGGGGTGGTCATCGCGGCACTGGAGCAGTGGGGCGAAGATGTCGATGATTCCGCCGCGTCGTGCGAACTGGCCGGGCAAATCGAGCTGGTCGACGTGCTCGAAGCCGTTGTCGACGAGCCAGTCGATTACGCGTTCGGGCGGCAGGTCGTGGTTGGCCTGCAATTTCAAGGCTCGGTCTTGCAGGGCCTGTGGGGCTGGTACGGGCTGGCAAAGCGCCTGAATCGATGCGGTTATGATGGAGGGTTGTTCGGCGGAGGCGGCCTTGAGGACGATGCGTGCCCTTTCGGCGGTGATTTCGTCGGTGGCATCGACGAGGTCAAGGGGGTCGTCGGGTGCGGGCAGTGTTACGACATCTGATTGTGCGAAGGTGCGAAGGTCGTCGGCGGCGTAATCGGCGTGGTCAACCTGAGGGCAGAGGTAGAAAATGGAGCGTTGGGTGTTTTTTGCTATGTGGGCGGCGAGTAAGCGCGCAAAAGACCCCCAGTTACCGGCTACCTCGATGAGGCCCCCGCGTGGAGGGGCTTTGCGGAGCCGGTCGATGATTTGCCTGA
>CAYSBK010000166.1:0-5007 GCA_964429265.1 uncultured Pirellulales bacterium | reverse complement strand
AATCTCGATACGGATGCCGTCCGGCACGTTGGTGCGGTAGAAAAAGTCGACGTTCACGTTCTGACGCAACGGCACAACAGTCGGCCAGGCCGGGTCCATCGTGATCCCGAACACCTCGCTAAGCGAGTGCACGTTCAGGTGCACGGGCACAACCACAGTGGTTCTGCACGGGTCGTCGCTGGTGATGGTAATGTCGGCATAGTGGTCGCCTGCCGCCATCCAGTTCGGGATGATGTCGATGTCGATCGCCTCCACGCCGGGCGAGGTGTAAACCTTGCCGCTCTTGGGATTCTCGTTCATCCAGTTGGCGCCCTGCGGCACAAGCCAGCCGAACGCCTGCTTGCCCATCGTCCTGTTGTCGCCGTACTCGTAGAACGCCCCCCAGAAGTAATCCTCCGCCATCGCCACGACCTTGCCGGTGCCGTCTTGCGAGCATGCCACCGTCGGCACCGCGCAGACGTCGTTGACTATGCCGTAGGCCGGCGGCGAAAGCGAAAGCGAATCGATCGGCCCCGACAGATATACCAGGTTCACGTCATCGGTAATCGGGTGCTCGGCGATGTCGTCGCTGTAGCCGGCCGTACCGGCAGTTCCGGTATAGTTTATTCCGAAAAGCCCACCGAGAACCGCTGCCTGCCCGGGCTGGTCGCCGTAAAGCAAAAGCCCCCTGCCCCGCTGCACCCAGTTCTGCACCGCCGCCTGTTCCTGCGCCGACCACGCCGTGGTCTGCTCCAGGTCCTCGGCGATCCACAATATGTCGAACGCCTCGAGCAAACCCTCGGTGATCGGGCCGGCCGTTATGTAACTTATCTTGGCACCTCTCGAAAGCAGGTCCTGCTTGGCGCCGTCGAGCTGCTCGGGGTTCCATTGGTTATGCGTCAGGTCAAACCCGACGGTAACGCCGGCCAGGTCCAGGGTCGTCCCGCCGGGCGGCGGAATGATCGGCGGCAAAATTGGCACCAGGCCGTCTGCCTCGCCACCGTCGTCAGCCAGCACCCTTCCGTCGGCGTCCACGCCGGCACCGTCAACTGCCGAGGTGCTTGATATAGACCCGATGCCCAGGGCCTCTATGCCGCTGTCGTTGCCATCCAGCCGGTCCCGCAACAGGTAATTCAACGTTCCGTTGCCGTCGTTATAGATGTAAAGCGTCCCGCTCCAGTTCAGGTTCGGGTCGAGTTCGACGTCGATGCGGTTCGGCTCAACGCGAATCTCCGGGTCGCCCTGGTAGTAAAGCTCCACGCCGACGAAATCCTCGAAATACACCTGGCTCTGGTCGAGGTTCGTCATCCAAACCCGCAGTTGGTTTATCTCCGCTTGGCCGGCGTAAATCCTGAACCACGCCGTGCCGCTGCCTCGGCCCTTCGGGTACACCATCGTCGAGCCGCTGGTCGCGGCATTCGGCGTCGGCGAACCGTCCGTGTACGGCTGAACGAATATCAACACGCCGTTCGAGTCGCAACTGAAGTAATTGAACTCCACGTCGGTGTACTGGTCCCACTTCAGCGTCGCCGGCGAAGGCGGGTCCGTCGTTACGTTGTAAACCCTGCATCCGAAGGTGTAATCCACCGGCTCGAAAAGCTCGTAAAGAAGCTGGCTCTGGTCGCTGTTGTATATCTGGAACCTCACCTGGTCCACGACCACGTCGCCGCTGTTTATCGTGAACCACCCGCTGCCGCTGCCGCTGGGATACGGATACCAGCCCGAACCGTGAGCACCGTAGTTCGGCGTGAGATGTCCATCCGTGAACGGCCTCATAAATATCCGAATCCCGCCAGGATCGTCGGTGGTGTAATCGAATGTGGCGCTTACCATCTCGCCGAAGCAAAGCGACTCCGGCGAACTCGGCGTAAACACCACGTTGGTTATCCCGTTGGCCGGCTCCATAATCTGCGTCTGGCCCTCGTAGGGTATGTAGTTGTGCTTGCTGACCGTTATGTCCATCGTGCCTTCGCCGTCCGGCATAAATGTGAAACTCGCCTGGCCCGATGCGTCGGTGTACTTTGTCGTGTAAACGCCGCAGCCGTCGATGCACACAAGCGCATCCGGTACGAGGTTGCCCCACTCGTCCCTTACCGTAACGGTCATCATCCCCGTCATCACCTGCGACGGGTGCGTTACGTCAAGCCCCGTCGGCCCGTACGTCCACAGCTCCATCGCAGGGTCGCCAAGCCACAGGTACATCGACACGTTGTCGGTGGTATAAACATCGCTTGTCCCGAAAACATTCAGGATGTTCGCGTCGGCAAAATTCATAATCCAGCCGATGTTATAAATCCCCTCGTTGCCGATCGCATCGAACAGGCTCTTGTCGAACTCGTGGTTGGGCGTCGTCCACGAAGGCCGGGTCGCACCGAGAAACGCCACCGCTCCCTGGTCGTCCTTGAAGAAAGCTTCGCTGAGTGTCACGTTGTTGGCATCCAGCCAGGCGTTCGTGCACGAAATGCTGAACACCACCGGCAGCTTGTCGCCGTTGTTGCACGAGTTTGCCTCCGCCGTTGAGAAATCTTCTGCCGCGGTGTTCCACTGCCACCACAGCCTGCCGTAAGGCGGCCCTTTTCCCCAGCCCTTTGCCCCGCGCCCGCCGTGACCGCGATAGTTGACGATATGCACGCCTGCTTCCATCGCCGCGATTATGTCCGAGTTCCTTGCGTCGTCGCCGCCATTGGCGGTGCTGGCGCCATAAGCCGTCCAGAAATAAAACGGGTCAACACTGTAACTGGCGGTCCGTATCTGTTCGCAGCACTGCTGGTACTTCCCCGGAGCTCCCTCCATATGCGCCACCAGCAGCGCCGTGTTGGCCCAGCCGCCCAGCGGAGGATTCTTGCAGTAGTTCAGTATCTTGCCGACCATCTGCTGAAGCTCCGCGTCGGTCTTGGCCGGCAGCCTGCCCACCGCAACGTCGGCATAATAGTCCGGGTCGTCGCCGCCGGTGACGCACGCGTACCAGTGGTCGCCGGGCAAGTCGTCCGGCCAGGTCCCTCCGCCCCAGTTCTGCTTCCACGGAATGTAATCAATGTCCCCCACCAGCAGCACGTACTCCAGCTCCGGATGATAGGTATAATAATCTCTTATAATCGTCTTGATTTCGTTGCAGTCAACGCTCGACCAGTAAGTGAACATCACCCACGGCAAACCGCAACGCCGGTGAAAATCAAGCAAAGGCTCTATCGTCGACAGGTCCGAACACGTCTCGTGCCGAAACACCAGCATCTTCACCGATGAGTCGTAAGGCACGCCCATCGTCGTAATCGTCCCCCCGCCTTCATCCCGCACTTCTTGAATCGGAGCACCCGCCTGCTCAATGGTCTCGGCCTTCTCCGTTATATCCAGCGAATCATAATTCCGCACGGCCCGGCGGTACATCGGCGCAAACCGCCGGTTGATGCTCTTCTTCAACGCCTTGCCGCCCGACCATTCCACCTTCACCTTTATGTGCCGGTAAATACGAAGCTCGCCCGTGGCGCCGTTGTACTGCACCGGGTTGACGCAGACATTCACCACCGTCAGGTCCCGCCACACCGCCGGCCCTTCAATCTCAACCAGCGACGACGGATAAAAACTGTCACGCGCATAAAAAGCGCTATCGATAACGAAGTTCGGCTCGGCCTGGCCGTCCTTCAACGGCCGCTGAAACGGAAAGACCCGGTACCCGGCAAATGTCACCGGCGTACTCTCCACCACGACAGCCGACACCTGCGAATCATCCCCCACCGCAACAAGTTCCCTTACCACCGGAACCTCAGCCCGGCCGACCTCCGCCCTGGGCTTGCAGCCCGCGATGCTGACCTTCTGGAACCGCTGGCCACCCGCCTCGACCTGCGTGATGCCAACCGACTTGACGTGAACGTCGACGATAATCGTCCACCCGCCGGCCTGGGTGACCTTCACGTCCACCCTGCCTGCCCCGGCCGTCAACAAGGCGTTGCCTTGCCCCTTACCGCCGCCCTGCCCGGCCGCCACCGAACAGAAAATCACCACCAGAATCAAACCACCCCGAATCAATCGACAATCTCCCCTGCACAGAACTGACCGCCGTCCCATCCTCTTCGTCTCCCATTGCGCCCTTTAATACACGCCGGCACCCAACGCGTCCCTGCCGCCGGCTTGTCCCTATTATACGAAAATCTCCCATCGTATGCAATCGGACGCCACCTCCTCCCACCGCTTCTTGGTTTGCTTTACGGACCGCCACCTGCTAAAATATCAACACCGTTGCGGGAGAAGCAAAATGGAAACGGATAATACCAGTACCATTTACCGGAAACGACGCTTCTTCATCACGCGACTGATCACCGGCCATCCGAAAATCTTCCTCGGCCTTTTTTCCGTCATCGCCATAGCCGCCCTGCTGACTTATTCCTATTACCGCAACCGCCCCGACTTGTCCAAGCTGAGTATCGAACTGCGAACCGAAAAAACCACCTACGTCCAGGGCGAACCCATCCGCATCACCGTATCATTCACCAACGAGGGCGACAAGGACATCACGTTTGGGTATCCCCGCGGTGCCAATCCCCTCCGCTTGGAAGGAGAGTTCCTGGCTTCCGATGGCAAGCCTCAAAACCCGGATAGTTTCGATTTTCTTTGGCCGATAAAACTCGGCGAAGATGTTACCAGATACCCGACGTGCTTTATGTTCTGGGCCCAGCCTGAAAAGGAACTTTGCGTAACGTTTAAGGCACGCTCCTGCCTGGCTTGGACCGAGTGGATAGTCAGCCTCACACCGCCGCACTTATTCCCGCCCGGTCCGATCAGGCTGAAGGTCGCCCTCCACCTCCCCGCAATCAGGCCCAAAGCAAGAAAAATTTACTCCAACGAACTCACGCTCCAAATCACCCCGCCCGAAGGAATCGACGCCGAAGCACTCAAATACGTCTTGGACCTGTACGGCTGTCAGGTTCCGCGTGATTACGCTATGCGCAGGAACGTATACGCAGGACCACCTTCCCTGACCGACTACCGTATGCAGAACGACTTTCCGCCCCCCCTCGATCAATCTTTTCTTGA
>CAYSBK010000165.1:0-5049 GCA_964429265.1 uncultured Pirellulales bacterium | reverse complement strand
GATCGCGCGGTACCGCCCGGCAGAGGGGGGCTAACGGGACGGCGGTAAGGCCGGGCGTCGTGTTGATTTTTGTAAACATCGTCTGTGCTCCTGCTGGGCGCGCACCGGCAGCAGTGTCCTTCCACTATTGGGCCGACTTGCGCGTTTGTGCGCAAATTTCGGCATTCGGCGGAACGTCGGCCGAGCGTAAGTCCTTGTGGGGAAAGGGGTTAAAGAATTTTGGCGTGACGGAAGTCTGAGGAAATTCCACCTGCGCATTTGATCGAAGTCCGCGCCGACCGGCGGGGGCGAAATCGCCGCTGGACAAAGTGCTGATGATGATTACACTTGGCCGCGACAGCGTAACGGGTCGCAGCAGATGCATAACTTTTCTGGAGTATTGCGATGACGGTAAGATGCTGGTTGTTGGCTGTGGTGGTCGGATTCCTGGCGGTGGGCAATCGTGTCGGTTTCGCAGAAGACCGCCGGCAGGAGGGACAGGGCCTTTATGAGCCTACGTGGGAATCGCTGAAGCGCTACCGTGTTCCGCGGTGGTACAAGGACGCAAAGTTCGGCATATTCATCCACTGGGGCGTTTACGCGGTGCCGGCACGTGGGACGGAGTGGTATCCCCGGCATATGTACCGCGAAAAGTCCCGCTTCTTCAAGTACCACAAGGAAACGTGGGGCGACCAGTCGAAGTTCGGCTACAAGGATTTCGTTCCGCTGTTCAAGGCCGAGCGGTGGGACCCGGATGCCTGGGCGAAGCTGTTCGCCGATGCCGGTGCGAGGTTCGTGGTTCCCGTGGCCGAGCACCACGACGGCTTTGCGATGTATGCCTCCAGCCATACCCGGTGGAACAGCGTCGATATGGGTCCGCACCGCGACGTGCTCGGCGAGCTGGGCGCTGCGGTTCGGAAGCACGGTATGAAGCTGGGCGCATCGACGCATTACGCGCACAACTGGCGCTACTATCCCCACGACGACCGGTTCGACACCAACGACCCGCGCTACTACGACCTGTACAACACCCCTCACAGCGAGGATACGCCCGCCAGCGCTGAATTCCTCGAGCACTGGTACGCGCGGACAAAGGAGATCGTCGATAAGTACCAGCCGTCGGTTTTGTGGTTCGACTTCGGGTTCAACCGCGCCCCCTTCGAGCCATACCGAAGAAAGATAGCCGCCTATTACTACAACAAGGGTATCGAGTGGGGCAAGCCCGTGGTGCTGAACTACAAGATGGATGCCTTTCCCGACGGTGCGGCGGTGCTGGACCTGGAGCGGGGGAAGCTGGGCGGCATACGCTTCATGGTCTGGCAGACGGACACGTCGGTAAGCAGAAAATCCTGGGGATATATCGAGGATGACGAGTTCAAGTCGACCGATTCACTCGTGGACGACCTGGTGGACATTGTCAGCAAGAACGGCGTGCTGCTTTTGAACGTCGGGCCGAAGGCCGACGGCACGATTCCCGAACCGGCGAAACAAATCCTGCTGGGCATCGGCAGGTGGCTGCGGCTCAACGGCGAGGCGATCTACGGCACGCGGCCGTGGCACACGTTCGGCGAAGGCCCGACGGTTCCCCGCAGCGGCCACCAGACCGAGCGAAAGAACAAAATGATAACCTACAAGCCCGGCGACATCCGGTTTACCACCAAGCCGAACGTGTTGTACGCCATCTGCCTGGCCTGGCCCGGGCAGAAGGTGAACATTTCGTCGCTGAGCACCAGGACGTACCTCTGCAAGGGTGGGATTCGCGATATTCGTATGCTGGGCGACGGGGTAGCGCTGAAGTGGAAGCGCGATGCGTCGGGGCTTACCGTCGAAATGCCGCAGCAAAAGCCCTGCGACTATGCATACGTGCTGAAGATAAGACTCAACGGCAGGCTATTGGGCCGGCTGGGATAAGTCTAAAAGGGTGATGCAGGAGGAGGGTCTTTTTCATTTTACGACAAAGGATTGCGGTAATGTTGTATACTGAAAAGCCGGCGGCGGTGGCGATTCCGGCCTTAGTCGTCGGCCCGGCTGATCTTGTTGAAAACTCACAAGCACCTGTCCGGAAATCGCTTGACAATGGAGCCGGTTTAAGGTACACTGCAACCAATGCCTGGAAACAGCCGGGCGATGATGGATGCGGGGCCTGTCACGAAACCGGCGACCGATAAATATGGAGGGGTAGACCATAGCCACACCACCGCCTCGAAATCGCCCCGTGCGGTAAGCACCTG
This sequence comes from uncultured Pirellulales bacterium, assembly GCA_964429265.1. Taxonomy (GTDB): domain Bacteria; phylum Planctomycetota; class Phycisphaerae; order Sedimentisphaerales; family Anaerobacaceae; genus CAYSBK01. Next base: position 2,839 of record CAYSBK010000165.1, on the reverse strand, counting down.
CAGGTACAGCAAGGGTGAACGTGCAGTCCGAACAGGAGTTTAAAAGCATTTTTGCTTCTTCGGTCCGTCAGCTTTTTGTGAAGGGACCTTCAGAATCGAGAATGCTGAAATAAACAGATTGCACTGCGTATTCGTAGGGGAGAAAAATGAAGCGACTCTGCCTTGGACTTGGCTTATTGTTGATCGTGCTGGGGAATCCGCCGAGGTTATCGGCGCACATAACAATCACCGACGTAAGCCTGCACGTTGAAGGCGCCGCGGGCGACCAGGAGTTTTACGACAGTAATCCTCCCATCCCGGCCACCGGTTATGCAGGAAATCCAGAGGGCCCGGGCAACTACGCATCCGGCACGGCCGATGCGTTCAGCGTCTTGGCCGAGGGGCGGGGCGACTATACGGCCCGATGGGCCTATGCCGAGTCACTGGTGACATTCGAGATGCCCGCACAGGACACGCTGTGGCTGACGTTCACGGGCCAGGGCATTGGCGGCGGAGACGGTTTCGAGGCAAGGGCGGGTTTCGAACTGGCCGACGTTACCGACCCGGGCAACCCGGTGCCGATCGATTCCTATGAATGGCGAGGTGACCCGGGGCCGCCGGGGCCGTGGCCCAAAACCTGGATTGCCGATTCCGTGCTGGGCTACGACCTCGAGTTGGGTCCAACCTACCAACTGAAACTCTACGCGTTGATCGACTTTGAAGCTGAAGGCGGCGACTATTCGTCGCAACTATCGGTCGCGGCCCCGGAACCGGCAAGCTGTGTGTTGCTTGGTGTCGGTGGTGTGCTGTTGGCCGGGCGGCGCAGAAAACGGCGATGATGGACGCTGCCGGACTGCAGCAGCAAATCCGGGGGCCGGTTCCATCCGTCCCGAGGCCCGGCCGGAGCTGAGCATTACTCTGCACTTGCAGCCCGGATGCTTTGCTGCGCCGGGCGTAACGTGGGGGGACACGTGCAGGATGCTTCGCTTGTGTCGGCGTAACGGCGATACTGCCGGCAGGCCGGGTGATTCTGCCGGCAGCTTTTTGCAGGAAACTTTGCGATCGGCTTGACGAACGGCGACAAGGTTCGGATACTTGCCCGCGATATGATCAACAGCGCGGCGGCGTCGGCGGGTACGTTTTCGGCGACAGGTCGATGCGGGCGAAGAGACGTGATGCGGCCGGCCGCCGAGAGAAGCCTGAGCCGTAACATCCGGCTGGAAACGACAGTGGCGTCGGGGTAACCGGTGCGGGTTTGTGCCGGGGCGGCTTCGGGTGGAAGATTTCTGATGGAATCCGTTCCAAAGAAAGAGCTTGGTCTTTTCGACTCCACGTGCGTAATCGTGGGGATTATCATCGGGGCGGGGATTTATGAAACGGCCCCGATGGTGGCGGCGTCTATGGGCAGCTGGTGGGGGACTCTGTTGATATGGGTCGTGGGAGGTTTGCTGGCGCTTGCGGGGGCACTTTGCTACGCGGAGCTGGCGACGGCATATCCGCGAGAAGGCGGAGACTACGTGTATCTGAGCCGAGCTTACGGCAGGTGGGCGGGCTATATGTTCGGCTGGTCGCAGGTTGTGCTTATGAGGCCTGCAGATATTGCGCTGATGGGATTTATTTTCGGGCGGTATGCAAGCAGGCTTTATGCTTTTGAGCACAGCAGCATGGTTTACTCGGCCGTTGTGATCGTTTTGCTTACCGGCATCAATATCATCGGCGTTAAAGAGGGTAAGTGGACACAGAATATCCTTACCTCGCTCAAGGCGGCGGGCCTGGTCTTTATTATCGTGGCGGGCGTGCTGTCGCCGGGCGGGCAGGCCGGCGGCGGTGATCTTGAGTTTAGCGCCAGAGGGCTGCAGCTTGCGTTGATTCTGGTTCTCTTTACTTACGGCGGGTGGAACGAGATGGCGTACGTGGCGGCCGAGGTGAAGCGGCCGGAACGGAACATCGTTCGGGCGCTTGTTACGGGGACGTCGGCGGTTATGGCGCTGTACGTTCTGGTTAATGGTGCGTTCCTGCGTTGCCTGGGCTATGAAGGAATGGTAAGGTCGCAGGCGGTTGCGGCAGATGCAATCACAACCGTGCTGCCGCGGTTGGCGGGCAATGCTATAAGCGTCTTGGTGTGCATTTCAACTTTAGGTGCGGTGAACGGTTTGATATTTACCGGTGCGCGGATATCTTATGCGATGGGCGGCGAACACAGGCTGTTTGGTCGGCTGGGGGTATGGAGCAGGCGATTCGGTACACCGGCCGGTGCCCTTGTCTTGCAGGGGGTGCTGAGCCTGGCGATTGTGGTTGTGGCGGGGTCGTTTATCGATACGGTGCTGTACGCGGCGCCGGCGTTCTGGTTGTTCGCTCTGGGTACGGGCGTGTCGGTGTTTGTGCTGAGGCGGAAAGAGCCGCAGGTCGACCGGCCGTACAGGGTGGGCGGTTATCCGTTTACCGTTGTGGTTTTTTGTGCCAGTTGCGTTTTTATGTTGTATAGCAGCATTTCATACGCCCTGGGCCATACGCCCAAGGCTATGGGTGTGCTGGGGGGATTGTTGGCTGCCGGTGGGGTGGTTTATTTCCTGACGGAGCGGAGCAGATCCACGGCTTAAGCGAGGGGATTGTCAGCGTGGAAGCCGAAGGTGGATAACACAGCGGAGGTTTGCGCTGCCTGCACGGTTGCAAAAACTTACACCACTGGGCGATACAGGACTCGAACACCCCCCTCTGGCGCGGGCAAAAACGCCGATTTTGACAAAGGGCGGCGCAAAATCCGACGCAGCCGATGCGCCTAAACACTTCTGCGAACCTGAACTTGCCCGAATAGCGGCCGCCTGGCCGAAGCTGCCGGAGCATATCAGGGCTGCCATCA
>CAYSBK010000164.1:0-5054 GCA_964429265.1 uncultured Pirellulales bacterium | reverse complement strand
TGCCGCCGGGTTTCAGTTGCCTTTTCAGCGGCGGAGGCACCATCGGCGCCGCAGCGGTAATTATTATGGCATCGAACGGGCCTTTTTCCGGCCAGCCGAAGTAGCCGTCGCCCTGCCTGACGGTGACATTCCTGTAGCCCAGCTCCTTCAGCCTCGCCGCGGCCGATTCCGCCAGGGGTTTGAGTATTTCGACGCTGTAAACCTCGCGGGCGATTTCCGCGCAGACAGCGGCCTGGTAGCCGCTGCCGGTGCCGATTTCCAGCACCCGGCAGTTCGCGTCAATCGCCAGCGCGCTCGTCATATATGCGACGATGTAGGGGGCGCTGATGGTCTGGTTCAGGCCGATTGGGATGGGGTGGTCGTAATAGGCCCGTCGCTTGTGGCGCGGCGGCACAAAAGCGTGCCGGGGGACGGTCCGCATCGCCTCAATCATGTTGGGGTCGTCCACTCCGCGACCGATGATGTAGCTGTCAACCATCCGGTTGCGCTGCTCGGTCTGCTCGGCGAACGCCGGATGGTTGTGGTCGGGCCGGTTTGCGTCTCCGCGGGGCGTCTTTGGGGATGCAGTATTCAGGCTGTTCTGCCGGCCGATGGTAGCGGCGGCCGGAGCAAAAACGACCGCCGCCGCCAGTGCAACAAGTGCCGCAGCCGAGTTGGTGCGGCTGCGGGTTCTCCAAACCGGTCCGGGCAGCCAGCTTGCAGCCATTGTCTCGCTCCATTTACCGTAACCGCTCGAAGTGGGAACCACCGCTGCCGGCGCACTTCGCTGATATTTTATCACATCGGCTGCGCAAATAGCAACCCCGCGTTTGCAGCCTGTTCGTATCGCCGTTTGCAGGCCGTCAGGGCAAATTTTTTGCAAAAAGCCCTTGCAAGCATCTCCGGGCCGCTTATACTGAATCCGCTTGTTTGCGGGTGTAGCTCAGCGGTAGAGCGTCACGTTGCCAACGTGAATGTCGTGGGTTCAAATCCCATCACCCGCTGGTGTAGTAAACGGTACCGGCGATGTTACGGGCTTCTTGCCGGCTCGTGGCGGGTCGGAGGCGTGGGTTCCGCTCGGCCGTGCGGGCCGGTCCGCAGCGGGGATGACAGGATTTGGTCACGGCCAAGGGACAGGTTCTTCGCAGCCGTATCGGTGCTCAGGCAGAAACGGTCTTGCCTGGTGCCGTTTTTGTTTATACCTTGGACTATTCTGTGCCGTGGCTGATATAGCCGGTGGAACGGCCCACACTGCCGGCTGCGATTCGAGGGTGCGGTAGATCTTTTTGGTGCAGGAGCGTTTTAGATGACGGATGAAGCACAGGCAACGGCAGTCAAAAACACCGTTACGGTGGAAGACGTTGGTCCCTGTCGTAAGAAAGTCACTGTTGAGATCCCGGCCGAGACGGTAAAAGCCGCCACCGACCAGCAGTACGAGGACCTCCGCAAGGAAGCGGTGGTGCCCGGGTTTAGAAAGGGAAAGGCCCCGCGCAAGCTGCTGGAGAAGAGGTTCGGCAAGGAGGCCGCCGAGCAGATAAAGCTCAAGCTGCTTGCCGAGGCAAGCGAGTCGGCCCTGAAGGATAACTCGCTGGACGCCCTGCGCGAGCCGGATATTGACTACGAAAAGATCGAGCTGCCTGACAGCGGTCCGCTGAAGTTCGATTTCGAGGTGGAGGTTCCGCCCGAGTTTGAGCTTCCTGAGCTGGAAGGGATACCGGTAACGAAGCGGCAGCCGGTCGCTTCCGACCAGCAAATCGAGGCGGAGATTGAGCAGCTTCGCCGGTGGTCGGGCCTCTGGACGCCAAGGGAAGATGAGCCGGTTCACGAGGAAGACCAGGTCATAGCGGACGTGGTGCTGAGGATCGAGGGCGTTGAAGAAGAGCAAAAGCTCGACAACCTTGAGATTTACGCCAGGGCGAACGGCTTCGTGGGCGGCGTGCCCGTCGAGAAGCTTAACGAGCTGCTGGCGGGCGCTACGGTTGGCCAGACCCTGTCGACGACGGTCACAGTTCCCAAGACGTTTTACAGGCAGGAGTATCGCGGAAAGCAGGTCGAGATTACCATCACCATCCGCGAGGTCAAGTGGCTCAAGCCTGCGGAAATCGATGAGAACTTCCTCGGGCGATACGGCGTGGAAAACGAGCAGCAATTGCGTGAAAAAGTTCGGGACATCCTGCAGGAACGCCTCGAACGTCAGGTTCGCCAGGAGATGACCGAGCAGATATACCGGTACCTCCTGGACAACACCGATTTCGAGCTGCCCGAGGAAATCGTCGCCGACCAGTCAAACGATGTTCTCAGGCGGCAATACGCGAATCTGCTGATGCGCGGCCTGCGGCGAGAAGAGATCGACCAGCAGATGGACCAGCTTCGAGCGGCGAGCGAACAGCAGGCCAAGCAGCAACTCAAGACGTTTTTCATAATGGACAAAGTTGCCGCCAAACTCGGTATTGACGTAACCGAGGAAGAGGTCAACGGTTACATCGCGCAGATGGCCATTCGGCAAGGCCAGCGCCCCGAGCGCTTGAGAGAGCAGATGCTCCGGGATGGGTCGCTTTCGCAGTTCAGGCTGCAGGTCAGAGAGCAACAGTGCATCTCCAGGTTGCTGTCGTCGGCGAAGATCGTCGAAGCCGAGGCTCCCAAAAAGACGAAAAAAACCAAGAGCAAAAGCACCAAAAAATCAGACTCAGGTTCCAAGAGCCGGTCGTCCAGGTCGAGCAAGGCCAAAGGGAAACAGGATAAGCAATAAGCCGGGGCGGCGGGAGAAAGGCCGGCACCCGGATGCATCCGTTGAGTACGCAGTTAGGGGGTTTGTGAATGGCAGTTGAGTATCACCGAGCGGGCTGTCCCGGAGGTTTGAATCCTGGGCCGGAGAGCGGCGTGCATATGCACCGGCAGATATACGACCAGTACGGGCAGTACCAGCGCTACCGGCAGATGAGCCTGGACGATATGCTGCTGGAGAACCGGATCGTCTTTCTCGTGGGCGAAATCTCCTACCAGCGCGCCGCCGAAGTGATTATGAAGATTTTGTATCTCGACAACCTCAAGAAGGGGCGAGAGATAAGCCTGTACATAAACTCGCCCGGCGGCACGGTGGACGACACAATGGCGGTATACGATACGATTCAGTTCGTCGGCTCGCCCGTGGCGACCTACTGCATAGGGCGGGCACAATCAGGAGCCGCACTGATACTTGCCGCCGGCACAAAGGGCCGCCGCTACGCCCTGCCGCACGCCAAGGTGATGCTGCACCAGCCGTGGGGCGGCGTCAGCGGACAGGCCGCAGACATAAAGATCCAGGCCGAGGAAATCCTCAAGGCCAAGGACGTCATAAACAGGATACTTGCCGAGCATACCGGCCAGCCGCTCGACAGGATAGCCGCCGAGACCGAACGCGACAGGTATATGACGGCCGAGGAGGCCCGTGAGTACGGACTTATCGACGATGTGCTGACCGAAGAGGAAGAAAAGGGAGAAAAGAAGGACGACAAGAAACAAAAAAAGCATAACGACGACCCGGCAGACAAAGGTAAAACTTAACGCCGCGCGATCTTGCAGCGGCGGATATGGTACTTCCCGGATGAAGACAACCGCAGCTTGAAGGAATGATAACAATGGCGATGAATCAACACTTGGTTCCTATAGTGATCGAGCAAACCGGTCGCGGCGAGCGCTCCTACGACATCTACTCCCGACTTCTCAAAGACCGCATAATCTTCCTGGCGGGACCGGTGGATGACGCCGCCGCCAACCTGATCATCGCCCAGATGCTGTTTCTAAGCAATGAAGATACCAAAAAGGATGTTCATTTCTACATTAATTCCCCGGGCGGCTCGATAACGGCCGGTCTTGCCGTGTACGATACCATGCAGTTTCTGCGGTGCGACGTCGCCACCTATTGTGTTGGCCAGGCCGCAAGTATGGCCGCCGTGCTGCTGGCCGGCGGCGACAGCGGCAAGCGCTTTCTGCTGCCAAACAGCCGCGTCCTGCTTCATCAGCCTCACATAACCGGCATCCTCGAAGGCCCCGCCACCGACCTCGATATCGAGGCAAGGGAAATACTGAGGCTGCGAAGCCGGCTTTACGACATCATCGCCAAGCACACCGGGCAGACGCCGGAGAAGATAGAAAAAGACTGCGACCGGAACCTCTGGCTCGAAGCGGACGAAGCCGTCGAGTACGGCCTGGTTGATCGCATACTCCAGAAAGCGCCGGAGATTGTCGGCGACCGCAAGCAAGATGAACAGTCCAAGGATTGAAAGGGGCGGTGGCGTGAGAGCGATGGTAATCGCCGCAGCGGCGGTGATGCTGGCCGCGGGCTGCGAAAGCCCCGAACAAATCGCCCTTGAGCGAGAGTTGGCGGCGCTGCAGGAGCAGACCGGGCAGCTTCGTGCTGAAATCCAAAAGGCTCACGCCGACAACGCCGCCCTGCAACAGCGCCTGAGGGTGCTTTCGGGGCTGGAGCGCCTCGAACCGGAAGAACTCTACGACCTGCAGAGCATCGAGCTTACACGCTACACGGGCTTCTACGACAAGGACGGCGACGGCAGGAAGGAAAAGCTCATCGTGTACCTCCAGCCCATCGACTCGCAGGGCGACGTCATCAAGGCGGTCGGCGGCGTCGATGTCGAGCTGTGGGACCTGCACCGCCAACCCGAGAAGGCACTTCTTGGCAGCTGGCATGTCGGCCCCGAGCAGATGAGAAGGCTTTGGTTTTCGACGCTGTTGAAGACCAATTACAGGCTGGTTTTCGATGTTGCGGACGTGTTCGAGAAGTTCGACAGGCCGCTGACGGTATATGTTCGGTTCACGGACTACTCCACGGGCCGGGTCTTCGAGGCCCTGCGGCTGCTGAAACCGGAATAGCGGCGGATTATTGCGGCCCGGCATCATCGTGCCGGTGGGAGACTTTTGCCTGTGATCGTGATGCGGTGCCTCGGCGTCGCCAGTACGAGGCCAGGGCCGAGCCTGCCACCGCGCTCCAGGGCCCGAACACGGCCGAGGCCATCGCCACGACGGGGCTGTGGAAGACGTCGGTTGCCAGGCCTGTGGCCATCCCGCCGTTTTGCATA
>CAYSBK010000163.1:0-5149 GCA_964429265.1 uncultured Pirellulales bacterium | reverse complement strand
GGTGGATGGGTTTTCTCTGCCGCTGTCTCGGATGCTTTCAGTGCTTGTTATCAAGCTGACGGTGTTTGTCCCTGCACAATCAGCCATCTCAGGAACCGTTCCGATTCGATTTTATGGCTTTGCGTTTGCCCTTATCCCGGAGCTTGACGAATATCATAGTTGCTGCGACGAGGCCATAGGGCAGCAGAAACTCGGCGACGGAGCCGTTGTCGGCATAGCCGACCACAGCGCAACCACCGCCGCCGCCACCTCCGCCTCCGCTGGAAGCTGCGCCGGCGCTTCCGACAAAGAACTGCGTAAAGTGCGTGGTGTCGAAGCGAAGGGCATAGAGGTCGGAGGTTACCTGTATCGTCTGAACGTTGGTGATGCCCTGCTGGCTGAGCGTACCGGTGAGGGGGTCATACCAGTATGCCGAGACGAGCTGTCCGTCGCCGGAGACCGTGTATGGTATTGTCACCGTGACAGGCTCGGAAAACTGCAGGCCGCTCGGGCTGAACTCGAAGGGCAGACTGAACCGTTCGAGGGTAACCTTCGGCGGGTTTTGCACCTTTGATATTCGGATTGTTACCGGATAGGGGCAGGCACCTTCCGGCACCACCACGGATGCGTCGTCGGTGTCGGAAACCTGAGCCGGTCCTATGGTTGCACCGGCGGCAGATGAGATCTCCATCGAAGCCAGGGGGCTGGAGCTGGGGAAAGTGGCTCCGGCATAATAGATATCCTGGGTGGTTCCGCGGCTGTCGGCCCAAAGCAGATATGGGTGTCCCGTGGCGTCTATACCTATTGTGGGCTGGGCCTGGTCGGAGTTTGTGCCGTCGTCACCAACGAAGACGTTTTCATCGGAGCCTATCCTGACAAAGTACAAATCTGAGTCCGCCGTGGTTGCGGCGTTGCGGTTGTCCGTCCAGCAGGCGTAAACTTTAAGGTCATTGCCGGTGCTGCCGGCGACGATGATCGAGGGGGCCGACTGGTCGGCAGCCGTCTGGTCGTCGACTATGTTGGTGCCGGTCAGGGCACTCGACGGCAAACCGTCTGAGGTTGCGTAGTAGATGTCCCTGTTGCCTGCGATTTCGTCCACCCACACGACGTGTAGCATAGCGCCGGTTTGCTCGGCGGCGATTGCAGGACTTGATTGGTCGGCTTGCTTTGTAACAACCGGCACGTTCTGCCAGGGCCCATAGTTCGAGGCGGCACCGTAAATATCTTTTGAGCCGTTTCTCTGGTCGGTCCAGACGACATAAACGACACCGGCCGAGTCCGCGGTAATAGCCGGTTCAAGCTGGTCGTGGGAGTCGGTTGTTACCTGCCGGACGGTGCTGGTGAGAAAATCGTTGTTGGATGAGGCGACGAAGATGTCCTGATTGCCGGTACGGTCACTCTGCCAGGTTACATAAGCGGTAGGCGTGGGGGTGGAATTATCTACCGCAATCGCCGGGTTGACGTCGTCGTCGTTCGAATCGGTTATCCTCGTTTCACCGGACCAAGTGGACCCGTCGGCGGAGGTTCGGATGTAAATGTCCCAGTTTCCTCGCCTGTTGTCCTGCCAGAGCAGGTACAGCTTGTCGTCGCCGTCGATCGCCAGAGCGGGGTTATGCTGGTCCGCGGGGTCGGTAGTCATCCTGACGGGGTCGTCGAAGGTTCCGGTATCGGCGGCCATTCTGGCGATGTAGATGTCGCGACTTCCTGCGGTGCCGGCCTGCCAGGCAGCCCAGACATTTCCGCTGCTGTCGCGAACGGTCACGGGGTTTGCCTTGCCGAGGCCGTCGGAGGCAATCTGCTTGTTCTCGCCGAAGGAAAGCATCTCGGTGGTGAACTGATAGGTGTAGTTGCTCAGGGTATTACCTGCGAGGTCGGCGGCGGTCACGGCGACGGTGATGGTCTGGTCGAAATCGAAAGCCTGGTTCGACTCGTAAACGAACCGGTAATCCGCGGCCGTGCCGGTTCTGACACAGTGGCCGGAGGCGCTGTCGTACTCGGTGCCGCCACCCGTGTACACGATGGTGCCGTTGATGCTGATGTTGACCGAGTTGGCATCGACACCGATACCGTCGTCGACAACGTGCAGGACGACAAGGTTGTTCAGAGGAACCTGCACGTCGCCATCCGCGGGCGAAGGGCTGGTTACCTGTGGCGCGGTGTTGTCGCCGGTGACGGTTATGTCCACGGTCACCGAGTCGCTGAGCTGACCGTCACTTGCGGTGAAGGTGACACTGTAGGTGCCGGTCTGGCCGACGGTGGGGGTCCAGCTGAAGGTTGAGCCCGAAAATTCCGATCCGGTCGGCAGTCCGCTTGCCGAGTATTGTACCGAGTCGCCGTCCGGGTCGGTTGCACTGACGGCAAAGCTCAGCAGGTTGCCGGTATATATTGTCTGGTCGGCTATGGCATCCAGTACGGGGCTTCGGTTTACGTTGTTGACCGTTACCGTTATGGTCTCCGAGTCCTGGGCCTGGCCGTCACTGGCGGTGAAGGTCAGGCTGTAGCCGCCCGCCTGGGCGTAGCTCGGCGTCCAGGTGAACGTTGCGCCACTCAATGCCGCTCCGCTCGGCAGGGGGTCAACCGAGTAAGTTATAGTGTCGCCGTCCGGGTCCGTTGCGCTGACGGTAAAGCTCAATGTATCGTTCTCATTGACGGACTTGTTCCCGATGCTCTGGAGTTCGGGAGAACGGTTGACGTTGTTCACCGTGATGGTGATGGTCTCGGAATCCTGCGCGCCGTCGGGGTCGGACACGACAAAGGTAACGCTGTAGCTGCCTGCCTGGTCGTAGGCGGGTGTCCAGGTGAACGTCCGGTCCGTGAAGCTCGCCCCCGAAGGCGGGTTTTGAATCGAATATGTCAGGAGGTCACCGTCGGCGTCGGTTGCGCTGACATCAAAAGTCAACAGGCTGCCTTCATCCACGGTTTTGTCACCGATGGCAGCAAGAGCCGGTGTATTATTGTCGGGGCTGCTCGGGGTGGACGTCCAGACGTTGCCGAAACCGGCCCGGTAAATGCTCCAGACCAGAGATACAAAATGCCTGTCACTCAGCCCCCTGACCTCTGCATCGCGGTCGATGTAGTGAAACAGGGCCATGTGGTTCCACAGAGTCCTTGCAGAAGTGGCCGGTTCCATCACGTGCGCCGCCAGCAGGAAACCTCCCCACGTGTTGACGTTGTGCATACCTCTGTAACGGGCGTCCCAGTCTTTATCATCGTATATGGGGACGGTTGCGTGCCTGATGCCCCACTCCGGCAAGCCTATGTCGGCTTGCTCATAAGGTATTCTGTCGCCGGCGTGTTGCAGGTCGACGTCGAATTGTGACACGTAGAAGGTCTGGGCATCCTCGCCGAAGCTGATATAATCGGGGGGCGGATTGCCCGGACCGTAGCCGGGCGAATCAAGATAGTCACCCGACTTCTGGCCGATGTTTTTCATATCGGCGTCGTTGAGCATTATGCCTGCGAACAGTATCGGCCATTTTCTGCCGCTGGCATGTCCGCCGTCAGGCGGCCAGGTTGTGCCGTTCGCCGCTGCCCCGTAAAGGTCGATACCTACCTGAATAAAATTGATAAGGAGTTCTTGCTTCTGAGCATTTGTGAAGTCGAGATGAAGCATCAGTGCGCCCGTGCTTACCTGCGAGGCGATGTCATTGCCGTAGCCGGGCATATTGTCCTGCGGATGGATGTATTGTCCCCCCCAGCCCGATATATGGTCCAGCCAGGGGCGCTCGAAATAGCGCTCAACCACGCTAAGATATTCAAGGATGCTGTTGTACGGGTAATTGAATGAAGGAAAAAGGTTATGTATCTGGGATGTGATTGGAAGATTGCCCAGCAGTGAATAATTCAGGCTGCTTACGTTGTGTTTGACGGTTTTATCTGTTCCGCAATAGGCGGGGCGGAAACTTCCGGCCGGCGGCGGCGAGGAAAGGACGGTAAGAACTGCAGCCGTTTGAAGTTTCAAGTTGGATGAACTTGGGTCGTCGATACTGATGCAGGACACCAGGGAAGAGCCCGGCTGGAGCACCAGCGGGTTTGACGCCGACAAATCATTGCCGCCGGGTCGTGCAACGTTCAGGGATGCACTGTACGGAATGCCGTTGACTGCACTGTCGAAACCCTGCACACTGCCCCAGGTGGGCATCGGGTTGAGCATTGAGCCGTTTATCACCCTGCCGCTGACCACGGTGGACGGGGGGTTTATTGCAATAATGGTGACAGGTCCCACAACCCAGTAGTCGCCGTTTGCGAACTGGCCGGTCGTATAGTCTGCGTCAAACGTCCAGGTGATGCCGAACTGACTGAGCGAGGTTGCGGCGCGAGCGTTGCCGGCCGTGAGCAGAACCACAGCGGACAACAGGGCAACAACGAACCCTGCGCGGCGCACACCGAAGGCGCTTCTCCGCGATGCGCGTCGCCCGATTTGTATCATTCTGGCACGCATAGTATCACCACCCTCGACCTGCCGGATGCTATTGAGTCGTTTACCAGGTCAGCGAATATGTCCCAAGAGCCGACATCCGTTTTCTCAATCACCGCGTTCGGTTTCGGCACTATAATACCCCCATCGGCAAGGCAAGCATACCTTGTCAGTTAAATGATAATAATTATTCTGCGACGATGCAAAACCCAAGTAGGGTGATGCCGGACCGGCTCCAAAAACGACAAGATAGCGGTTATCTCATTGGTCGCAGTACAACAAATTGCGGTGCGACCGGGTCGGCACCGGTTCGCAGAGACCCGGCTGTTATCAAGACCGGCCCTGTTTTACGACCATTTTCACACTGTGATGGGGGTTGTAATGCCTGGGCCGCAGATGAGAATTTTAACAATTTTTGCATTTTCGGAAAAAAGAGCTTGACAGTGTAGGCCAAAAGGCTTAACCTGCAAGTCCTTTACTGTGGCCCCATGGAGGGGACCCGACAACTTCACGGAGAGATTCAGGTTTCGATTTGCGCTTTTGCGCGAGGGTCTTAGAACGCGGAGCAACAAAAGGGTTTGAAAAGGAGGGGCTTTTCTAAGGCGGTTTATTATCACTTGTGGTCTACGTCGCCTGATTTAAGGCGTTAATGTAAGCTTGGCTTAACTGGGGGCTTTAGGGCTAACAGGGTAGTTGCCGAGATTTTTTCTCGGGGGGGGCGACCCTTCACACCCGGAAGATTGATTCGCGAAC
>CAYSBK010000162.1:4833-5223 GCA_964429265.1 uncultured Pirellulales bacterium | reverse complement strand
GAATCCAAGTGATCTGTCCGGCCTGCGCTATGATTTGGGAAAAATCGGTGACAATTCTGCAGTCCGTCCTTTATGTGAATTCATTCTTTCTGAGGAAGCGAGGTACCCCCAAATCGGAAAAGATGAGTTGGACACGTTGAAATTGAACACGGTAGGTGCCCTCGGTATGATAGGAGACCCTAATGCTATTGCTTGCATTGAGGAAGTTCTGAGCCAACTTGATTTGCGCGAAGTTGATAGAGAATACGTAGATTATTATATGGATATGCTGAGGCCTAAAACACAAGATGTTCAGAAATAAGTGAACAGGTGAAATCTCTTAACGTGCCTGTGACCTCTTGAGAGTGATCTGACCCTGTTTTCTGTGCCAACCTTGATCAGAGAGTAATA
>CAYSBK010000162.1:0-4823 GCA_964429265.1 uncultured Pirellulales bacterium | reverse complement strand
GGATTACGCGTGGCCGGGCCTTCAGAAATTGCCGAAATGCAGAAAACAACCACCCAAAATGTCTGCCCTCACGGTTGCCTGTCAAGCCCTGCTGATACACATTACTTATGCAGGAGCCAACAGATGCCGGCCAGCCGAAAAAGTCCCATCCCCGCCCGCCGCGACGGCCGGGTCTTACTATTCAACATTTGAAAACCGGCCCACTTTGAATTATTGTTTGACCTATGAACATCGTTCTTGCGGCACTATTGCTGGCTGGCGGCCTGTTGTTGCTGTGGAAAGGCGCCGAGGCCCTGGTATCCGGCGCGGTGGCTGCCGCCACCCGGCTCGGTGTCTCGCAGATCGTCGTAGGCCTTACCGTCGTGGCTATGGGTACGTCGGCGCCGGAGGTCGCCGCCAGTATCGCCGCGGCACTGCGGGGAACCGGCGACGCGGCGATAGGCAACGTGTACGGCTCGAACATCGCAAACCTGGCCCTGGTCGGCGGCCTGATCGCCCTGCTTCGCCCCGTCGCTGTGCAAAAGCAAACGATAATGCGCGAAGTGCCGGCGATGATAGCAACGGCCCTTCTGCTCTACCCGATACTGTTCAACCTGCACCTCGGACGGGCTGAGAGTATCGCGCTTCTGGCGCTGTTTGCGGTGCTGCTGGCGGTGACGGTCCACTATGCACGCAGGGCTGCAAAGGCGCCTCTTTCTGCGCCGCCTCCGCTTTACACCCAGGCCGCCGCTCAGGCACACCGGGCACATCGTTCCTTCAAGATGTGTTGTGTTCTGATTATACTGGGCGTTGCCGGCGTAGCCTTGGGTGCCGACCTGGCGGTTCGCGGCGCGATAACCATCGGCCAGGCACTCGGATTGAGCGAAGCCGTAATCGGTTTGACCATAATCGCCCTCGGCACCTCGCTGCCCGAGCTTGTAACCTGCATCGTCGCATCCCTGAAGAAGGCGGACGACATCTCTATCGGCAACCTCGTCGGTTCGAACATCTTCAACACCCTGCTGGTCGTCGGCGCCGCCGGTACGGCACGGCCGTTCCCGATAGACCCTCGGCTGGCCGGGACCGATTACTGGATAATGATAGCGGCCAGCGCCGCTTTTGCGGGCATTGCCCTGGCCGGCCGGCGAAAAATCGGACGGCCCGGCGGCCTGGTTCTGCTGGCTGGATACGTCGGCTATCTCCTGTACCTTTTCGCCTGTGCCCGCTGACCTGATGGCGGCTGACTTGCGTCGGGCCCGTTGCTACTCTATAATGAAGGTGGGCGCGGGGTTCTGAATTGCCGCCCTGCGGCCTCTGCGGAGAAAACCGGTTATGGCCGCCGACGCTCACGACAATGAACAAGCACGCTCCAGGGCAAGGCCCTGGTACCTCCTGGTGGCGCTGCTGGTGCTCTTGATCGCCGGGTCGCTGGTGTTGCTTCGCATCCGTGCTGGGTCGCAGTTGCAGGCCAGGCTCGATGCCATCCGCGCTGCCGGCTATCCCGCAACCTGCGCCGAGCTTAACGACTGGTACGCCATACCGCCGGACGCCGACAATGCCGCCGACCTGGTCATAAAAGCCTTTGGTTACTACAACCTCTCTCAATACATCGGGAACCCCAACTTACCTGTCTTTGGTCCTGCCGAACTACCCGCCCGTGGCGAACCGCTTGATCACGGCACAAGACTCCTCATTGGTAAATGCCTGGCGGATAACCGGCAGGCCCTTGAGTTTCTCCACGCCGCCGCACAAGTCCCACACGGCCGCTATCCCGTTGACTTCAGCCTGGGTCTGAATACCCTTATGCCGTACCTGCCCGGCGTTCGTGAGGGTGCAAGGCTTCTGGCGCTCGAGGCAGTGTGGCACGCTGACGCTGACCGACCCAGCGAGGCAGCCGACGCAATAATCGCAATTATGGGCCTGGCACAAAGCCTTTCGAAAGAACCAACGCTGATGTCGCAGCTTGTTCGCCTCGCCATTCAGCGTCAGGCAATCGACGTGCTCGAATATGCCGCCAGCCGGGTCGAGTTCACCGCCAAACGACTGCGTCAACTTCAGACTGCGCTGCGCCGTGCCGAGGACCCCAATGCTATGACCCGGGCCCTGGTGGGGGAGCGCTGTTTCGGCTTGTGGTGCTTTCAAGCACCACAAGCGCTGCCGCTGGCGATCAACCTGCTTGGCACAGGGTCGGTCTCTAAACCAAGGCTGCTTCTTTACAAGCTGCTCGGCTCCAAGGATGCCGACATAAACAGCTACCTCGATATTATGGATGCGTACATTCGAGCAACCACTTTGCCGCTCGCCGAGCGTCGCCGGGCGGCAGTCGAAGCCGAAAAACTGGTCGGTGACATACCCGATCTGCATATGCTCACGAAGACAGTATGTCCGGCGCTGGCCAGGGCAACGGACCAAGAGCTTCAAGCTGTTGCGCAGGTCCGCGCCGCGCGGGCGGCGCTGGCGGTCCAGCGCTACCGCCTGGCGAGGGGGAGATTGCCTGAGTGGCTGTCGCAGCTTGTCGGCGAATATCTCGATGCAGTTCCGACCGATCCTTTTGACGGTAAGCCGCTGCGCTATAAAAAGCTCGACAAGGGCTTTGTCGTCTACAGCATCGGCGAGGACGGGCGGGACGATGGGGGAAAAGAAAAGTCCCCCGACCGGCACGAAGATTATGACGTCACGTTCATCGTGGAACGTTAGGCCGGCAGGTGTTGTTTCGGCAAGAGGTATATATGTATGGCCGGTGCAGGTGACAGGTTTCAGCAGCAGACAAAATACGACCCCGACAGGATGCCGATGGGTCCGGGCGGTAGCTACCCGTACCCGTCGCCTTACAAGCAGTACCCCAACGCCCGGCGAATCGACCTGCCGGCTGCCGAAGCGCCGGGGGCTTTCAGCCTTGACCAGGCGCTGCGTGAACGGCGCAGCGTACGTCGGTTCAGCGGCCGGGCGGTTACCGTCAGGCAGCTTTCGTATCTGTTGTGGGCCTGCACGGGCGTACGCGAAAGAGAAGGCGGCTTCGAGTTTCGCACGGCACCATCGGCAGGTGCTCTCTATCCCATAGAAACCTACCTTGTCGTAAACAACGTCAGCGACCTCGAACAGGGCCTTTACCATTATGCGATAGCCGGCCACCAGCTTGAGAAGCTTGCCGGCGGAGACTACCGAAGGCAAATAGCCGCCGCCGCACTGGGCCAGTCGATGTGCGCCGAGGCCGCGGTGGTCTTTGTCTGGTCGGCAATCTTTGGCCGTACGTGCTGCAAGTACGGGCAGCGAGGCTACCGGTACGTCTACCTCGATGCGGGCCATATCGCGGCGAACCTGGCGCTGGCGGCGGTGGCGCTGGGTTTGGGAAGCTGCCAGATCGGGGCCCTTTACGACGACAGGGTGAATGCCGTTTTCGGCCTTGACGGCACCGCCGAAAGCGTTGTCTATATGTCGGTGGTCGGCTACCCTGCAGGGGCGGGTAAACATCGGTCCTGAGACGCTTTTTTTGTCGCGGGAAAAGTTTTTGCATCCCCGGCAGAGGCGTGTATAGTCTATGAACAAAGGACCAGCGGTGCCAGGATGCAAGCAAGGATGCCAAAAATCGTTGTCATCGGCGGCACTTTTGTGGACGTAGCGCTGAAGTGCAGCCAGACGCCTGCGCCGGGGGAGAGTGTTACAGGCTCGACGCTGGCCTACACGGTTACAGGTCCCGGTCCCAATCAGGCGGTGCAGGCCGCCCTGTGCGGCTGCGAGGTTTACCTTGTGAGCAAAGTCGGTGGAGACCCGTTTGCGCAAACGGCCAGAGAGAGCCTGGCGGAGTTCGGCGTAAACACCGAGTGTCTGTTTACCGCCGAGGCGAAGAATACGGGCCTGACGTTCACTCTGGTGAATGCTGAAGGCGAAAACGCCAGTTGTATATACACCGGTGCGAACAACGCGCTGGCCGAAAGGGACATCGCCGCCGCCGAGCAGTACATCGCCCAGGCCGACGTGTGTCTTATTCACGGCAGGCTGCCGCAAGAGGCGGTGGTGGCGGCTATCCGGTCGGCAAAAGTCCACGGCAGAAAGGTCATTCTCAACCCGGCCCGACCTGTTGAGCAGGCCGACGAGCAAAACGCGGCAGTTCCTGTTGACTATTTCACAGTTGACGTGCTGTTGAGCAACCTTTACGAGGCGGCCGATATTACGGACCAGTCGTCTGCGAACGTTCGGACGGCCAAGTTGATAGGTTCGGACCTGGTGACGCGTGGAGTCGAGACCGCGGTTATCACTATGGGCAAGAGGGGGTGCATGGTGGTGGACAGGAGCGGAGCGGACCATATCGGCGCCTTCGAGATAGAATTGGTCGACCAAACGGCCAGAGGTGACGCGTTTGCCGGCGCGCTGGCCGCGTGCTACGCTGTAAAGAACGACGTGAGGGAGGCTGCCCGATTTGCGGCCGCAGCCGGTGCACTTGCCTGCACGAAGTTCGGCTCCATCGAGTCGCTGCCTGCGAAAGCCGAGATCATCCAGTTGCTCCAGCGAGAGGATATGAGCTGAGGGGGCGTGGGCCGACCGCTGCGGGCTGACAGGCCGATGGAAAGCAGGTGATTTACGCCAGCGGTTACGCGGTGCATCGGAGAGTGTCTGCGTGTGGGGTGGCGAGGTGCAGTCGCGGCGGGGGTCGGCAGGCAGGCTTTGTTGGGGGTTCTGGCTGGTGTTTTTACGGTTCGGATTGGGTTTGTTTGGCTTTGTTTTTCCCATCACACCAAGTGTCCATTGGTCATAAGTTCTTTTTTCATAAGGAGTTACGTGTTTTCCGGCGTACTTGACATTGGCTTTGTTTTGCAAGAAAGGTGTCCGTTTGTGCGCGCCCGGGG
>CAYSBK010000161.1:0-5267 GCA_964429265.1 uncultured Pirellulales bacterium | reverse complement strand
AACTGCCATGGCTTCGTCGCACACCACAACACCGACATCTGGCGAGCCGCTACCCCCGTCGATATCCCCGCCAATCTCTGGCCGATGGGTGCAGCCTGGCTGTCCACCCATCTCTGGGAACACTATCGTTTCACCCGTGATGAGCGGTTCCTGCGAGAAGACGCTTATCCGCTGATGAAAAGGGCAGCCCTGTTCATTCTCGATTTCCTCGTCGAAGCACCGCCGGGCACGCTTTTTCCGGGAAAACTCGTAACCTGTCCCTCCACCTCTCCCGAAAACTATTACCGCGGCCCCGACGGCCAAAAAACACGACAAAGCTATGCCGTAACTATGGATATCCAGATTATCAACGAGCTGTTCAACGGCTGCATCGAAGCTTCGAAAATACTCGGCGTCGATGAACAATTCCGCAACCAACTCCAGCAGACTCTCAAACGCCTGCCGCCGATGCAAATCGGCCGGGCTGGCCAACTCCAGGAATGGATCGGGGACTGGGATGACCCGCGGAACCACCACCGCCACGTCTCCCATATGTTCGGACTTTATCCCGGAACCCAGATTTCGCCGCTGACCACGCCCGACCTGGCCCGGGCGGCCAGGAAATCCCTCCTGATGCGAGGCCAGCAAGGCGGCTTCATAGTAGACATCTACTGGACCGCCGGCTCGCTTTCCGAAGCCCACATCCTCAGCACAAAAGGCGGAAAATGCACCGTCCGCGCAAAAACACCGGATCCGCTGGAGGTATTCCATAACCAAAAAACCATTGCCGCAGAAAGAATCGACGACCGCCTCTGGCGCTTTGACACAGCCGCCGGCCGGAAATACACGCTTATAGCCCAACGCGAATTTCCAACCCGCTAAGCCCGGACTTGACAGTGACGCCTCATTGTGCTACAGTTGTCGTTGTGGCCTCCGGACAGCCTTCGCAGTATTGAACGCACGCCGGCTCCCGGACCGCCCGCACGCGGAGTTTTATGCTGCGCAAACCAGGATGCTTGAAAGTAGAGCGCGTGGCTGCAAGAATCAAAAAAACGGCCCGATTGCTACTCGCAGCGCTTCCAGCCATTGTCCTGTGCCCATCAGCCCTTGATGCAGCACCGCCCAACGATGACTGTTCTGCGGCAATTGCCGTAACCGCCGGCACACCTTACTACGGGTCAACGGTTGGCGCTGGCGGCTTCTCCTGGAGCAGTTGCAGCTACAAAGACAGCCGCGACGTCTGGCACAGCTTCACTCCCGCCGAAACAGGCAATTTCGCCATCAGTCTCTGCGGCAGCGACTTCGATACAACGCTGGCTGTCTTCAATGCCTGCGGCGGGGCCGAGCTTGCCTGCAACGACGATTTCTGCGGCTACCAGTCTCAACTTGAAATGACAATGCTCGCCGGCCAGCAGTATTACATCCGAATCGCAGGATACGACGGCGACACCGGCAACTATACGTTGAATGTTTTGCCAACCTCCCCTCCCGAAAACGACCAGTGCACAACTGCCGTCGAGGTCTTTGAGGATACGCCATACAACGGCTCGACGCTGACCGCGACCGGCTCGACCCAGAGCAGTTGTGCCTTCAACGACACCGCCGATGTCTGGCACTTCTTTACGCCCACGGCGACCGGCTACTATTCAATAAGTCTTTGCGGCAGCACGTTCGACACCACCCTGGCTTTGTTCGATTCCTGCGGAGGAACCGAAATAGCCTGCAGCGACGATTACTGCGACCTGCAGTCGCAACTGGAACTGCTCCTGACCGAGGCAAGCACCTACTACATCCGAATCGCCGGGTACGACGGCGACAGGGGCGATTATACCCTCACGGTCACACGCCCGCCCTGCAACACCCCCAACGAGCCAAACAATCCCACCCCCGCACAACGCGCATTTGATGTAAACACCGACACAACCCTCACCTGGAACAATGCGACCGAATCGCTCAAACACAACCAGACCTGGATAGGTATCGAGACAATTTACGGCTCCGATGACCGACTCGATGAATACCAGGTTACCGACCCCCTGCTGCTGCAGGCTGGTGACGCCACCGCCGCAGTACTGTCACTAACCGACCTCGTGGACAACCACGACGGCACCTACTCCCTGCCGCCCACAACGTTCGCCCAGTGGTATCTCGATGCCACTGGAACTCCACTCTGCCAGGACGAGCCATACCGCGACCAGCCGAATCCCGCCTGGTGCTCGGCGTTTCTGGTTGCGCCCGACGTCGTCGCAACGGCCGGACACTGCATTACCAACACCACCGACTGTGCCGACGCGGCCTTCGTCTTCGGCTTTGTTATGGCTGATGCGAACACGGCCGTCCTGACAGTCGACGCTTGCGATGTCTACTTCTGCAGCGGAATCATAGCCCGCCAGCAGTCCGCCGCCGACTGGGCACTGATAAGACTCGACCGGCCCGTCCAAGACCATACCCCCCTGCCCGTCCGCAGAACCGGCAGGATAGCCGACGACGCCGACCTGCTTGTCATCGGCCACCCCGTCGGCCTGCCGCGAAAGTACGCAGGCGGCGCAACCGTCCGCGACAATACCCCGCCCGGCTATTTTTCCGCCAACCTCGACGCCTTTGGAGGAAACTCCGGCTCGGCCGTCTTAGACCCGTACAGCCTCCAGGTCGAAGGCATTCTCGTACGCGGAAACGAGGATTTCTACAACGACGGTCCCTGTGATCGCTCATACGTCTGCCCCGACAGTGGATGCCCCGGCTGGGAAGACGTCACCCGCGCCACGGAGTTCGCCGCCCTGGTGCCGTCCTTCGACGTCTATCTCGGAACCGACCCCTGCAGTCTGATCCTTGTAGGACCTGACGTCTTGACGGCCGCATATGACCCAGGCCCTCTTCAGTGCGGAACAAGGTACTACTGGCAGGTCGTCGCAAAGAACCGCTGCGGCCAGCAAGCCGGACAATTGTGGCAGTTTACCACCCGGCCCGCCGGCGACCTCGAACACGACTGCGACGTCGACCTGCCCGACTACGCCCGATTCGCACAAGCGTGGCTCAAGACCTGTACGGCCGCCGACAATTACTGCAACGGCGCCGACATCGACGGCAACGGCACCGCTGACTTCAATGACCTGCGCTATCTCGCCGAGCACTGGCTGGCACAACCCTGATTATCGCCCCGCCGCCGAACCCGCCCCGAAAACTACATCCTTTTTGCTTTCCACTTGCGCCGGTTTTGATGTATCCTATTGCCCGCAAATAAGTCGGCAGAAAACCTGCATACTACACAATGGTACAACGAAAAATGAAAACGCCACGCAAGAACCAAGACCGCCGGACCCGCCACCTGCAGTACGTCAGCCCCCTGGTCCAGCGCAACGCTTCGCCCGAGATGGCCGAGCTGTTCGGACCCCAAAAGAAGTTCTCAACCTGGCGGCGCCTCTGGCTTGAGCTGGCAAGGGCGCAGAAAAAGCTCGGCCTGGAAATAAAGCAGACCCAGATAAACCAAATGGCCGCCCACCTCGACGACATCGACTTCGAAAAGGCCGCCCGATACGAAAAAAAATTCCGCCACGACGTTATGGCACACATCCACGCCTTCGCCGATGCAGCCCCAAGGGCCGCCGGCATCATTCACCTTGGTGCCACCAGTTGTTTCGTCACCGATAATGCGGACCTGATTATCATCCGCCAAGCAATGCAACTAATCGCTGCCAAGGTCGCTGCCGTCGTAGACCTGCTGGCAAAGTTCGCCGCGAGGTACCGCTCGATGCCGACGCTCGGCCTGACGCACTATCAGCCCGCACAACTGACCACCGTAGGCAAACGCGCTTCACTGTGGTGCGCTGATTTCGTAACCGACCTGGTAGAGCTTGAGCATCGTATCGAAGCCCTGCCCTTTCGAGGTGTAAAAGGCACCACCGGCACCCAGGCCTCATACCTGGCACTTTTCGACGGCAACGCTCGGAAGGTAAAGCGGCTCGAAAAGATGGTGGCCGATGCGTTCGGTTTCAAGAATATCTGCGCGGTAACCGGCCAGACCTATCCGCGCAAAATCGACACGATGGTCGTAAATACCCTCGCACTTGTCGCACAATCCGCCCAGAAGATGTGCAACGACCTGCGGCTTTGCGCAGGCCTGAAAGAGATAGAAGAACCTTTCGCCAAATCACAGGTGGGCTCCTCCGCAATGGCCTACAAGAGAAACCCGATGCGGTGCGAAAGGGCCACCGCCCTGGCCAGGCTGGTCCGCTCGCTGGCCACCGCCCCCCCAGCAACCGCATCGGAGCAGTGGTTCGAAAGAACACTCGACGATTCCGCCATCCGCCGGGTCGTCATCCCCGAGGCCTTTCTTGCCGCCGACGGCATCCTCGAAATACTCATAAACGTCATCCCCGGTCTGGTCGTCTATCCAAAGGTCATTGCTGCCCACGTCGCCGCCGAGCTTCCCTTTATGGCCACCGAAAATATCCTTATGGCCGCCGTAAAGGCCGGCGGAAACCGCCAGAAACTCCACGAAAAAATCAGGCGATATGCTCACGCCGCCGCAGAACAGGTCAAGAAATACGGCAAACCCAACGACCTGCTCGACCGACTAAAGGCCGACCCCGACTTCAAAAAACTCAACCTCAAAAAGCTCCTCGATCCGAAGACCTACGTCGGCCTGGCACCTCGGCAGGTGGAGGAATTCATAACCGGCAGCGTCACGCCAATCCGCCGAAGGTACCGCAGCAAGCTCAAACGAAACACCGAACTGAACGTCTAACCCAGAGAACCCTTATGACACGCGAAGAGCTGATAAAACGCATCAAGGAAACCGCCTACCTCCAAGGCGATTTCGTCCTGAGAAGCGGCAGGCACAGCAACTATTACCTCGACAAGTACCTCTTCGAAACCTGCCCGGACATCTTGAAGGCCCTTGCACAGGAATTCGCCCGGCACGTCACAAACGACGTAACACTGATAGCCGGCGCCGAACTTGGAGGCGTCGCCCTGGCCGCCGCAACCGCAATGGAAACCGGCAGGAACTGGATTATCGTCCGCAATGCAAAAAAAGCCTACGGCACCGGCAGACTCATCGAGGGAAAACTAAACCCTGACGACGTTGTGCTTCTGGTCGAAGACATCGCCACCACCGGCGGCCAGGTCCTCGAAGCGGCCGGGGTCATCACCGACACGGGTGCTATGATCAAAAAGATCGTCGCAGTCATCGACCGAATGGAAGGCGCCCGCGAAAACATCACCGCCGCCGGCTACGAGTTCGACTCCATCCTCACCAGGGATGACCTCGGTATCACCTCGTAGCAGCC
>CAYSBK010000160.1:0-5279 GCA_964429265.1 uncultured Pirellulales bacterium | reverse complement strand
AAACCACAGCGCCCACCTCAACTTCCCCCCCGATTGCGCGGCCGTCCTCTTCTCGTCACCACCCCCGCCCACCGTCAGCCCAGATCGGCTGGACCTCCACAAAACCGCCCCGCAAAGAACCACCACCAAGCCAAATGCCAGAAAGCCCGCCGACCACGCCCACGCCTGCACGCCCCGCGAAAACAACGGCTCCACAACAAACGGATAGCTCAACAGAGCAATTAGCGACCCGCTGTTCGAAAACGCATACAGCCTGTACACCCCCCGTCCCCCGTTGACCCGGCTGAACCACGCCTGCATCAGCGGACCCGTCGCAGAAAGCACAAAATACGGCAGCCCCACGCATATCATCAGTATCCGCATAATCTGCAGCACAGGTCTGCCCGCAACCTCCGGCCCTCCCGCACCCCCCGGCTCCACCGGCAGCAAGATAACCGCCGCCGCCACCACGACAAGGTGAACAAACACCTGAACGCGAGGCTGAAATCGCCTTACAACCAGGTGTGCATACGCATAACCCCCCAGCAAAAGCAACTGAAAGAACAGTATGCAAGCACTCCAGACCTCCGGCCCGCCGCCGAACCACGGCAAAAGGTACTTGCCCATTAGCGGCTGAACCACGAACAGAAGGAACGCGCCGAAGAAAACAACCACCCCGTACAGGACCGCCGTCGTCGTCACGCCGCCGACCCCGCCGCGGCAATTATCCTGCTTCTCCACGCTGCTCATATGGATGTCTGTCCGATTATCCCGCCCCTCGGCACGCCCTCGTACAGCCCCCACCTGCCCAACGCCCCACGCGCATCCCGCCGCTCAACCCCCACAATAACCCGAAACAAAACAAGGGTGAGAGACGGGATTTGAACCCGCGACCCCTGGAACCACAATCCAGTGCTCTGTCCAACTGAGCTACTCTCACCGGAAAAAACTTCAACACCTCAAACCGGCCTATTGTATTTCAACCCCGCCCCGTGTCAACACAACCTCCGCGCACCCTGCCCGCCCCTGCCGCCGAGCCGCCGACCTGCAAACACCTGCAGCCCACACGCCCGCTTCGCTGCCAAATTGGCACCAAAAACAGCCCTGCCGCCCCCAAAAAACCCGTTTTTGCACCCGCCGCAGGCCCCGCCGATCTGGCACGCACTTTGCAAATACGATAAGCGAGTCGTTCAAAATGCGGCAACAAACGTCAGACTAACTAGTTGGTTGAAGTGCGAAAGGAGGTGATGGCTATGGCGTGGTTACCTGCAACAAGAAACCAGAGAACCCCGTTGGCAAGGCTTCACAGGGAAATGGACGACCTTTTCCGCAACTTCTTCGGCGACTGGGACAGCCCGCTCGCCCATCCGGTAGCCTGGCCTGCTGTTGACATCGCCGAAAATGACAACGAGATAATCGTCAACGCAGAACTGCCGGGCTGCAAGGCAGAGGACATCGACATCGCCGTACAAGGCAACACCCTTACCATCAGCGGCGAGAAGAAAGAGCAGCACGAGAAGAAAGAGAAGGGCTATTACCACGTCGAAAGGGCCTACGGCAGCTTCAGGCGGGAGTTGAACCTGCCCGCCGAGGTCGACACCTCCAAGATCGACGCAACCTGCAAGGACGGCGTGTTGACCGTCAGGCTGCCGAAAGCCGAGCAGGCCAAAGCGGTAAAGGTCAAGGTCAAAACCCAGTAAGCACCCTGGAAACCCATTACGCCAACAGGGCTCGCAAGTTATGGTACCTGTGTCGCCCATCTGGTCCCGGGCGGCACAGTTTTTTTTGCGCCGTCCGCTGCAATGCCCTCGCCCCGCTCGCAACGGCGCCGCCCCACCCGCGCCCGGTGTCAGCCGCGTTTTGGTTTGTCTGGCCGCCGCCGCCGTGCTATACTGCCGGGACCTCGGGCCGGTATAACGGCGAACACAATGTTGGTCTGAATGTTCAGGGTTTTCGTCTTTTGGTAACGCAAGTCAAACTCCCGAAGCTGGGCTCCGCGATGGAAGACGCCCGGCTCATCCAATACAAGGTCGAGCACGGCCAGCACGTCACCAGCGGACAGGCCCTTTTCGAAATCGAGACCGACAAGGCCGCCGTCGAGGTCGAGTCCCCAGCCGACGGCTTCGTCAGGCACATCTTCGTCCAGCCCGGCACCGTCGTCCTGCCGGGCCAGCCCGTGCTCATTATCGCCGATAAGGATGAACCTGTCCCCGCCGACCTTATCGAAGCCGGCGCCCGGGCCGCCGCCGCAGCATCAACGCCACCCCGGCCGGCTCCGGCCGACCCGCACACCCCCCAACACAACAACCCCGCCGAGGCCGCAACCGTCACCACGCCTCAGCACGTCAAGCTCGGCCAGACCGTCCGCCTCTCCGCCAGGCAACGCGCCACCGCCGCAAAAATGCTCCGCTCAAAGCGCGAAATCCCCTGCTTCTATCTCAATGTCCGCGCCGACGTAACCGACCTCGTCGAGTTACGCTCTCGACTCAACCGCACCAGCCCTGTCAGGATCGCCTACGATGATTTCATAATCGCCGCCGTCGCAAAGGCCCTCGAAAACTACCCCCTTATGGCCGGGCGATTGGCACAGGACCTTATCGAACTGCCCGACACCTTCGACGTCGCCTTTGCAGTCGATTCACCCGGCGGCGTGGTCGCGCCGGTTCTGAGGAACGTCAACACCAAGGACCTCACCCGCCTCGCCCGCGAAAGGGCGGACCTCCAGCAAAAGGCCCTGCTGAACAAGCTCACCCCGGACGACCTCGCAGAGCCCTGCATAACCATCAGCAACCTCGGAATGTATCGCGTAACCTCCTTCATCCCCATCGTCGTTCCAGGCCAGTGTTGCATACTCGGCATCGGCCGGATAACCGACACCTGCGTGCCCGACGTCCAGCCGTCGCCGGCCGGGCCGCGGTTCCTCGTACGAAAGTTGATGGCCCTGACCCTGTCCGTCGACCACAGGATCGCAAACGGCGCCTATGCCAGCCAGTTCCTCGACCACGTAAAAAAAACGCTCGAGGACACCAACCAATTTGCATAAGCACTCCCGGCCCGCAAATTGCCGCCGTTGGTTCCACAACCGTTAGCGCACAATGCCACCTTCCCACCACGAAACCTTTTTATCGGCTCGTCCCATAAAACCATAAAGTTTTTCCCTGTTATTTGCCGAATAATCTAACAGGCTGGTGTTTCGGCTGCCAAAGCCATTTTTCCCGGCAGGTATGGAGTCTACACAAACTCGAGAGGCCTACGATGAGAACGATAGCCGTCGTTAATCAAAAGGGAGGATGTGGCAAAACCACCGTCGCAATCAACCTCGCCAGCGCTCTGGCGCGCGCCGGGTGAAAAACCCTGTTGGTCGATATGGACCCCCAGTCCCATTGCGCCGTCGGCCTGGCCGTACCAGAAGAACAAATCGAGCAGAGTACCTACGACGTGCTGGTCAGCAGAAGCCGCAACGAGCCTATCAAGCTCGCCGAGATACTCTGGCAGATCAACGACAACCTCCAGCTCGCCCCCGCAAGCATCGACCTGTCCGCATTTGAGCAGCAAACCGCCGGACTGCCCAACCGTGAAACCTGCCTCAAGGATACACTCGCCGAAGTCAAAAACGACCACGATTTTGCGATAATCGACTGCCCGCCCGCCGTCGGGCTGCTCACATTCAACGCCCTGCGCGCCGCAACCGATGTCATCGTCCCCGTCGAGACCGGCTATTTCTGCCTCCACGGCCTCAGCAAACAACTTGAAACCCTCAGCATCCTTTGCAAACGCTGCGGTCAGCACGTAAACGTGAAGGTCCTGGCAAGTATGTACGACATACGGACCAAAATGGCACGCGAAATCCTTGCCGAATTGAGAAAGCACTTCGGCGACAAAATGTTCAAGACCGTCGTCAACTTCAACACCAAAATAAAGGAGGCCGCCAGCCTCGGCCAGCCGATCACCGAGTACGACCCCGCCAGCAAGGGCACAAAGGATTTTGCCAGCCTCGCCGACGAAGTCTTGGGTGCCGATATCCAGGCCCAGCGACACGAAATGGTCAACTCCCTCGCCGATCAGCTCCAGGCCATCAGCGCCACCGCCGATGAACTGCTGCAGGCCGCAGGAACCCCCGCCCCCAAACCACCACAAACACCTGATGCCCCCGAACGCACCACCGATATCGATACCAACATCGACGCCAAGCTCTGCGACTACTACGGCGTCAACCAGGTCGGCGACGCCCTGGTCTTCGTAACACTCTACCCCCACGCCAAGACCGTACAGCTCGCCGGCGACTTCAACAACTGGCAACCACAGAACAACCCCCTCGAAAAAGTCGGCCAAGGCGGCGTCTGGCAGACCAAGCTCAAGCTGCCCGCGGGCAAGTATCGCTACCGACTCGTCGTCGACGGCCAGTGGCAGCAGGACCCCTACAACGAGTGGACCGAACCCAACCCCTTTGGCGATTTCAACTCCGTCGTCGAGGTCAAGTAACCACATCCTCCACCGGCACCCGCCGGACAAAAAACCGCAAAAAATAATTTTTTGCTGTCTTGCCGCCCAGCGGCAGGTTACAATAACCGTCCGGCAAGGTGCGTGCCGAAAATTCGTCCGTTCCGGGAACAGGCTGGGTATGGATGCGCGGCCGACAGTGCGACGAATTCTTCTTCTTGCGGTTACCGCGGGGCCACTGCTCTTTTCCTCCACGTCAACCGCTACCCATGTCCACCACTACCAGCGGCAGTTCGGCCTGCCCATCCCTTCTCCCGCTTGCCCCGACGCCCCATACGGCAGGGGACCAATGGATGACGCCATAATAGTCGTCCCGGACCACGTCATCGTAGCCGACCTCGATGTCACCGTTGACATAACCCACACCAGCGTCTTCGACCTGCAGCTCAGGCTCGTCGGCCCCAGCGGCGATACCTGCTGGCTTAATTTCTACAACCCCTTCGAGTTCTTCCCCGGCCAGGATTACGCGGCAACCGTATTCGACGACGAAGCACCCGTACCCATTCAGCAGGCCGTACCGCCATTTGCAGGCCGATTCACCCCCCGAACACCACTTGCCGTCTTCGACGGTTGCGATGCCTCCGGGCGGTGGCGACTCCAGGTAAACGACACTATGTATGCCGACTCGGGCCTGCTCAACAGCTTCGGCCTGATTATTACCTCAACCACCCCAGAGCCGCCGACCCTGCTCTGTTTCGGCCTGGCTCTGTTCCTCACCTTTCGTTTCAGCAAACCTCCCCGGCACTACACCCCCTTCAACCATCCTCGCCCGCGAACACCACCGCCCTCACGCTGACCGC
>CAYSBK010000159.1:0-5305 GCA_964429265.1 uncultured Pirellulales bacterium | reverse complement strand
AGGTTTTTTCGAGGTCTGGGGGCGATTTTCGGGCCTAAACCGCGTATTATCGGCCAGTAGCCTCGCCGGCGAGTCGATGCACAAGCGCCGGCAGCGACAGCGGCGAAGGTGAGGGCCCGGGCGGAGCCGTAGCCGGTGGGGGTTCGCGGTTGGCCGGGTTTGGGGTTGACAGAAGCGCTGGTTTTCTGTAATATGCATATGGTGTGCACAGTTACGCGAATAAAGTGGCTCAGCCGCGCCGGAGGTCGTGCCAATAACCCGGATTTGTGGGCGAGGTGTTTGGTGTAGGCGTCGTTCCGCGCCGGCGGGCTGCGAATAGACGATGTTTTGGGAGATGCCTGAGATGGTTAAGCGAGGCAATTTTGCGGCGCCGTTGGGGGCGCTGTTGGTGGTGGTAATCATATCGGGCGGGTTTTGTTCGGCTGAAGAGCGGAGCCTGTCGGCGGACTGGGAGGATTTCCTGCACTACAGTCTTATCGGTCGGCTTGACCTGGCGAAGGCCTATGCGCAGGCGATAATCCAGCGGAACCCGGACCCGGTTGAGCTGCTGGAGCTCAGCAGGCGCAGCAGGCAGGCAGAAATGCTGCTGGCCCGCGCCAAAGAAAACAAGCATGACCCTGAGCTGGCTGAGTTGGCGCAGCAGCTATGGGGCATAGTCGAGAAGGGCAGACTTCTCAAGCGCAGCGACGCGCATCTTATCTACGAGCAGGTGAAGAAGCTCAGCACCACCGACCGGGGTTATTTGCTGGCCGTGAAGCGTCTCAAGCAGAGCGGTGAGTACGCGGTGCCGTTCATGCTGGATGCGTTGGGGGACCCGCAGCGCAAGGACGAGTGGCCCAACATAATAAAGGCGTTGCCGGAGTTATCGAGGCCGGCGATCAGGCCGTTGGTTAGTGCGTTGCAGACGACGAACACGCACGTTAAGGCCGAGGTGATCCGGGCGCTGGGTAGGATTCAGTATCCTCAGGGCCTGCCGTATTTGAAGTACGTGGTCGAGAAGGAGGAATCGCCGCAGTTAAGGAGGCTTGCGGCGGACAGCATCAGGCAGATAAACCCGGCGGGGCTGAGCCGGACGGCCGCGGAGTTATTCTACCAGTTGGGGCAGGATTATTATTACCATTCGGAGTCGCTTGCGCCGGCGGCGGATGCGGATTTTGCCAATATATGGTTCTGGGACGCGGAGAAGCAGAAACTGACCAGGGAGCAGGTGGACAAGGCGTATTTTCACGAACTGATGGCGATGCGGTGCTGCGAGTGGGCGTTGAAGGCGGACGAGGCGTTCGGGCGTGCGATCGGGTTGTGGATAGCGGCTTTTTTCAAGGCCGAGTCGACGAACGTTGCGATGCCAAGGTATTTTGGGCCGGGCCACGCCGACGCCATCACGTATGCCACAACCGCCGGGCCTCAGTATCTGCACCAGGCGCTGGCTCGTGCGTTGAAGGATAAGAATGCATACGTGGCGCTGGGGGCGGTGGAGGCGTTGGCGGTTACGGCGGGGGAGAAGTCGCTGTTTTACCAGCTTGGCGGGCGGCAGCCGCTGGTGGAGGCGCTGAGATTCGAGGACCGAGCGGTAAGATACAGCGCGGCGATAGCGATTGCGGCGGCGGGTCCGAGAGAGATGTTTCTGCAGCGTGGGCTTGTTACCGAGACGCTCAGCGAGGCTCTTGGGGAGCTTTTTGGGGGAGGACAGGAGGAGCAGGGCGGCTGGAACCGACAATTGGCCGAGCAGTATGCGGTGCGGGCGCTGAATGTCATGCGACAAGTGGCGGTGAGTCGTAATACCGTGATTGATTTGATGCCGGCTCTTGATACGCTGGTGAAGGCGACGGAGATTCGGCGGCCTGACGTTCAGGATGTTGCGTGCGAGGTTTTGGCGTATCTTGAGAGCCCGGATGCGCAGCGGGCGATTGCGGCGGTGGCACTTGAGGGGGACAACCCGGTGGAGTTGCGGATAGCGGCATTTGAATCCCTGGGGCGTTCGGCAAAGATGCACGGCAGCCTGCTCGACGAGGCGAGCATAGACGGGATATACTCGCTGGTGGGTTCGAAGGAGGCTGACCCAAGTCTGCGAAGTGCCGCGGCGGCGGCTTATGGGGCATTGAACCTGCCGAGTGAAAGAGTGAAAGACCTCATCCTCGACCAGTCTCGGAGCTGATAGGACAAGGGCTGGGCATCAGCGGGGCTGATTTGGTTCAGGTGTATCGGCGTGCGGGGCGTTAGGGTCGTGGGTTCGATGGGCGTTCTTCAGTAGTTGCTCGATTTGCTTTGAGACGGTCGGCCGGTTGGGGTGGGCGGTGAAGCGATCGACGATTCCACACCACCAGTTCAGATTGGCGGTGACGGTTTCCCTGGCGTGTTGGTTGAAGCCGACGGTACGTGCGAGGTTATTCTTCGCGATGGGGCTGATGTAGACCAGGAAAGCTATGAAGCTCCAGACCAGGAAGCCTACGCAGAAGCCGAGCACTACCGAGCCGAGATTGTCCAGGAGTGAGGGTAAAGTCACGTTGAATCGGCCGGTGATGAAGGTGTAGCAGATGCAGTGTAGGACGACGAAGGCGGCCGCTGCCGTTGTCAGGACGGCCAGGGCGGTGCCGTAGGCGCCGGTGTCGGCGGCGGGTACCAGTTCAATAAGGACGGGGCCTGCGAGAAGCCCGAGATAGACCGCGAGGACGATATTGAAGCTTATCGCCCAGGTTGAGTAAAAGCCCAGCCTGAATGCAAGCCAAGCGAACAATCCGCCGACCAATATGCCTATCCAGAAGACCACGGTGTTATCCCAGAACGCGTTTCAGTTCATCCTGACTCGTGACGCCGGTTACCACGAGTTTCAGAGCCTGTTTATAGAGATTTGATTTTCCTTTCTTTTCGCCCTCGGTTTTGAGGGCTTCGACCGAAAGTTCCTTTTTTGCGATAAGTGCCTTGAGCTTGTCGTCGAGCACGAGGATGTCGAAGATTCCGATCCTGCCGCGGTAGCCGGTGTCGTTGCACTGTCGGCAGCCTTTGGGCTGGTACATACCTGCGTAGTTGATGCCTTTTCTGCGAAACTCTGCAATCTCGGCGTGGGTGGGTTGGGCTTTGATTTTGCATCTCTGGCACAAGCGTCGGACCAGCCGCTGGGAGGTCAGCACGCTGAGGCCGGAAGCCATCAGCAGCTCACTGACTCCGAGGTCCATCAGGCGAACGATGGCGGCGGCGTTTGTATCACAGTGAATCGTTGCGAGAACGAGGTGGCCGGTCTGAGAGGCCCGCAGGGCTATGGCGGCGGTTTCCTCGTCGCGGATTTCGCCGACGCAGATGACGTCGGGGTCCTGGCGGAGGATGCTTCGGAGGCTGCTTGCGAAGGTGATTCCTGCGCGGGGGTTGACCTCGATCTGACTGCAGTTCGGCAGGACACATTCGATGGGGTCTTCGACGGTGATTACGTTTCGGGTGTAGAAGTCTATTTCGTTCAGCATCGCGTAAAGCGTCGTTGTTTTACCGCTGCCGGTGGGGCCGCACAGGAGAATCATTCCTGAAGGCTTTTTGATGGCATTGCGGATGAGGGCGCGTTGCTTGCCGGACAGGCCGATGCTGTCGAGGGTAAACGTGGAAATGTTCTGATTCAGGACTCTTATCGAGAGTTTTTCGCCGTGCACGACGCCCGCACTTGCCACGCGAAAGGCGGCGGTCGTGTCGGACGTACGGGCGGTAAACGCGCCGTCCTGTGGCCTTCGGCGCTCGGATATATCCATATTTGCAGCGGCCTTGATACTGTTGATTACGGCCTGAGCCGTATCGGCATCAAGCCGGCGGACGTTGCGAAGAACGCCGTCGACCCTGAATCTTACGGTGTGAACATTGCTGTCGGCAGGGTCTATGAGGATGTCGCTGGCTCCGTCCTCGAGGGCGTCGAAGACAATTTGTTCGGTCAGGTCGAGGATGTGCTGCTGGTGCCGACTTGTTTTGCCCCGCCCGTATATTTCCTTGATACCACGGCCCGACGAGTCGAGCAGGCGAATCTTCTCCTTGCGAGGCGTATTGGTTTTTGCGAGTCTGATGGTTGACAGGGCAGTGCGCAAGTGAGCTGCGAGTATGGCCAAGGTGGTGTTGCTGCCGTGTCTGGACTGCCTGACCGCATCTATGACCGCAAGCGCCATCAGCAGCAGCGGGCCGACAAATAGGGTAACGAGGTTGGCGACGGGCTTGTGCCTTTTCGGTACCAAAGCGCTGAACTGCGTGCGCTGGACGCAGTAAAGGCACAAGTAAAACCAGCCGACAAGTAATAACAATTTGAGCGGATTAAACGGCACGACCACCTCGCTTCCTCTAACCAGACACAGGGCCTAAGCTGCCCGTGCTATAGTGAACCGCTATCCTCTAATTCGGCCAACTCGTCGGAGGCGTCGAGTTCTTCGCCAAGCAGGTCGTCGGTGCCGGGCTTTGCGGAGTCGCCTTTGATCTTGAGCTTTTGTGGAGAACCGATTTTCTCCGGTTTACCGTCAATCTGGAACACAAATGTTACGGGGCCGACGTTCAGCCGGTCGCCCGGCTTTATGATCGCTTCGGTAACGGGCTTGCCGTTGAGATAGGTACCATTGCGCGAGCCCAGGTCGCGAAGTTGCAGTTCCTGCCCCCGTTGCCGGATCTCGCAATGGCGGCGGGATACCTCGGCACGGGGAACCTGAAGCTGGCAACTGGAACGCCGGCCTATTACCGTTACTTCTTGCGACAATTGGAGCGTTTTCCGCGTTCGGCCCTTATTGAATACAACAACTCGTACCTCCATAAGCTGCCTTTCACAGCCCGCACCCGTGTACGCCCAAGAAGTATACAAGCGGCAGGCCCAGATTACAAGGGAATTTTCCAGGAACGAAAAGGGTTGACATCGCAGCGGGGAAGCCGTTATATTTCAGCGGCCTGAAAACGGCGGCGGCGTAGCTCAGTTGGTTAGAGCATGGGATTCATAAGCCCAGGGTCGTTGGTTCGAATCCAACCGCCGCTAATGTGATGCCCCCATCGTCTAGTGGCCTAGGATATCAGGTTCTCATCCTGGAGACAGGGGTTCGACTCCCCTTGGGGGTAGTTGGCGGGGAGGGGTTGGGTTGCAGTTGTAGCGTTGCGATTTGCAGGCCGGCAAAGCTGACCGCCCGAAGTTTGTGGTTGATCCGGTTGAACCGGCTGCCAAAGAGAAGGGTCCTGTGCAAGGTTACTTGCACAGGACCCGATTAGTATCAAGACGACGGGCAAAAGCCTACGGCCAGAGTTGCTGTCTTGGCAACTCTACGTCCGGTAAGAATATAGCATATTTGCCGGGAACCATCAAGGG
>CAYSBK010000158.1:0-5415 GCA_964429265.1 uncultured Pirellulales bacterium | reverse complement strand
GGCTTCCGGACGCGGCAGCTCACATCGGGGGATGGTTTCAGGCGGCAGGTTGGGCTATTAAGTATCACTATATCTACTGTGCCATATTTATCGTGATAAAGCTGGCGGTGATTTCCATCGCGGGGGGGGCAATTTGCCGAATCGCGGCACTACAGTTTGCCCGCGATGAGAAACCGGGACTGACGGAGGCGCTGCGCTATGGGTTCACCAAGATACTGAGCTTCTTTACCGCCCCGTTGCTGCCGGCAGCCATGATAGTTTTCATCGGCGTGTTTGTATTGCTGCTGGGACTTCTGGCCAACATCACGTGGGTCGGCGAGCTACTTATGGGCGTGTTTATGCCGCTGGCGCTGCTGGCGGGGGCGCTGATTGCCGTCATCGTGATAGGAGCCGTGGCCGGGTTCAACCTGATGTTTCCCGCGGTGGCATATGACGGCTCGGATTGTTTCGATGCAATGAGCAGAGCGATGAGCTATATCTACTCGCGCCCGTGGAGTATGGCTCTATACTCGGGCCTGGCCGTCGTTTACGGCGCGATTTGCTACGTGTTCGTGCGGTTCTTCGCGTTTTTGATGCTGCTGACCACCTACGTCATCCTCGACATCGGGCTTTTCAGAGACGGCAAGATGGCCCGGCTGTGGCCGAGACCGACTTTCGCACAACTGGTTCCACCGGGTACGGAGGCAACAGCCAACGGCACGGAGTGGTTCTCGGCACACCTGATCTACCTGTTCCTGCTGGTGGTGGTGGGCCTGGTGGTGGCGTTTGTGATAAGTTTCTACTTCTCGGCCAACACCATCATCTACGCCCTTATGCGCAAGAAGGTCGATGATACCACCATTGACGACATCTACGTGCCGACCGATGCTGAGCAGGCCGAGGCCGGCGAAGCGGCCGGTGCCGCAGAGCAGGCTGCCGAACAGGAACAAGCCGGCGAAGCTGAGGAACCCGGCGAAGACCAGGGCAGCGACACCGGCAAACAACGCGACACCAAGCAGCCGCAGGGCAGCGGCGACCAGCCACAGGAACAGGCCGACGACAGTGAGAACGCCGGGCCGCAGGCCTAACCCACGCAACCTGACCGGATGCAGCCGCGGTAAAACCCGGCGCAATCAGTCGAGGCCCCGTCGCGCGGTGCCGAACTATCACGCGTTGACTACCCCTACAGTGCCCAATATAATTGGCGCTCGAGTCTCTGCGGTCCGATCGCCGCGTACGGCGGCAGCAAGACACCCGATGCCGGGAGTAGTACAGGTTTGAACAACAAGAATCAACAACGTGTGCCGGTCACACCACCTCCGTCAATTCTGCTTCGGCTCCGCAGACCCTTGATCCTCCTGGCGCACACCAGCGTTTTCGCGGTGTCGCTGCTGCTTGCTTTTCTGCTGGCACACGATATGCAGTTCGGAGACTGGCTCTTCGAGCAGTACCCGGGTCTGCTGCTTGGCCTGCTGGCCGTTAAACTGGTTGTCTTCGGGCTTTTCGGGCAATATCGCGGGTGGTGGCGTTACGTCGGCATAGCCGACCTCACCGGGATACTTCGGGCATCGCTGGTCAGCACGCTGCTTGCAGTGGCATTGTGGACGGTGGCAATGTACGTCCAGCCGCTGCGGATATACCTCGGCAGCCTGGCGCGAGTCAGCCAGGGGGTGTTCGTGGCGGATCTCGCTATAACGGTGCTGCTGCTGGCGGGGCTGCGGATGGTCATACGGCTGTACCACGAAGAGTTTCGTACCGTCGAAGGCGGCAAGCTCAAGAGATTCCTGATTGTGGGAGCGGGCAATGCCGGCGAGGCGCTGCTGCGCGAGATCCACCGGATGGCCGTGGCGGAATACGATGTCGTGGGTTTCATCGACGACGACCCTGCGAAACAGGGGCTGAGCATCCACGGGCTGCCGGTGTTGGGTACGGTCGAGCAGCTACCTCAAATATGCAAGCAACGCAACATAGAAGAAATCGCCATAGCCATGCCCTCGGCCACGCCCCATCAATTGCGGCGGGTAATTCAGGTTTGCGAAGGCACCAAGATCAGGTTCAGGACGGTGCCTTCCATTACGGACATCGCGTCGGGCAGATACAGGGTCTCCCAGATCCGTGACGTCGATATCAACGACCTGCTTGGTCGTGATGTTGTGCAGCTGGATACCGAGGCTATCAGCAGCTTCCTCAGTGGAAAAGTGGTTCTGGTAACCGGCGCCGGCGGCTCCATAGGCTCGGAGATGTGTCGGCAGGTCTGTAAGTTTGCACCAAAGCGGCTGCTGCTGGTGGAACAGGCGGAGAATCCGCTTTTCTACATTGAGCGTGAGCTTCGGGACCGGTTCAGTGAGGTTGCGGTTGAACCGCTTATCTGCAATATTACCGATCGCACCCGCGTCGAGTCGATCTTCGCCACCTACAAGCCCGACGTGGTTATCCACGCTGCGGCTCACAAGCACGTGCCGCTGATGGAGCTTAACCCCGGCCAGGCAATCAAGAACAACGTTTTCGGGACAATGGTTGTTGCAGACGCGGCCGACCAAAACGGTGCCGGCAACTTCGTTATGATAAGCACCGACAAGGCCGTCAATCCCACCAGCATAATGGGCTGTTCCAAGCGGATTGCCGAACTGTATGTACAGGACCTGAGCAGACGCAGCAGGACTCATTTTGTAACGGTGCGGTTCGGGAACGTGCTGGGCTCGGAAGGTTCGGTGGTGCCGATATTCAAGAGGCAGATTGCCGCCGGCGGACCTGTCACAGTTACCCATCCGGAGATGAAGCGGTATTTTATGGTCATACCTGAGGCCGTCCAACTGGTGCTGCAGGCCGCTGCGATGGGGCAGGGGGGCGAGATTTTCGTACTGGATATGGGCGAGCCGGTCAGGATAATCGACCTGGCCAGGGAGCTTATCACACTCAGTGGCTTTCGACCCGGAGAGGATATCGAGATGGTGATCACCGGCCCTCGCCCCGGCGAGAAGCTGTTCGAAGAGTTATCCATAAAGGGAGAGGATATGAAGCCGACCCGGCATCCCAAGATAGTCATCTGGGACAACATCCCGATGGACAGCCGCCGACTGCAGGCCGGTATCAAAGAGCTTCTTGAGGCTGCCGAGACGCAGGACCGCAACCGGATAATCGAGAAGATAAAGCAGCTTGTGCCCGAGTACCAGGGCAGTTAGCCCTTGTCGTCGCTGCGACCAAAGGTCCGTTTGTGCCTGCATTCGCCTCAACCTTGGGCGGAGTATCCATAGAAAATCTTTGTACCCTGTCAACCGCGAAGCTACTATGGACCTCTAAAGCGGTAGATGGAGTAAGCTGCCTCAATGGAAACAAGCGACAAGAGCCTTATAAAGGCCCATTGCCAGGGCGATGCAGAAGCGTTCGGCATATTGGTTCGTCGACATGGAGGCAGTGTCTTGGGATATTTGACGAGAATCACCGGCAGCAGGGACCAGGCCGAGGACCTGTTCCAGGAAACCTTCAGGCTCGTGCACGAAAAGGCCCACACCCTGCGAGGCGAGGATATTCGGCCCTGGCTTTTCAAAATCGCTACGCGGGCGGCGATGAACGGGCTGCGGCGGCGAAAACGGCTCAGGACCGTGTCGTTGGGCCGGCCGGGTGACTGCCGGCAAAGTCGCCACGGAGAAGCCGCCCCCGCGGTTGCCGCGGGCGATGGTTGTGAACCGTCGGCGCAGGCGATGAAAGCCGAGCAGGCTCAGCAGGTCCGCCGGGCCATTGCAAAGCTGCCGGAGAAACAGCGTGTCACCCTGGTTCTTGCTTACTACCAGCAACTGACATACCGGCAGGTCGCCGAGGCGATGGGCTGCTCGCTTGGAACCGTGAAGGTGCAAATGTACAGGGCCCTGCGGAAGCTGGCGAGGTACCTGCCGGATGTTGCGGGGGACGTCGAATGAAACGTCATTTAACTGAAAAACAGCTTATCCAATACGAGTTTGGCCTGCTGGACGACAACCGGGCGGCAAAGCTGGCCGAGCACCTTGACGGCTGCGATACCTGCCGAGGCCGGCTCGAAAGCCTCAAGAATAAGTTTGCGGCTCTCGATTTGCTGGCAGGCGATGTGCAGGTCAGCAAAGAACTGCTGCAGCGGGCAAGCGAGCAGACCACCCGCCCGCATCCCGCCGCACGGATTGTAACCTACAAGTGGTCTGCGTGGGCCGGAGCGGCCGCAGCCGTGCTGGTGGTCGCTTCTCTTGCGCTGGTGGCCGAGCTGCACAGGCTGAAACGTCTCGGCGGTGCCACTGTCGGCAGGGTCGCCAAACCCGCCCAGGAGCTTGTGGCTCCGTTGCAAAAACCCCCTGAACCTGCGACGGCGACGAGAACACTCGGCCCAAAGGCCGCCACTGTACAGGCCGGCAGCAAGGTACGACGCGCGGCCAAGGGCGGTGGACCGGCTCAAAAAGCCATCTCCGAAGAAGCGCCTTTCGCACCGGCCTCGGCGATAGAGCTTGTGGTGTTGCCCCGGCGGGAAAATGTTCAGCTTACCATCTACAATTCGACGTTTGCAGACGCGCCGTCGGTGCCGGTGGCTGTGCGGGCCTCGCAGCAAAGATACGGAAGCCGCCGCCGCGATGGAGACGTCCTCAGCACCGGCGTATCCGTTGATACCATCCAGCAGGGCACTGGGCCGCCTGCCGGTACCTCGAGGCGACAAGTGATTCGCAGCAGACCACCCAGAGGCTCGGGCCTGACCCTTGTCCGTGAGCGACGGAACCTGACGCTGAAGCGCGGCTGGAACTGGTTGCAGTTTGCCTGGGCCAATACGCTTATCGACCCGACTTCGCTGGAGTTGGAGCCGCTGCAACAAACCGACAAGATTGATGTACAGCAGTTGGTGTTTCCATCGAGGCTGCGGGAACTTGGCCGCTGGCTCATTCGCTCAGAGATCAGCGGCCAGGTACCGTTCGAAATCACCTATTTCACGACAGGCGTAACCTGGCGGGCGTTCTACTTCGGCACGCTGTCAACCGATGAAAAGACTATGCGGCTGAAGGCCTACGTCCGCGTTAATAACCGTAGCGGAGAGGACTACGAGAACGCCCAGACACGCCTTATCGTCGGCAGGGTCCATCTTCTCGACCAGATTGCCGCACTTGCCAGGCGAAAGTACCCTTACGGCCGCCCCGGGGAAATTATCAGGCCCAGCAGTACAAAATATCTTGCCAATGCTGCTTATGAACCCGTCCACGCTCGGATGGGCTACGCCGGTGGTGGTATCTTTGGTGATGAGCTCGAAAGTCTAAGGCCAAAGGAAATCAAGAAGGAAGGTCTGAGCGAGTATTTTCTCTATACGATCGAGGGCACCGAGACGATACCGACCGGCTGGTCCAAGAGACTGCTCAGCTTCGACAAAAGCGATGTGCCGGTAATCAATCTCTACAAGTACGAGCAGGAACGCTACGGCAACAACGTCGT
>CAYSBK010000157.1:0-5520 GCA_964429265.1 uncultured Pirellulales bacterium | reverse complement strand
TTGGACAGATGCCCCAGCAGGTATCTCGGAAACATATTGATCTGCTCCCGGCGAATCGCCGTGTTCTTGTGGAACCGGACACACTACCTGATGCGTCGGCCTCCCAAGCGAATTAACATTAGAAATACAGGCATCAATAATCCGAAAGTTCCCAAGCCCAGCGGAGGTAGCCCAACCGCCGCCCTGGCATCAACACCGCCGCCGGCCCGGAGGCCCTTACCACCGCCTACCGCGGCCGCAGCTGCTCGGCCTGCAGGTTCACAGGCTATCGCGGCCGAACCGCCATCGCCGAACTAATGCTCCTTTCCGACACAATCCGCAATATGACCATCGCCCGGAGAGGCTCAAACGAAATCGACGCCCAGGCCAAGACCGAGGGTATGACTTCCCTGGCTCAAAGCGGCATCGAAAAAATCCGCAGGGGGATCACCACCTGTACCGAAGTCCTTCGCGTCACCAGGGCCGCCGTACCGGCCGACTGAAGCCGTCCTGCGGTTGCATTACTCATACCAAACCACCGGGTCCTGCCGTCCATAAACAATCCGACAGCCGACTGCCCCCGACTCTCCGCCGCAACCCGTACAAACCCCGGTGATAACGGCTGCAGGCGAGCCGGCAAGAAACACATCCGCCTGCGACGCGGCAGACATTTGTTCAGTCACCCTGAAACGGCTACTTGCCGATGGTAAGTTGCTTGTAGTTATTTTCACCGCCGTTTATCAGGTGCACCAGCGGCTGCGGTCGGTCCACACCCTCGATGTACTTAGGCCTGGCCGCCCACGGCACCACGCTCAGTACGCCCGTCAAATCCATCCAGTGCTGCAGTCTGGCCACCGGCAAATCCCACGTCATATGGAAGTGATTGGCCGGCGGGTACTGCTTGTACTCAACCATCGTGGCGTACTTCGGCACCACGAACGTATGCGGCCAGATCGGCGTGGTCAGGTTGCACATCGCCTGCGCCAGCTTGGCGGGAACCTCCGTCGTGTGCGCCTCGTCCCAGACCATACTGAACAGCCCGCTGGTGCTGCTGTAGGCCAATCGACCGGCGATACCTTCGATACCGCCCGGGGTCACAAACGTCACCGAGTTGCCCCCGCCCGGGAAATAGTGCGGGTCCGCAAGCGGCAGCGATACCCCGCTCATAATCTCGCGCACCGAAGCACCCGGCTTGGCGGCCCAATCGAAGGAAGCGCTGCCGGAGTTATCGCCGTCCACCAGCCCCTTGGTATACCAGTCGGACTTTTTGTCAATTCCCTTGATGCCCAGTTCATCGGCCAGCGCCCTGATTTCCCAGGCCTCCCAGACCTTCCGGAAATCCATAAACAGCGGCGGGTTGCCGCCGCTTAGATACGTCATAAACAGCATCGTCAACAACCCCTGCACGTCCGCCTCGGTCGCATAGGGCACCGGCGCCTTCCGCCCGTTGTGGTCGAACGTGCTGTTGAAAAACGACTCCATCACGTCCGCAACCGGCAACGGTATCCCCCGGTAGTCGCTGCCCCACTCGAGCTGGCTCATAAACCCGCCGCCCACGGCGTTCAGGTCGTTCATCAGGTCCCGCACGACAAGGTACATCGCCAGCGACATATTGAACTTCTCGCCGTCCGATGCGTCGCGAAGCTCAAGACGCTTGCCCACGTATCGGTCTATCCACCGCCGAAGCGATTTAAGCTCCTTCTGGTCGTACGCCTTCTTCGCCAGCATATCCGCCAGAAGCTTCATATCCAGCCGGGTTATCTCCAGCCCAAACACCTTCCTTGTCGGTATGATATGCGCCAGCGCCGTCTCCATCCCCATCGAGTCGTGGCCGAAAATCACCACCCGCCTGCCGCGAAGCGCCACCGCCGTCACCGCCGCGTAGCACCAATCTATCAGGTTCTTCGCGGTCTGCTCGGTCATCTGCGGATTCATACCCGTATCAGGCCAGGTCCCGACGTTCAGTGCCACCATTCGACCATACTGCGCCAACGCGCCGCTGGTGGCGTGCGCATAAACCACGCCCGGTCGCGGACCACTGTTGCCGCACGTGATATTTATGGGTGTGTTCGGGGGAAACTGCTGCAACAACGAAATCGTCGTAAGCTGTGGAAATGCCCACGTATCCGGCACGCACACAAGGATGTCGACGCCGGCCTTGCGAAATTGCTGGGCGACTATGTCGGCCTGCGGCTCACCGTCCACCAGCACATCCGAATAGACTACCGGCACAGGCGTCTTATCCGGCAGAACGACCTGCCCGCTTATGCAGTCGGCCGCCATACGCGCGATGTTCTGGCATCGCTTGCGGTCCGCGGCGGTGATCCGCGGGTCGCTGCTGGCGAAAACCCCTATCACCGGAACCTTCGGCGTCGCTTTCCTTATACCCGGCAGACGTGTCGCTTCAATCTTCCCGGCCATCGCTGTATCTCCTTAAATCGGCATCGTGTCAACTATCGACAAAATGGTCCCCTTTTTCAGCTTCAACATCTCGTCAATGTAAGCGCAGTCCATCACGATGTCAAGCGTCACCACGCCGGGCAATTATCCCACAATCTCCGGCCGATTAAGGCTCAGGATGGTTGTTGAAACCGCCCCGCCGTGGTTGTATAATCACGCTTCCGCGGTGCGCCGCTGCTTCTGCGGCGGCAGCCGGATTGATCGACAGTGCTGCCGGCATCCCAGCCGACAGCCCGTTTTGAGCGAGGCCGACTATGAAAAACCGTCGCGTAAGTCGTCGTCAATTCCTCAAGACAGCGGCAGTTTCCGCCGCCGGAACCCTCGGATTCCCGTATCTGGTGCCTTCATCGGCCCTCGGTAAGGCCGGGGCGGTAGCGCCGAGCAACCGCATCATCGTCGGCTGCATAGGTGTAGGCTCGCAGGGCAGCGGCGTGATGGGCAACTTCTTGCGCCAGCGTGACGTGCAGATAGTGGCGGTCTGCGACGTCAAGGCGACCCGCCGAACCGCCGCACGGGAACGCATCGACAAGCATTACGACAGCAAGGGCTGCGCGGAATACCGCGATTTCCGCCAGTTGGTGGCCAGAGACGACATCGAGGCGGTCCTTGACGCCACTTGTGACCACTGGCACGTTCTGACCGCCCTGGCCGCAGTAAGGGCCGGCAAGGACGTTTACCTCGAAAAGCCGATGGGCCTG
This sequence comes from uncultured Pirellulales bacterium, assembly GCA_964429265.1. Classification (GTDB taxonomy): domain Bacteria; phylum Planctomycetota; class Phycisphaerae; order Sedimentisphaerales; family Anaerobacaceae; genus CAYSBK01. Next base: position 2,383 of record CAYSBK010000157.1, on the reverse strand, counting down.
AGCCTCGCGGAGGACCAGACCCTGCGTTCGGCCTGCCACAAGTACGGTGCGGTCTTTCAGTTCGGAACGCAGCAGCGCTCCGACCGCAAGTTCCGCCTGGCCTGTGAGCTTGCCCTCAACGGCAGGCTCGGAAAGGTCCACACCATCAACGTCCTTTCGCCTGCCAGCGTCGCAGGCGGCTCGCTCAAGCCGGCACCGGTGCCCGAATGGCTCGATTACGATATGTGGCTGGGCCCGGCGCCGTACTCGCCCTATACCGAAAAACGATGCTCGAACGAGTTGTGGTGGTTTCATTCCGATTATGCGCTGGGCTGGATCGCCGGCTGGGGTGTCCATCCGCTCGACATCGCCCTTTGGGGAGCCGGCAAGGACGCCCAGTGTCCCGTTGAACTCGAAGGAAGAGGCACCTTCCCCACCGAAGGCTTCTGCGACACGGCCACCGAGTGGAGAATCAAGATAAGGTATGACAGCGGCCTGGTAATGAACTATGCCGGAGGTCCTCAGCCGCCGCAATGGCGCCAGCGCTACGGCCGGGACAGCCACGGCATCGGCTTCGAAGGAACCGAGGCCTGGGTGCACGTCAACCGCAGCAGGATTGTCGCCAGCCGGCCGGAATTGCTCGAAACAACCTTCGGACCAGACGAGATACGCCTCTACAGGAGCGACCACCACGTCAGAAACTTTCTTGATTGCGTCCGCAGCCGCAACGAAACCGTCTGTCCCATCGACACCGCCGTCCAGGCCGACATCCTCTGCCACCTCAGCGACATCGCCATCCGCACGCGCAGGAAGATACGCTGGGACCCCGTCAAAGAGCAGATCATCGGCGACCCTGTCGCATCGCGAAGACTTGTCCGCGCGATGCGAAGTCCGTGGCACCTTTAACAAGGAAAGGACAATACGCACCACCCACGAAAATTCGGAGATACAAGAATGGCAAGAGTCAGCATTGGCATCAATCTCGAGTTCGTCCGGCACGCCGACAAGGCCTTCGAATGGGGCGTCGAAAAGGCGGCCCAGCTCGGCTACGAATACGTCGAACCAATGGTTCACTGGGGCAGAGAACTGCTCAGCGAGGCGGGTTATTTCCACAGTGTGTCGCTGCTTGACGACCCTTACAGGGTAAAGCGGGCCTGTGAGAAGGCCGGGGTCAAACTGTCCGGCCTTTCGTCTCATGCGCCCTTGGGCCGGCCCGAGGTGAGCACCGAGTATCTAAAGCAGGCCATCCGCTTTGCCGCCGAGTGCGGCGCACCGGTGGTCAACACCGATGAGGGACCCAAGCAGCCCTGGACAAGCGAGCAAGAGGATTTCGTTTTGATCAAGTACGTGCTGCAGGAAGCGGCCAAGGTCGCCGAGGCCCGCGGCATCATCATAGGCCTCGAACCGCACCAGCAGTACAGCAAGACGCCGGAAGGGCTCGACAGGATTTACAATCTCGTTGACTCCAAAGCCATCGGCATCAATTTCGATACCGGCAACAGTTACATCGCCGGGCAGGACCCCATCCGGTGGCTTGAGCACGTTGCCGACAGGCTCGTGCACCTGCACGCCAAGGACATCTCCGTCGAGCAGTCAAAAGACGAACGGGGCAAGGTAACGGGCACGGCCGTGGGCTGTGCCTGCGGCGACGGGGTGGTCGACTGGGAAAAGGTGGTCCGCATCTGCGCCGAGGCTCCGAGGGACATCGTAATGAGCGTCGAATGCGGTACCATCGAGCAGGCCGAGCGAAGCATAAAACACCTCAAACAACTACTTTAGGCAGGAAAGATTATGTGGAGAACAATTACGCTGGTGTGCGCGTTACTTGCCACGTCGGCAGCGGTTTGCTCCTGCGCAACCCGCGCGTCGCGCGGCACCGCCCGACGGAAGACCAAAGCCATCGTCGTTACCGGCGGGCACGGCTTCGAGGCAGAACCTTTCTTTGCTATGTTCGATAGTTTTGACGATATCACCTACGACCATCTGGCCCTGCAGGACGACAGCGAATTATTCGAGGATATAAGCAACTGGGACTACGACGTCATTGTGCTCTATAACATGACGCAGAACATATCGCCGCGGCGCAGGGAGAACTTCGTCAGGCTGCTGCGGAAGGGTGTCGGTCTGGTGGCGCTGCACCACTGCATAGCTGCTTATCAAAATTGGCCGCAGTATAAGAAGATCATCGGTGCAAGATACTATCTCAAAGAAATGACCGAGGACGGCATCCGTCACGACCGCAGCACGTACAAGGAGGGCCTTGACCTGAGTATCCGTGTTGAAAAGCAGCATCCCGTAACAAAGGGCCTGGCCGATTTCGTTATTCACGACGAGGCCTACAAGAAATGCGTATTCGAGCCGGACAATACGATCCTGCTGAGTACCACCAACGAATACAGTGACG
>CAYSBK010000156.1:0-5524 GCA_964429265.1 uncultured Pirellulales bacterium | reverse complement strand
GGACGGCGCCCTCGATTTCGACGGCTTGGACGACTACGTAAATATCGGCCGGCCAGCGGCACTTGCCAACTTAGGGTCCGGTGCGATATCGGTGTGGTTCAATCCGGCTGTTACCATAGACGGTTCGCTCAGTCGCTGGCGGCCGCTTTTTGAGAAAAACGGTGCTGAAGCTGCACATCCAGGAGACTTGTTTCTCTCGATCGCCCCAGGAAGCGACCCACCGGGGCAATTGGTTCTGCACATTGCTAACGATGCTGGTGGAGGCACTACATTACATTCGGATAATGCTTACTGGCCTGCAGCGATGTGGCAGCACGCCGCCGTAACCTGGGATAACAACACGGGCGCAGTCAGGATGTATGTCAACGGCGTATTGCAAACGCAAACTTTTGACGGTTTTACAGGAGTTACGATGGCCGTCGACCGCGACGTAACCATAGGCTCGAACTCGGAAAGAACGCGGTGGTGGTGGAATGGCAAAATCGACGAGGTTATGGTCTGGAACCGGGCTCTCTCGGCTCAGGAGGTGGAAGTGCTTTATGCACGCACAGAAGCTCGGCCGGTGGTCGTTGATATTAAGCCGGGCAGTTGTCCCAATCCGCTTAATCTGGCCGGCAGGGGCGTGCTGCCGGTGGCCGTACTCGGCACCGAGAACTTTGACGTCAAGAGTATCGACGTTGCTTCTATCCGGCTGGAAGAGATCGGGGCGATTCGCAGCAGCTACGAGGACGTCGCCGGACCTCTCTACGACGCCAACCAGTGCGACTGCAATACCACCGGCCCGGATGGCTATCTCGACCTGATGCTCAAGTTCAGGACGCCGGCCCTCGCAGAGAAACTGGCTTTCGAAACGCCCGGCCTCGCCCCGGGCGATGTCGTGCCGCTGCGGTTGTCCGGCAGGCTGCTGGACGGCTCACCCATCGAGGGCATCGATTGCGTCGTTATCGTCGGCAGAGTACCCGATTCGGTAGCGGCCGCAAGGGGCGACCTCAACGACGATGGTTATGTTGATATGTTTGATTTTGCCGTTTTGAGTCGTCACTGGCTTGAAGTTGCCGAGTTGTGCGATTAGCCTGGCCCGCTGCTGCAAAATGCTGCTCGCCGGCCCGTATTATACCCGGCAGGCCCCAGCAGCGGTCACCGGATAAAGATGTTAAGTAGGTCGTTAAATGTCAGATATACAAAAAGCGCTATGACCAGCACCACCCCGGCATAGGCTATCGCGCCCTGGGTTCGTTCACTGAGCGCCGACCCCCGTATCTTTTCAACCACCAACAGCACAATGTGCCCGCCATCGAACGGCGGCAACGGCAAAAGATTGATCACCGCTATACACGCGCTGATAAGCGCCAGCAGGTAAACGTAATTCGTCCACGGCTGGTGGGTCACCACCGTGTAACTCACCGCCAGAATCCCAAGCGGACCCATCAGGCTCTTCGGACTGACCAGGCCGCTCAGCAGTCTCTTCAGCGTGATATAGGTCTGGGCGATGAACATAACGGTCTTCCGGTATCCGATTGCGATCGCCTCCACCGGCCCGGCCGCCTTGTACAGCCTCTTGAGGTCTTCGAAGGGAATGGGCACGGCAAAGCCCGCCCTGACGTCCACGAATCGGCCGGCATCTGCCGGCAGGACCACCTCCCCGCTTACCCCCTCGGCAACGTATTCAAGACTGACCGGCCCCCCTTCAGCCGACTTTATAAGCCCCGCCACGTCATAAAAACTCGACACCGCCACCCCGTTCACCGCCTTTATCACCGCCCCTCGCGGCACGCTGCGCAACTGCTCAAAGCCCTTTACCGGTATCGTTTTAGCAACAACCGGATGGTCGGCGTCAAGCACTACGCCGATCCCGATCCTCGCGCGGTCCTCTCCGGGAGGCCGCCGCGGCTCGGTAACCACCGTCACGAGTCTTTCGCTGCCGTCGGCGCCGATGCGCAGAACCTTCACATCCAGCGGGCGACCTTCATATTTCCCGGCCATATCCTCTAACTCCTTGTAGCTGGGGTTCTCGACCTCCCCCACCGCCACGATAATGTCACCGACCTTCAACGGTGATTCGTGCGCCGAAGGCCTGCGCAGCCCGACCTTCTCCAGGACCCTGCGCTTAAGCGAAACCGGCGGCGCCTCAACCCCCTTCACACGCAACCGGGGCACCATCGAACACACATGACACAGGTCCGCTTCCGACTCGACACGGCCGGCCGTGGAAACCCGCCAGTCGAGCTTGATACGTTGCGTTTGCCTCAGCGAATCTTTGCGCTTCGCCGTCAGCGCCACCGACGAAGCGGTTGTGTTTTCAATGATCTCGGCCATATCCCAGTACGCCTGTACCGGCTTGTCGTTGACGGCAACGATCCTGTCGCCGGGCATCAGACCAGCTTGCTCCAGCAGCACATTCGGATCGGAAACCTGCGCAACCCTGAGCGTTTTCGGCGGGATGATACCGAAAAGCCTCATCGCTACCCCCGACCCCTCAAGTTGTTCGGGTAACACCGAAAAGCTCAGCACCTCTCCATCGCGTTTCACCTTGAGCTCTACGTGCTCACCTTTGCCCGATAGCGCCGCAGCCACCATGATATTGCTGAAGTCCAGCGTCTTGCTTTTGCCCGCGATTTCAATGACCTCGTCACCCCCCCGCAGGCCGGCCCGCTCGGCCGGTGACCCCGGCACCACACCCCCGACAATTGGCGGCAAAAGTCTTATGCCCACCAGAAACACCACCATAAATGCCACGATTGCGCTCAGCGCGTTGAACGTCACCCCTGCCGCTATCACTGCCATCCGGGTGCCCACAGGTTTGTTGGCATAAGACCGAGGGTCATCCGTCGATTTGCTCGGCCCCGCGTCATCCTGACCCAGCATCTTTACAAACCCACCCAGCGGAATCAACCCGAGCCGGTACTCCGTCTCGCCGGCTTTCCCGGCCCGGCCGACCGTAAAACTCAACAGGCTCTCCTCGTCCTGCTCCCCACCGGCCGAACGCTTCGGAAAAAACTGCGGCAATACCCGAATCCGGAAACCCTCCGCCGTTCGCCGCACGCCGACCAGCGTCGGCGGCATGAAAATCGAAAACGCCTCAACCTTGATATCCGACAGCTTAGCCACCAGAAAGTGACCGAACTCGTGCACTATCACCACCGCTCCGAAACCAAGCAGCACGACCAGCACGTTACCGAACACGCTTACGTAGCGCACTACCACGTATGCCGCCATCCCCACGACTATCAGCAACAACACCCCTCGCAGGTATATGCTGTACGTCTGCTCGCTTGGCGCCCGCTTCGAACGGTCCCGTTCGTTCTCGTTATCGGTTCGTCTCATAAAAAAAGCACCCCGTATCCTGGAGCCTGACAAGCAACTGCCGCCGGCTACCGTTGCAGGCTGTGCACCAATTCTCTGACCTGACGCCGGGCCCACCCATCTGCCTCAAGAAGCGCCTCAAGGTCCGGCTCCCCTTTGACATCATGCTCGTCCAGACATCGTCTGATTATTTCAACGATGTTAACAAACTTTATCCTTCCTGCCAAGAACTCCTCCACCGCAACCTCGTTCGCCGCGTTGAACACCGACGGCGCCGTACCACCTGCCCGAGCAACCTCGTAACCCATCGCCACCGCCGGAAACGTTTCAACGTCCGGCTCCTCGAACGTCAGCTTTCCTATGTCCTCCAGCCGCAGCCTTTCGCTCCGGCCCGGCAGCCGGCGCGGATATGTCAACGCGTATTGAATCGGTATCCGCATATCGGGTCGCGACATCTGCGCCAGCACCGACCCGTCCACGAACTCCACCAGCGAATGAACTATCGATTCAGGATGAATCAGTACCTCAATCTGCTCAACCGGAACCGAGAACAACCAGTGCGCCTCGATCACCTCCAGCGCCTTGTTCATCATCGTCGCCGAGTCAACCGTGATTTTCGGACCCATCTCCCACACCGGATGAGCCATAACCTGCTCGACCGTGGCGCTCTCGAGCTGGCGGCCGGCCAGCCCCCTGAATGGCCCCCCCGACGATGTCAGTATCACCCTGGCCACCTCGTCGGCACGCCCCGCCTGCAGCGCCTGGAATATCGCCGAATGCTCGCTGTCAACCGGGATAATTCGCGCCCCGTGCTCGCCGGCCGTCCTGGTCAAAAGCTCGCCCGCCACGACAAGCGGCTCCTTGTTCGCAATGGCAATCGTTTTGCCCTTTTCTGCTGCCGCCAGTACCGCCGGCAACCCCGCTGCCCCCACTACCGCCGTCAGCACCACGTCTATATCGGCAAGCCCGGCCAGCTCGACAAGGCTATCAGGCCCGGCCAACACCTCCACATCCAGCCCCTTAACCAGATCGCACAGTAACCCCGCACGGCTCGGCTCGGTGACGGCGACATACCTGGGCCTGTAACGCCGGGCCTGCTCCGACAGCAACTCCGCGCTGGTATGAGCACTTAACGCTGCCACTTCGTACCCGCTGCCCAGCCCTTCCAGCACCTGCAGGGCATTCTTGCCGATCGACCCTGTGGACCCGAGAATTGCAATTCGCCTGGCCATATGCAGCCTCTGCCTCGTTCCCAAAACCGGATGAATATGCTCCCGGCAAAACAACCCCAATGGTAATCGCCCCCGCCCCGTTTGGCAACGTGCAGCCCCGCCCCACGATTACAAAACCGACAACGCCCTCCCCAGCCGATAGGCCCGCATACCGGCCACGGTCCGCTGTTGTTAAACACACGATGTTGCTTTTTGTCAACACCTTCCCACGCCTCGCTATACTGCCTTTTACAGCCCTAACACCTGCGAAGATAGATAGCATTGGCAAAATAGGTGTTTACAAAAAGCAACACGTCCTTAGATCCCCCCGCGGCGTCCACCGGCCGCACATCGCCGCGCCTGTGCCGTAACTTCCGCTGAAATAAGGGGTTACGTATCTCACCACCAGCATCGGTCCCTTTCCGTGAGCATCTGGCACGCTCATTGCATCTCAGTTCAATTTACGGCCGGTTTCGGCCCGTCGCAACGCAGCCGCCGATCGGCCGAACCCGTGCTACCGAGGAGGTGCTCTCGGAAAAGCCTCGGTTGCTTACCAGGGCCGCGACGTCGGCTCTTGGCAGAATCGCCGGCCCTGTTAGCGATAGTGGTAGAGCCGTGCCGGAGGAGGGCGGCTCTACTTTTTTTGCCACGAATCCTGTTGGCCCCACGCCGCCCCCTGCGCGCACAAACGCGCAGGTCAAATTACACGAAAAGCGCACCCAGCCAAAATTTCTTAAGTCGTTTCACGACAATAACTTACGCCTGGCCGAGAAACCGCCCAATTGCGAAATTTGCGCACAAATGCGCAGGTCGGCCCAATAGTGGAAGGACACCGCTACCGGTATGCGCACCCAGGAGTTCCGACGATGTTGACAAAAATCAACACCCCACCCGGCCTTACCGCCGTCCCGTTAGCCCCCCTCTGCCGGGCGGTACCGCGCGATCAAACCAACCCTTTTTTGCAAAACAAACCCAATTTCAAAAAGGCCGAAATGAACCTAACTCGTTCT
>CAYSBK010000155.1:0-5587 GCA_964429265.1 uncultured Pirellulales bacterium | reverse complement strand
GTGCCGAGCTTTTCGGCCTGTTTCGCATGCTTCAGCGCCAATTCGTACTTGCCGAGCCTGTAGTAGCCGTACGCCAGGCCGTGGTGGGCGTCGCCGAGCTTCGGGTCCAGCGCCGCGGCTTTGTCGTAATGCTGAACCGCCCGCGCGTAATCACCCATATTCGAGTAGGCCGTGGCGAAGTTGTAGTAAATCATCGCGTCATCAGGCCGAAGCTCCAGGGCCTTTCGGTACTGCTCTATCGCCTGGTCATACTTGTGCTTCGCCACGTAGGCGTTGCCGAGATTGACCAGCGCCGCGACGAAGTCGGGCTTTATCGACAGCGCCTTGATGTACGCTGCGATTTCCTTGTCGGGCAAGCCGAGCCTGTTATAGCACAATCCCAGGCCGTGGTACGCCTCGGCCAGTTCGGGCTTGAGCTTCAGCGCTTTTTCGTGCAGCGACACCGCCCGCGAGTAGTCGCCCATTCGCATATACACGTCGCCCAGCCGGCTAAACACGGTCGCATCTTCGGGCGCTATCTCCGCGGCCCGTTTCAGTTGGGCGAGGGCACTGTGGTACTTGCCCTGCTTAACGTAAACGGACGCAAGGTTCTTGTAGCTGTCGATGATATTCGCATCCAGCTTCATAGCCGCCGTGTACTCGGCTATCGCATCCGACAGCCAGCCACGCTGGCCATAGGCATTGCCCAGGTTCAGGTGGCTCTTGGCGTCATTGGGGTTGACCTTCAGAGCCGCGGTGTACTGGACGATTGCATCGGACACACGCCCGGTGCTCAAATAAATATTGCCGAGATTCATCCTGGCCTCGGCCAGCGCGGGGTTTATCTCGACCGCCGCCTCGAGAATTTCCTGCGCTGTTTCGGTCTCGCCAACGTCGTTGTAAACGTTGCCGAGATTGTTAAACAAACACCCCAGCGTCTGCAGCTTGTTCAGGTTCTTCATATACAGCCCGCCCCGGCCGTTCCGCGGCACGTTGAATTTCCTGATATAGTGTTCGTCGTCGGCGCTTGCGCCGCGGCTGGTCGTTTCGATGTTGAAGCGAACCCGCCCGTCGTCATAACGGACGAAGAAGTGACCCGGCACCACCACCCCGTACAACGGCAACCCCAGCCTCTCGGCAAGGCACAGGTACAACATCGAAAGACTCAGGCAGTAACCTCGCTTCTTATCCATAACGGTATGCAGGAACAAATCGCCCGGGTCCGACGCCTCGGCCACAGACGTATAACCCTCGGTACCGAACAGATATTCGTTTATCACCGCCACCGCGTGAAAATCGACCGGCAACCGCCGGCGCTGGAGCCGGTCAAGAATGTCGTAAGCCATTTCATCCAGCCGGGCAAGGTACCTGCGGCCCGCTACCACATCGCTCCACTGTTCGCTGACAATCAGCGCCGCCACGCCAAGGTCGATCTGCTCGGGATCGAGCCTGAGCACCTGATCCAGCGAGTTGGCGTAAACGCCCTCAAGCTCCGCGTTCGCCAGCGGCTCTCTGTCGGCCCCAACCGCTGCAGCCGGGACAAGCCAGACGACTATCAACAGGGGCAAAAACGTTTTTTTCATATCTTCTTCCTGCTCTTATCGCGTTTGTAGGGCCACGATTGCATATACGCTTCAAAACCTGCTCTTGTGCTACTCGACGGCCGTTTCATCTTCGAGCGCGGCCGGGCCGGGGTGCCGCTTGAAAAGCTCGATCCGTTTCCACTTGTTGCTTCTGAATCGCAGCCAGTTTGCAACGCCGACCACCATCACCGACAACGTAGCCGCGGTCCACGGCCCAAGCGCTCCCAACTCCGGCAGGAAGACGACGAAACCGACGCCTCCAAGCCCGAGTATCCCCACCGCCGCAAGGGCCGACACCACCGCCAGCCACACCGTGTCCCCGGCGCCGCGCAGCACGCCGCTGTAAATGATCCTGGCGGCGTGAAAGACCTGGTAAACCGCCGCCAGTATCAACAACTGCGAGCCTATCCGTATCACCTTCTGCTCGACGGCTTTATCGTCCGACGCCCAGGCCGTCATTATGCCGTTTCTGAAAAGGAAAAAGCACAGCCCGATAAGCCCCATATAGATCACCGCCACCCGCAGACACAACCGTGTCTGCCTGACCGCCAGGTCTTTTCTGCCGGCCCCGATGGTCTTTCCCACCGCCGCCGTCAGCGCAGCCCGCAGCCCCACGACCGGCATAACCGATATACTCGTGCAGGCGAACACCGCGCTGGTCGCCGCCGAAGCCTCCTTGCCGAACCGCCCCACCAACGCCAGCAGAATCACCCCCCAGAAAGCGACGTTTATCATAAGTTCCAAACCCGCCGGAAAACCCACTTTCAGTAACCCCGCCATCTTGGACACGTCAACCTTCAGGCTGGCCCTGCTGTGAAACTCCGCATTTATGGCCGGGCCCAAGAACGCAGCGAACCTCAGCGCCGCCCCGACTACGATTCCGATAAACGTTCCCCACGCCGCCCCCGCGATGCCCATCTCGGGAAACCCGAACTTGCCGAAGATCAGAACGTAGTTCACCGCCACGTTGACCACCTGCGCGCACAGCGCCGCATACATCACGATAATCGGCCGATGAATACCCAGAAAGAACTGGCCGCTCGACCATATGAACACCGCCGCCAACTGCGCATAAAGTGTAATCCGAAGGTATGTCACCTCGAGCCGCACGATTTCCGGCTCGTAACCCATCCAGCGAAACAAAGCCGGTGCCGTCGGCCACATAACCGCAAGCACCACCAGAAAGTACGCCAGACCCATATAGATTGCCTGCCAGCAGTAACTCGAACAATCCTGCTTGCGACCCCTGCCCAGGCTCTGGCTTACAAACGTGGCGATGCCGACGCTGACGCCTATGGCGAAGCTGCCCGGAAGAAAGCTGGTCATTGATGCAGGCAGAATCGCCGCCAGCGCCTCCGTACCCAGCCGGGACACCATAAACCGGTCCACGAACTGCATAATCGTAAAGGAGATGGTGGTGACGACCATCGGCCCGGCCAGCCTGAACATATAGCCCAGCGAGGTCTCGTCAACCGCAGGGTTAGCAAGGTCTGGGTCCGCCCGGTTGCTCATTGGTCGCCTCGTTCGCCTTGCAGCTTCTGCACGAGCTTCCGGGCCGAAAGCCCCGTTATCCGCACCTGTTTTACGGGACTGCTCAGACCTGAGATTATCCCGACATCCCTTGTCCTGACCCCGAGTTCGCGAGCCAGCAATCGCTGAAGGCAGCGGTTCGCCTTGCCCTTTTCCGCAGGCGCCGCGACCCTGACTTTCAGCATACCGTCGAGCAATCCCGCAATGGCCGTTCTGCTGCTGCCGGGAACGATCTTCGCGGTAAATACCACTGCCGAACCGTCCTCTCGAATCTTCAAGTCCTCCATCTTGTTGCAAGCACTGCCGCGGTCATTGTTCGCGGATGTTCGTTCTGATGGCCATTTGAATGTATTTTTCGATTTGCTCGGCCAGTTCGCCCAGCGAGGCGATGCGAAAATCCTCGTGGTGACCCGGCAGCAATTGGCCGTTCAGGGTCTTCTTGAATATCTTCACGCGGATAATCGAAGGCCGATCTTCGTCGCTGCTGAAGTCCGTATCCTTGTGCTCGGTCAACTCGACCCGCCAGTCCTCGCTGATGAACACCAGTGCCGAGCCTGTGAAAACCGCCGTCGGAAAATAATCACACAACAGTTTCAGTCTTTCCATCTTCTTCTCTGGCCGCCCCTGCGGTATCGCTGCGGCACATCACCGAAGCCCCGCCGTTACGCGCTCGATCCCGTCGCGCCTTGCAAGCTCGCTGCCGTCGGCAAACACCGCAAAGCCTTTACCTTTGCCGTACCGCCGGCCCGTCCGGTCCCACAGGATTGTAATCGTCCTGCCGTGATAATGCACGTTGTCGAGGCAGAACCAGTCCCACGCATCGGGGGGTATCAGCGGATACACCTCCAGCGTATCGTCGTCCCTGGGAACAAGTCCGACCAGGCCCGTGATCACAAGATCACAAAACGTCGAATGATTGTAATACCTGCTGCGATTGGAATCGGGCGTCAGCCACTTGCCCGTCTTCTCGTCGAGATATTCCCCGATGTAGGGTTTTCCCTTGTACCGGTGCGACCGGGCATACTTCAGAAGCTCGTTGAAGTAGTCCTGCCTGGTCACGTAATCCTGCCTGTAGTTCCTGAGCAGGTTGGCCGTCGCCACGAGCGTCTGGCTGGTGGCATAAGGCCAGACCGCCCCGTCCCACTCGCAGGTTCCCACCCCGTGCGTCCTGAACTGCGGGTGGCGCCGCTCGGCCGTGGTGATCCCCATTGGCGCACTGAAACCCTGCGGATCCGTTAATTGTCGCCACGCCGACTCGTAACCGGCATCCGGCATATTGAAATACCACGGGATGAACCCTATCTCCTCCCGTACCTCGGCCGGCTTGCCGTCGGGACCGAGCACCTCGAAGAAGTTCGCCTTCTCGTTCCACGCCAGCTTCTGGTACGTTTCCTTCAACCTGGCCGCGTGCCGGGCATATTCCTGCGCAATGGACTTCTTGCCGGCCAGCCTGGCGACCTCCGCGATGGCGACGGCGTTTGCATACATATAGCTGTTCAGCGGCGGCCTGATGTTCTTGACGTGCCGCGAGCCGCTGATCGACTCTTCCATACCGTCCCAGACGTCGTACTGCCAGAACAGCCCGTTGGGCAACTCCTTTTCTTTTCGCCAGGCCTGGTAGTCCCTGATGAAATCCTCCAGCAACCCGACGAGAAATGCCTTATCCTGGTTCACCAGGTACCTGCGATACAGCGCGTACGTCGCCCAGTTGCTGTACTTGTGAAAGTGCGGCTGCAGGCCGCCGTTGTTCCCGCGGTACCAGAACAACGCATACTGGTCGATGTAGCGCTTGTCCGCCAGCCAGCTCCCCTCGTAAATGTGATGGCCGACCGCGCAGCTTATCGTGTTGTACTTGCCGGAATGACCGACCCTGTCCAGAAACTCGGTGAGGACGAAGCCATCCGGCGTCTTCTTGATATGCTTGCGGAAAGTCCACCACCTGAAATAGTAAATCTCTTCAAACGCCTTGTCCGGACAGTCGAAAAACGGCACATTTTTTTTCATCCAGTCCCACGACCGAGCGTTGGGGATGTGATTGACGATGTTCTCCGGCTCCATCGTGTTGAAAAACTTCACGTGGTGCTCGAAATCCTTTGCCCGCAGAACAAACATCCCCTTCTGCGCTGCGGCGCGGGCCCCGCCTGCAAACCCAGCCGACAACAACCCCGACAGCACGAACAAGTACAGTTTTCTCGTCATAATAGCGCCCTGTATTATTTCTCAAACCTCGGCGGCGATAACGACAGTATAGCGATTCCCCGACCACCGTAAAGGACACCGCCCCACCGGGATGCGACAATCTTGCTGCCCTGAGCGTAGTTATTCCCGGAAATTGTCTTGCCGGAAAACCACAACGTCCGTATAGTAGTATATGTAGGGCAACGGGAAATGCTTCCAAGGTTGGTTGGTCTTTGACAAACTAAGAGAGCGGGTCGGGCGGTCGCCCCGCACCTATTTCGAGATCCCGGTCAGCCATCCGACATTGGGACTGGTGG
>CAYSBK010000154.1:0-5714 GCA_964429265.1 uncultured Pirellulales bacterium | reverse complement strand
GGAAAGACGTGAAGGACGGGGAGGACCAGATGTACTACGTGTATTTCCGGCGGCCGGCGGACGTTCGAGATATGGTTTACCTGGTGCATAAGCACGCGGCGGTCGACAAGGACGACGACAGGTGGCTGTACCTGCCGGCTCTCGATCTGGTCAAGCGGATTGCGGCCGGGGACAAGCGGACGAGCTTCGTAGGCTCGGATTTTCTTTACGAAGATGTTTCCGGCAGAGGAACAGATCTGGACAGACACGAGTTGATAAAGACGACCGAGAAGTTTTTCGTCGTGAAGAACGTTCCGAAAAAGCCGGAGATGGTGGAGTTCGCCTACTACAACGTGTGGATCGACCGCAAGACTTATATGCCGATGAAGATGGAGTACTACGACAAGCATGGCAAGCTTTACCGTGTGATCGAATCGAAAGAGGTCAAAAAAATAGAGGGCCTATGGACGGTGGTGAAGTCGGTGGTTTCGAACCTGAAGACGGGCAGCGAGACGGAGATGGAGTTTCTGGACGTGGACTACAACATAAAGCTCGGTGACATATTCAAGGAGCGGTACTTGAGGAGGCCGCCACGGCAGGTGAGAAGATGAACGGAAAAGTCAGGGTCAGAGACGTGCTGGTATTGTGTTTGTCGGCCGGGGTTGCCTGGATATCCGCTGCGGGGACAGCAAATGGTGCCGACAGCAACGAGTCGTTTTTTTCGGGATTGCCGGTGGAGGTGCACGGCTTCTACGAGGTCAGGGCCGGGTATCGCACGAGGAACGACCCTTACGAGAAGGATATGTCGGTTATGGAGAATCGGCTGCAACTGGAGGTTTCGTCGTACGCGGACTGGGCGGACCTGAAGGTCAAGGGGGATGTGGTCGGCGACCTGGTCACCGAAGAAGGCGACTTCGACCTGCGAGAAGGCTACATATTCACGATGCCGAGCGACTCGGTGGACCTGAAGGTCGGCCGGCAGGTGCTTACATGGGGCACGGGTGACCTGGTCTTTATTAACGACCTGTTCCCGAAGGACTGGCAGTCGTTTTTCATCGGGCGGGACGTCGAGTATCTCAAGGCGCCTTCGGACGCGGTGAAGGTCAGCTTGTTCGGCGACATTGGGAACGTCGATATTGTTTATACGCCACGGTTCGACCCCGACCGTTTTATAACGGGGCAGCGGATTTCCTACTGGAACTCGAACCTGGGCCGAGTTGCCGGCGAGGATGCGATACAGCACACGAACAAACCCAACCGGTGGTTCAGGGATGATGAGATAGCGGTGCGGCTTTACAAAACGGTCAAGAATTACGAGGTTGCATTATACGGGTATCGAGGTTACTGGAAAAGCCCCGGCGGGCAGAACACGACACAGACGCAGGCGGTTTTTCCGGACCTGAACGTTTATGGTGCGAGCGTTCGAGGGCCGGTCGGAAAGGGGATAGGCAACGTCGAGTTCGGCTATTACGACTCGGAAGAAGACCAAAGTGGAGACGACCCGCTGATAAACAACTCGGAGCTGCGCTTCGTGGTGGGCTACCAGCAGGAAATAGGCAAGGATTTTACGGCGGGGCTGCAGTACTACCTCGAGCATATGATGGATTACGACAATTACAGGGACGGGCCTGCGGTAGGTCTGGACCGCGACAGGGACAGGCACCTGGCGACACTGAGGCTGACGAAGTTGCTGATGAACCAGAATCTGACGTGTTCATTGTTTACGTATTATTCGTGGTCGGACCGGGATGTTTATATCCGGCCGAACGTGCACTACAAGGCCAGCGACCAGCTTGCGCTGGAGGTGGGCGGCAATATTTTCTTCGGCGACTACGAAGACACGTTCTTCGGTCAATTCGAGAACGACACCAACATCTACGCGGCGGTGCGGTATAGCTTCTGAACCACCAGTGGCAACCCGTGCATCCGGCGTGAAGTCCGAAATAAAGCAAGCCATATCTGCGCCAGGAGGGGCTGGGGGGCAATTGCCTGGACAAGCGCTTCGATTCGGGGGATAATCGGCGGCCGAGCTGCGCGTATCTGTGGTTATCATTAAGGAAGGGATGACGATGCTTGAGCGGATGTTTGCAATCGTTCTGGTGTGCGGAAGTTGCGTTACTCTTGCGGCCGATGGCTACGCGCGGGCCGGGCAGGACAAGCTCCAGGCCGGGCGAAAGCATATTATGATCTTGTCGCGTCCGACGCCCCGGTGGGAGCCTCGAACAAAGCCGGCCCAGCGATGGGAAGAGGCGATGCCCACCGGCAACGGCAGGGTGGGGGCACTGGTCTTCGGTGAGATACAGAACGAAACGATTATTCTGAATCACGACTCGCTGTTTCTCAGAACCAGAAAGCCGACGCTGCCGGATGTCTCGGATACGCTGGCGAAGATACGCAGCCTGGTGCGGCAGGGAAAGTACGAGCAGGCAAACCGTTACTTCAAGGACCATCCGGTGGAGTATGACCACCAGGGTTCCGACTCCTACCATCCCGCATTCAATGTCACGGTGGATATGGCGGGCTTTGAGCAGACCAGCAACGTCCGGCGCGTGGTGGACTTCGAGACCGGCGAGGTGCGCGTTAGCTGGGAAGATGGTGACGTTTCGTACTACCGCAAGCTGTTCATTTCGCGCAAAGATAATGTCGTAGTGCTGGGCATCGGCGCATCGAAGCCGGGAATGATCAGTTGCCGGATTGGGTTTTTGCCGACGGCCCTGAAACGAAGCGAACTCGGCAACGGCAAGAACGTTCGTGTGCCACGGTTTACCGGCAAGCGCGTGGCGAAAATTCACCTGGACGAAGTGCCCATCACCTTCGACCTGGACGCCGCCGACAACGTACTGACGCTGGTCGGCACGTACGACAAAGGAGGAAAGTATCGGCTGACAGGGGGCCAGTACGGCGGCTGCGGGGTGGTGCACGTGCGAGGTGGGACCAGCAAGACCAGGGACTTGCAGGTCGATGTCAGGAACGCGGACGAGGTGTTGTTGCTGGTGAAGCTGTTCGCCAATGAGCCGGCGG
The DNA here is from genome assembly GCA_964429265.1 of uncultured Pirellulales bacterium. Taxonomy (GTDB): domain Bacteria; phylum Planctomycetota; class Phycisphaerae; order Sedimentisphaerales; family Anaerobacaceae; genus CAYSBK01. The sequence goes on along the minus strand of CAYSBK010000154.1, from coordinate 2,714 downwards.
GTCCGGCGATGAAGAGAATACGCACAGAGCTTCAGGGGCTGGCGGCAGACTACGACGAGCTGCTGGGGCGACATATTGCCGTCCACCGGGAGCTGTTTATGCGGGTGCAGCTTGACCTGGCGGCCAGCAGGCGAGACCGGCAACTGTCGAACGAGAAACTGGTCAACGAGGCGCTTCACGGCCAGGCGTACAGGGCGCTATTCGAGAGGATGTTCGACTTCGGGCGGTACGCGCTTATCTGCAGCAGCGGAACCAACGGTATGCCGGCGAATCTGCAGGGGATATGGAACGGGGTGTATGCACCGCCGTGGGCAGCCGACTATCACAACGATATGAACATCCAGATGAACTACTGGCAGGCCCTGCCGGGCAACCTGGCCGAGCTTGCGATGCCGTACTTTGATTACTACGAGTCGCTGCTGGATGATTTTCGCACGAACGCGCGGAACATAGCGGGCTGTCGCGGGATACTGGCGCCGCTTTCGGGGACGTCGCACGGGCTGGCGGGGCTGAACTGGAGCTACTGGACGGCCGGTGCAGGGTGGCTGGCGCAACTGTTTTATGACTACTGGCTATTTACGGGGGACAGGCAGTTCCTCAAACACCGGGCGGTACCGTTTATGAAAGAGGTGGCTCTTTTCTACGAGGATTTTCTAATCGAGGACGAGTCAGGCCGGTACGTCTTCTGCCCGTCGTTTTCTCCGGAGAATGTCCCCCGCAATACAAGAAGTGCCTGCACGATAAACGCCACGATGGATATCGCCGTGGCACGAGAGGTTCTGAGCAACCTGTGTCGTGCGTGCGAGCAACTCGGTATCGAGCAGGAAGGTGTGAAGCGATGGCGGAAGATGCTCGACAAGCTGCCCCGCTACCTGATAAACGAAGACGGGGCATTGAAGGAGTGGGCACACCCCTGGTTCGAGGACAACTACGAGCACCGGCATATGTCGCACCTTTACCCGGTCTATCCTGGGCTGGAGATTACGCGGTGGCGGAAGCCCGAGTTGTTCGGCGCCGCCCGTGTTGCGATGGCGAAAAAGGTCGAGTATTTCGAATATCCGTGCACGTGGTCGTACGTGCTGGCTGCGTGTGTGTTCGCCCGGTTGCAGCAGCCCGAGCAGGCTATCAATATGCTCAACATAGTGGCGCGCGGGTACGTGTTGCCCAACCTGTTTACCACGCTGTGGCTTTATCACTGGCGTGAGCCGATGTTCCAGTTCGAGGCGGCCAGCGGCATACCGGCGGCGATGATGGAGATGCTGCTTTTCTCCGAGCCGGGGCGACTGGTGTTGCTGCCGGCCCTGCCGGCGCAGTGGCCGGCGGGTTCTATCAAGGGTCTGCGGGCCCGCGGCGGATTCGAAGTCGATATTTTCTGGGAGAATGGGACTCTTACCAAAGCTGTTATCCGTTCGCTGCTGGGCAACGCCTGCAGAATCCAGTACGGCTCAGCCTCGATAGAGCTTGAAACGCAGCCGGGAGAGACCTACACCATCGCAGGCAACCTGCAATTGCTCCCGAGCCGGCAATGATCAAGCGCCGGGCCGGCGTTGCAGCAAGGCGCCGTCGGGCCCGGCGGCGTGCTCACAGTTCTTGCGGCTCGCAGAGGTTCTCAGCCAGATGTGCCGGGCGGCCGCAGTGGCCGCACTTGAACCGCGGCTGGGCTACCAAAGTCTTGTAACGCTGCGGGTCGGTCAGGTGAAACCCCTGCGACACGATGTAACACAGGTGCCTGTCGTGATGTTCACTGCGGCAGGAGCGGTTATGCTCGCTATAGTTTTCCGTCATTTCTGCTACGGCCGAAAATCACGGGTGCAATTGCCATTACGTCGGTCCTGAGCCTGCCGCAGTCTACCAGGTCGACGCCGGCTGTCAACAACGCGTGCAAATCGTATGGCCGGAGATTCTGGGACTATCGGTTGACGGGCGTATCCGAGAAGTTTTTTGCCGCGGCTGATTTTGCAGCCGTCGCGTTGTTTCATATATTTTTCTTGGAGTTCGAAAAGCTTCGATGCGGACAGCGGCATTGTTCTCGGACCGCGGGGTGTTATGGATGAGTTGGGTTTGCAGGATGCAAACGACATTGCAATTAAGTCGGGCCTTTTTTGGGTCGATAGTGTGGTTGAAAACGAAAGTTGAAGATTGGAAGTGTGGGTTTTGAAAATCAAACGCCAAATCAATTCTTAGCAAAGGGGTAAGCAATGAAGGCAAAAAGTGGTTTTACATTGGTGGAAATTCTGATCGTGGTGGTGATACTGGGCATTCTGGCGGCCATCGTGATTCCGCAGTTCACCGACGCCAGCACCGAGGCCAAGACTTCGAGCCTGGCCAGCAACCTGCAGACGCTGCGTTCTCAGATCGAGCTGTACAAGATTCAGCACAACGACAAGCCGCCCAGCTTGGCAAACTTTGAGGCTCAGATGACTGGTAAGACTGATGCAGACGGCACAGTTAACCCCAGTGGTGCCTACGGTCCCTACCTCCAGCAGATTCCGGAAAATCCGTTCAACAACCTCGCCACGGTTGGTGCCGACGGCACGATAGGCAACGACAGCCACGGCTGGGAATACGACGAGAACACCGGAGCGATACATGCCGACGACAGTTTTGATGGTGATGGGGACGGCAGTCCTGACCACATCAGTATGTAAGCTTGTGCAGAAGTAACGCGTGGCAGGGTGGAACTAAAAACACTTTGTGCCATGCGTTTGCTGAAA
>CAYSBK010000153.1:0-5760 GCA_964429265.1 uncultured Pirellulales bacterium | reverse complement strand
AATATCGTAAAAACCGGCGAGGTGGAACTGGGCGTTTGGGTCGCCGCTTTCGGCTTTTTTCTGGAGTTTCCCGATCTGGTCAGGGTCGGGCTGGTGGTTGGGGTCAGCCGGACAGGCCGAGGTGCTGAAAAAGGCCAGCGTCCAGAGGATTGGTAGAAGTTTTTTCAGCATAGTTTTTCCTGCGACGCAACTCGGCGGGGGAGATTGTAGGGGATGGGCGATGTTTTTGCAAGCAAATTTTGCCGGGTGGGTGAGGGTCAACGGTGGTATGCGGTGAGGGCGGCGTCGAGGATGGTTTTGAGTGGGAGGTTGTGTTTTTTTGCGGCGTCGGCGCAGTCGGCGAACTCGGGCTTTGCGGCGACGACTTTGCCGTCGAGCAGGCCGAGCTTTATCCTGATGTTTCCGAAGGGGGTGGAGACGGTTTCAAAACGGCGGGCGAGCTTGGCCCTGGGGACGAGTTGTTTTCGCAGTCCGAAGGTGAGGCCGTGCTGAAAGATGATTCGCTGTAGTTTTTCGGCGCGGTCGAGGGGTGCGATGACGGTAAGCTCGGCGGCGGGCCTGCCGTGTTTCATAATGATCGGCGTGGTGAAGACGTCCAGGGCGCCGGCCTGGAAGAGGATTTCGGTGACGTGGGCGAGGAGTTCGGCGGTGACATCGTCGCAGTTCGTCTGAAGCAGGCAGATCGTGTCTGCGGTGGCGAGGTTCGGCTGGTCGGTTGTGCCGAGCAGCAGGCGGATGACGTTGGGGAACCGTTCGGGATTCATTGAGCCGGCGCCGTATCCCACGGCGTCGATTTTCATTTCGGGCAGGTGGCCGAAGCCTTTGGCGAGGGTCTTGAAGAACGCGGCGGCGGTGGGGGTGAGCAGTTCGGCGTTTATTGGACCGCCGACGACGGGGATGCCTTTCAGCAGTTCGGTAGTGGCGGGCGCGGGGGCGGGGATCGTGCCGTGGCTGCAATCGACGGTTCCGCCGCCGAGGGTAAGTGGAGAGGCGAAGACCTGTTCGATTTCGAGTGCGTCGATTCCGACGGCGGCGGCGACGACGTCGATAATGGAGTCGAGTGCTCCGACTTCGTGGAAGTGGACGTGTTCGACGTCGGTGGCGTGGACGGCGGCCTCGGCTTCGGCGAGGGTTTTGAATACGGCGATGGCGGTGGCGCGGACGTTTTCGGGCAGGGCTGCGGCGTTGATGATTTCAATGATTTGCGAGAGGTTTCGGTGATTAGAGGCCGGCGGCAGGAGGGGTTCGAAGCGTGTTGCGGCGATGCCTGCGCGGGTGGTTTTAGTGATTTTCAACTCGAAGGGCGGCAGGGGTAGCGTTGCGAGGCGGTCCCTGAGCAGGTCGGGATCGAGGCCTGCATCGAGCATCGAGGCCACGAGCATATCGCCGGCGGCACCGGCGAAGCAGTCGAAATAGGCTATTTTCACTGCGTTGGTCCCCTGTAACGTTCAAGTTTGCGGTTCGGCGGTCATTATCTTCGGTAAGGGCAGGCTATGCAAGCGGCAGGGGGTGACGGGTGGAGAACCGGGGGAGGGATGTTACGGAGCGGCGAATTTGTGCCTTATTCGGGGGATGGGGGTTTTTCTGTAACAAAAGGGATGTCAGCGGCGTCTATAGATATTGACAGTGCCTGGTTCGGCCCGGCCGAGAAGAGCGTCTTTTTGCGCATTTTACGAGGATTTTACTTGCGTGCAGATGTGGATTTTGAGATGATGGAGTTGTGGAAAGATGGGCTCACCGGAGGTCCCCAGCTTGACATAAGTCCTGTTCTGGTATAGAATTAGGTTCGGCGAGGGTTACCAGTGGAGATTGTGGAAGGTCTCGATGGACATCGGCGGAAAGAAGAAGCTTGGTGAGTTGCTGTGCGAAAAGCAGTACCTGAACCGGTCGCAGCTTGAGCTGGCCCTTGCCGAGCAGGCGATGAAGCACCAGAAGCTGGGTCAGATACTGCTGGCGCTGGGGTATATTACGCAGGGGCAGTTGAACGAGGCACTTGCGCTTCAGGTGGGGATAGAAAAGGTGAACCTGGCGGAGGTGACGGTAAGCCCTGAGGTGATAGCGCTTGTGCCGGCGGAGGTGGTCAGCAAGTACAACATCCTTCCGTTGTGGTTTGAGAACGGGCGGCTGGCGGTGGCGATGTCGGACCCGTTCCAGGTGCAGGTTTTCGAGGAGCTTCGGCTGGTGAGCGGGTATTCGGTGCGTCGGTATTACGCGGAGCCGACGCAGATGGAGAACGCGATTTTGAAGTTTTACGGCAGCAACGTTGCGCGGATGCTCGATGACCTTGCGCCTGCGGAGCCGCGGCCGCAAGCGGAGTTCGACAACGGGGATTACTCGCCGGCGAAACTGCACGAGCTGGCGCGAGAGCCTTCGCTGGTGAACCTTGTAAACCTGATAATCCTGGAGGCGATAGACGCGCGTGCCAGCGACATTCACATCGAGCCGTTTGAGAAGCAGGTGAATATCAAGTACCGGATAGACGGAATGCTCGTGGAGAAGACGCCATGTTCGAAGCGTCTTCAGGCGGCGATCGTGTCGCGTGTGAAGATCATGGCGAATATGAACATCGCGGAGCGATTTGTTCCCCAGGACGGGCATATCGAGTTTGTGGGCAAGAACGGGAAGGTTGACATTCGCGTTTCGACGGTTCCGACGATTTACGGGGAGTCGCTGACGCTTCGAATCCTGGACCGGTCGGCGTCGCTTCTGGGGCTGGAAGACCTTGGTATGAGCAAGGAGTGCCTGGCGGGGTTCAATCGGTGCCTGCACAAGGCGCACGGGATAGTGCTGGTGACGGGTCCGACGGGCAGCGGGAAGACGACGACGCTGTATGCGGCGTTGAACAAGATATACACGCCGAGCCTGAAAATGATAACGATAGAGGACCCGGTGGAGTACCAGTTGGAGGGGATAATCCAGATACCGGTGAATCCGAAACGGGGTCTGACGTTTGCGACTGGTCTGCGTCATATTCTTCGCCAGGACCCGGATATCGTAATGGTTGGAGAGATACGGGACCGTGAGACGGCGGAGATAGCGATACGGGCGGCGCTGACGGGGCACCTGGTTTTTTCGACGCTTCATACGAATGATGCTCCGGGTGCGGTTACGCGGCTGATTGATATGGGCGTGGAGCCTTTCCTTCTGGCCAGTTCACTGGAGGCGGTTCTGGCTCAGCGTCTGGTGCGGAAGATTTGCCGGTGGTGCAAGCGGGTGTATGAGCCGAGCGAGCACGTGCTTAAAAGTCTGAACGGTCTGGCGAGGATCGAGCCGGGGACGAAGCTGTACCACGGGGCCGGCTGCGACAGGTGCATGCAGACGGGGATGCGCGGCCGGACGGGGATTTTCGAGTTGCTGCGTGTGACGGATTCGCTCCGGGAGTTGATAGCGACCAGGCCGACTACGGAGCAGATAGTGAAAGCGGCACCGCCGGACCACGTCGGGATGCGTTACGACGGTGTTGACAAGGTGGTAGCAGGTATAACGACGCCGGAAGAGGTGCTGCGCGTGACACAGGGTATAGGCGAGGAGCAGTGAACGGCGTAGAGCGGTGCACGGTTGTGGGAGTTGTCGTTGGGACAATTCAGCTACAAAGCAGTAGATGAGACGGGGGCACACGTATCGGGGACGGTTGAGGCTCCCGACCGCAGAAGCGCGGTAGCGGTGCTTGCGGAGAGGGGTCAGTTTGTCGTTGATCTCAGGGACGCGGCGGAGGCTGCGGCGGCAGGCGGTGTCGAGCGTGTTGCGGGGGAGTTTGCGAAGCTGGGCAGACTCGGGGCCGGACGAGTCGGGCAGCGGGACGTTCTGGCGATAATGAGCCAGTTGAGCGCAGCGCTTCGTGCAGGGCTTCCGTTGTTGAATGCGCTTGAAATCATTCGTGACCAGCAGAACAAGCGGGGGGTTCGGGCGCTGCTGGATTCGCTTGTGGAGTCGGTAAGCGGGGGGCACTCGTTGTCGGAGGCAATGGAGCAGCATCCGCGGATTTTCGGCAGGCTGGAGGTCTCGATGGTTCGCGTGGGTGAGACAGGCGGGATACTCGAGCAGACGACGGAGCAGTTGAAGCGTGTGCTCGAGCGGGACCAGAAGATAAAGACGAGTATGAAGAATGCATCGGCATACCCGGTATTCGTGCTTGGTCTGGGCCTCATATCGGCGGTTATCGTGATAACGAAGGTTCTGCCGCGGGTGCTTGGCGCGATAGACGTGGGGGCGGAGATGCTGCCTTTTCCGACACGGGTGCTGCTTGGTGTAAGCGGGTTTATCAAGAGTTACGGGCTTATCGCGCTGGTGGTGCTGGCGGCGGGTGGTTATTTCGTGAGTCGGTGGGTTCGGGGAGCCGGTCGGCTGCGGTGGGACGGGTTCAAGCTGAAGGTTCCGGTACTTGGTTCGGTTCTCCGGGCGGTGGCGGTCGGCCGGTTTGCCAGGACGCTGGGCGCGTTGACGAAGGGAGGAGTAACGATACTGGATGCGCTGACGGTCGTGCGGGATACGCTGGGGAACGAGGTACTTGGGCGGTGCATCGACGAGGTGGCGGAGAAGGTGAAGACGGGGTCGCCGCTGGCGCAGCCGCTTGGGATGTGTGGTCGTTTTCCGCCGTTGCTGGTGCAGATCGTCTCGGTTGGTGAGCAGACGGGGAAACTGGATACGATGCTTCTGGATGCGGCGGAGACGTTTGATGCGCAGGCGGACGCCGCGATAGCGAGGTTTATGGCGATACTGCCTGCGGTTCTGGTGTTGATACTGGCGCTGGTGATAGGGTTGATAATAGCGGCGACGCTGCTGCCGGTGGTTATGATGGAACTGGGAGGGGGTGTGCTGTGATAAGCGCAAGGGATAATGACAGGTTGGGCGAGTCGGAGCAATTAGTGAAAGGTCGGCAGATGGGACATAAAAGGCGTGCGCGGAAGGCTTTTACGCTGGTGGAACTGCTCGTGGTGATATTGATTATTTCGATGCTCGCGGCGTTTTTCGCACCTCGTATGTTCAAGCGGCTCGGCAAGAGCAAGCGGGACATATCGAAGGCGAAGATGGCGATTATCGAGCAGGCGGTCGAGACGTTCAACCTCGATTGCGGGCGTTATCCGGAGAGCCTGGATGAGCTTCTGGAGGCGCCGGAGGGGCTGGAAGACAAGTGGAAAGGTGCGTATCTCAAGAGGAGCGACCTGCTGGATGCGTGGGACAATCCATACGTTTACAGGCCTGAAGGCGAGGTGAATCCGGGATACATCGACATTATAAGTTTCGGCGCGGACGGGCAAGAGGGCGGTGAAGGCGACAATGCAGACATCTACAACGATTAGTGGTGACGTGGGACGGCAGGGTGGTCGCAGGAGGTTTTGCGGCGGCTTTACGATAGTGGAGTTGCTGCTGGTCGTGGTTGTGATCGCGCTGGTTGCGGGGGCGGGTGGTGTTATTTACGCGGGCAGCTACAGGGCGATGCTGGTGAAGAAGGCGGTGCGCGAGTTCGTGCTGGGTGCGAGGTATGCCAGGATAAAGGCGGTGGGCGGGGGCAGTGCGTGCGTGATGAAGCTCGAGGCGGCCGAGCCGGGATTCACGCTGCTGGTTTGCCAGCAGCAGGATGGGTCGGCGGCGCAACTGGTGCCGTTGCAGGACGGTTTTCATAAGCGAGCGGTGAAGTTTCCCGATGGGGTGAGGTTTGAAGTTATCCGGATAACAGAGGTCGGGCTGTCGGAAGAGACAGCCGGCGAGGGCAGCGAGATCGTGTTTGCGCCGAACGGGACGGCGCAGGCAGCGGTGATT
>CAYSBK010000152.1:0-5764 GCA_964429265.1 uncultured Pirellulales bacterium | reverse complement strand
TGAAGCAAGTGGGGTGCGTTCACCGTTTCAGCAGACGGGCGGATGAAAAACAAAAGACGCACAGTCAAAAGGGCCTGGTTAAAGCCGAAACGATAACGCAAGCTGTTTTTCAGGGTGCAAACGGCCCGTCTATGTCGTAGCTGACCCGTTCGACCAGTGCCTCAAGGCCCCTGCCGCCGCCGAACTGAATGTAAGCGTCCCGCGGGGTTCGATACTCGTACCGACGAACGCCGAGAAGCTTGCCGTCGCGGTAGATTTGAACGATCCGGTCGGGCCGCACCGCCAGCCGGTACGTGTGCATCGCGTCGGTATTGTCGAAGCCCTCGGCCACAGGCGTGAACTGCCCGAAATCCAGAAGCGCCGAACCCACCACGAAACCTTCGTACCAGTACACGGCCTTGTCGGTTATCGATATCGCATAGCGCGCGGCCGCTCCGTCGTAAAGCTCTATGTCCACGCCTCGCTGGCCGGGCGCATACTTCAGCAGCCTGGTTTTTATCTCGGCGGTAAAGCCCTTTTGCGGGTCCACCTTGATGAACGGTTCCTCATAGCCGCTTCGAAGATAAAAACCTCTGCCGTTACCGACGTCTATCTTCCATCCGCCGCCGCGTCCGTCTGCAATCCTCTTAATTTCTCGTTGCTCAACATCGGCTGGATTGTAGGTATATTGCAAAACGGATTTTCGAGGCAGGGGTTTGGCCTGCGGCTGCGGCGGCCTTTCCGGTGCTGCCGGCGGCAGCGTGGTCAGCCACTTGAGATTGAAGGCATAATGCTGCCGACTGCTTAGAAGATGAATGACGTCGTCGAGCCCCTGGCACACGGTCAGGTAGCCAGCCGCCTCGCCGCGATGGGCGTTCATCGTGATCAGATGGCCGTCCATCGTTTCGATTTCCTTGTCGGGTCCGCCGCTTGTAATCAAACGCTTGTGCGGCCAGGTCTTGCCCTGGTCGAACGAGACCGCGCCGAACAGTCCCGATATTTCGTGCCGGCCGCCTCCGGCATCGGGCACCATCAGCCGCTTGCAGAACGAGGCAAAAAACAGTGGGCCTTCCTTCAATCGCAGCAACACCGCCCTCTGGCCCCAACTGATCGGTTGAAACTCGCTGGCTGCGTAGGTGTAGCTCTTGCCCATATCCTCGGAGATGCTTGTCGGCATCCTGCCGTCGATGTTAGCTTCGCGGCCGTAGGCCAGAAGCCTGCCGTCGTCGAGCTGCACCGCACAGGCGTGCTTGCCCCTGATGACGCCGCCGGGATTGAACCACGTCAGTCCCTTATCTTTGCTCATCCACAAGACGTTCGGACCCTTGTCGCAACTGATTGCATACCAACCCTGCTTCGTGCGAAAAACCGATTCGACCGGCATCCGGCTGGGACCGTGGTCGGCGATGATGCGCGGCTTCGACCAGGTAACGCCGTTGTCGGTGCTGGTCCGCACCACCAGGGCGACGTCCCTGACTTGCGTGGCCAGTCCCTGGAAGTGATATATCGTGTCCCGGCCGTCATACCACATTGCGTGGCCGTGGTCGTTGCGGTCGGGCGCATCCCAGAAAAGCGAGGCCGGTTCCCACAGGTCCGTGCCGTATCTCAGTCGGCTGGCGGCAACGTTCAACTCCCTGCCCGACTCGCCTATGCACGTGTGCCATATTGCAAGCAGGTCGCCGTTCGGACATTCCACCACCGATATGAAGTGGTTATGCCTGGCGTACAGCGGCCCACGGTTGCTGGCGGGCATTACCATAAACTTCCGCGCCCCGTAAAAATACGGTTTCTTCGGGTCCGGCCTGTGTCGAAAAATCTTCGGCTTCTTCTGGCTTACGTCGAGCTGGTAGCGCTGCGGCGAAGCCGGTGCCCAAGGCTCGGTGGGCGGCATCGCCGCCAGGACTACGCGAAAACCTATCAGCGAGTGCTTGTCCTCCGGCAGCGTTCCCATTCGATTCGCCGAACGCAGGTAATAAGCAGCGGTGGAATGACTGCCGCCGCGAGTCACACGGAAGTCACCGTCCGCAGGGCCGACCGGATTCGTCTGTTTCCCGGCCGGGTATGGACCGTACCAGTCATAACACCACTCTTCCACGTTGCCGTGCATATCGTAAAGGCCCCACGCATTCGCCGGGCTGCGTCCCACCACCAGGTCCTGCTCGGCTCCCCCGGCCAAACCGGGCCCGAAACCGTCGCCTGTTGAAAAAGGCGTAGTAGTGCCCGCCCGGCAAGCATATTCCCACTCGGCCTCGGTCGGGAGGCGATACACCATCGGCCCCCAGGCGCCTTTTCTGGTGCCCACGGTCGTCAGCCCTTCCCTGTCGTTGAGCCATTGACAGAATGCCTGCGCTTCGTACCAGTTGACGTTCACCACCGCGGAGTTGTCCTGCTTACTTGCGCCGCGATACTTCTTGTGGGAAGGGTCGAACAGCTCATACTGGTAATTGGTCACCTCGTAAATGCTCATATAAAAGGGGCGTGTGATTTCGACGATGTGAGCGGGATGCTCGTCGTAATCTCCCTGCGGGTCCGTACCGGCCGGTTCGGTTAGCTCGGCAGGTAAATCCGGGCCTTCGAAGCCCATCCGAAACTGTCCCGGCTCGATGCGCACAAGCTCCATTCCGATAGAGTTTGTGTATCGGCCGGCCCGCGGCGGTTCTCCGTTACAGCGTTCGCAAATTGCCGCCGAGCACGCAAACATCACCGCAACAACAATCAACCCTTCGTTCAATCGAATACGCTTGCCCACCGTTGCTGCTCCTTTCTATTCCGTCCAGGCTGCTGCCCATCAATAGATCGATACGCACCATCTTATCCGCCTGCGATTTCCCATCGCAGGAGTTTCTTATCCTTCCATACCGACCGGGCCTTGACCTTTCCGCCGCGGTCATAAACGGTCCACTCGACCGTGCCGTCCGGCTTGTACAGGCGCCGCCATTTTTTCGCACCGTCGGCGTTGAAGAAGGTCTCGGTCCCCGTCTTTTTGCCTGCATTGTATTCGGCCTGCCACTGTATCCGTCCGTTCTCGTAATACCAGGTTTCCCGGCCGTGCAGCAGGTAGCGGCCGTCCGTGGCCGTGCCCGCCGACCAGGTTACCCTCACTTTGCCGCTGGGATAATCCTGCCTGTACTGCCTGATGCTGCCCGGCCGAATCCTGACGGGCTGCTGCAGATCGGCGCTGCCGCCCTGCAGTATCCACGCCTCGTTCAACTCGATGTGCAGGTCGGGATCGTTGCGGCTGGTCACAAGGTGAATGATTCCGTCGGCGCTCTGGGCGGCGCCCACGTAGCCCACGGTCTTCATCGCCACCGGCCGACCTTCCTCGTCAACCAGCCCACCGGCGGTCAGCTTTCGTATTCTCCAGGTCCTGCCGTTGTCGTCGCTCAGGCACGCGTACGCACCCGGCCCGGAAAAACCACTGACGTTCGGGTCACGCGACCTGCCGAAGTCGCTTGCATAGAACAGCCTGCCGCTGGCCAGCTTTATCATCATTGGAAATTGTCCGCCCCCCTGGGCAGGCAAGGGCGACCTGCTTACCTGCCAGGTTTTGCCCCAGTCTTTCGAGATATTCTTCGGTGCGAAGCCGTCGATGCTCCGGTTCCGCGTGGCATAACCGAGTATAGTATTGTCGTCCAGCAGCACGAACGTGGTGTGAAGCCCCAGTGTCCTGCCGCCCGTGTCATACCAGGTTTGCCCGTCGTTACGGCTGGCCCACAGCCCGCAGGTCGCCCCCCAGCCGTCGAAGGCGACGTATATCGTTTCGTCCGGCCCCCTGAAGGCGCAGTTGATTGGTTGTCGCCTGCCGTAGCCGCCCGGCCGACTTTCAAATACCGGAAACCGTATCGGGCTCCACGTCGCACCGTTGTCCGTCGAAACGGTCCACTGGAACGGGTAGCCTCCCGAAAGATGCGGACAACCCCAGCCCAGCCAGACCGTCCCGTTGTCGTTCCACAGAACCGGGCTGGCGTCGTTGCCGTCGAGAAAGTCGGGCCAGGCGCTCGGTGTATCCCACTGCCGGCAGCCCCGTCGCAGCCGAACCACCAGAAGCGAAAGGTCGGGGAAGCTTTCGACAAAGCCGTTGTAGTACGCCGCAAGCAAATCTCCGTTGTCGAGAACCACTACCGCGCCGTTGTGATGATTCGTTCCCAGGCCGCGCAGGCCGATCTTCCAGCCGACCTCAACCATTTGCTGCGGGCTTAGATCGGGAAAGATCCGCCGGGCCGCGTAGTAGGGTTTGCCGGGGTCCGGGCCTTGTGCCTCTGCCTTGCCCTGTTTTACACACTGCTGGAAAAAGGGAGGCTCAAACTCCGTCGGCCTGGTCTTCGGCAGCGGCGCCATAACAACTCGAAATCCTATGCAATGCCACCCGGCCACCATACCTTTTGCGCGATACGGCGAGGGTGAAAGTGCTCCCTCCGGCAACGGCGGATTTATGCACGCCATCTGCCGCCCCTGAAACTCACGCGGCGGGGGTCCAAAGTCCGGCGGTACAGCCGCACGGTTCGCCGAGCGGGCATAGTAAGCGGTATCACCCATCGCCCAGGCCGAGTAATCGCGTCCGAAATAAAAGCTCATCGTTTTTTCATCGAGCCAGTCAAGCCCGCCGCCGCGGACGACTTTCAGCCAGCCCCATTCCGGCCCGACGGGGTCGGTTTGCGGCTGGTCGGGGTATGGGCCGTACCAGTCGTAACACCATTCGCGGACCCCGGTGTGCATATTCTTCAGTCCCCACCGGTTGGCGGTTTCGGGCTGGGGCCTGGTATCGCCAGAGGAAAAAGGTGTTCGGGAACCGGCCCGACAGGCGTATTCCCATTCCGCCTCGGTCGGCAATCGATACGGCAGGCCTTCCTTTTCGCTGAGCCACCTGCAGAACGCCACCGCATCGTGCCACGTGATGCCTGAAACGTACGGATGGTGGTCGAGCTTCGCCTTGAAGCCGGGAAAGTCCGGCTTGAACTTCCTGTACTGCTCAACGGTAACCTCGGCCGCGGCCATGTAGAAGGGCCGGGTAATCTCGACCACGTGGGGCGGGTGCTCGTCGTAGTCGCCTTGTGGGTGACCGCCGGGCAGCCTGGCCAGTTCCGCCGGGAGGTTCGGGCCTTCAAAGCCCATTTGAAATCGTCCCGGCTCGATCCGCACCAACTCGATGCCGATGGAATTTGTGTACCGGGGGGATTTCGGCAACTGCCGGCCCGGGCAACGCCGGCTCACCGTCGCCGCCAGCATCATCGCCATCGCCGCCATCATCTTGACTGTTGTTGCGGAACTGCTGCTCATCGCGTTGGCTCCTTACTGTTTCCTGCCGGTGTTACAACCTCGGTCGAAGCATTCTACACGACTTGTCGCGGGATACATTGAAAAAATTCGTAGGAAAACCCGCCGCCGCATCGACACGCACCTGGCGGCCCTGTGCCTATTGGCTGTGGTACACCCATTGTGCCGGGCGAGCCGGCCGCCGGATTCCTTGGAGAAACTCGTCCACCGCTATAAGCACCATCTCGAATTACCAAGCAGGACCGCCCCTGGTACATCCTGCACTACCTGCATGCTTACCAGGAGGACGCCTGTATCCTGGTTTCCGGCGGTCGAATGCCCCTAATCGAGTATATATTTAGCAGGCAAGCCGAGTTTATGAAGCTGCGAAATCGACTTTGCAATGAACTTCAGCGGCTCGAGAGCTTTCGATTGGAGCCTCACGGCGACTTCTGCCGTGCCGTCCACGCCTTAAAAAAATTTATAAAAAAGAGTGAAATCGTTGAACTTTCCAACGGCAAAGGAGTCTTTT
>CAYSBK010000151.1:0-5862 GCA_964429265.1 uncultured Pirellulales bacterium | reverse complement strand
GGCTATCGCAGGAGGATGCGGACGACCAATATGCTTGAACGGGTTCACAGGGAAATCAACCTGTGATGTTCGCATTGGAGTCACCGTTTCTCGCGGCCGCATTTGAGGCAGCACAGGTACAGACCTGAAAAAAGTATCGCGGGACGCAATGGTCCGGAGCGTCTGCGGCCTGAGCCGTCAGGGTCCTGGCCAGTCGGCGGGCGTGGGTTTCCAGACGTCGAAGCGCTTGCGCTGGTAGTTATCGAACTCGATGCGCCAGTTGGGCCAGTCGGCAGGCGGGCTCTTTTTTTCGTAGTCGGCCAAGTGCTGAGCGTAGTCGGTTACTATCTCCGCTATCCCCGCGACCCTTTGTTGCTCCGAGCCGAGCGTGCTTAGCTTTTTCAGGTCCTCGGCCATATCCTCACAATCGGTTATCTGCTCATCGATATCATCGAGGTTGCCATAGCGCTGGGAATGATACTTCTCGACGCTCAACTGCATCCTGATGCTCTGGAACAGGGCCTCGGCCAGTTCAAAGACCCTTTGCCGAAGGTCAGGCCTGGGTTTCCGGGTTTGGGCTTGCTCAATGACGGCCCGTGCCTTGTTGACGGCGTTGAGCGAACCGATTCGGTCGGCTTCTTTGAGAACCTGTATAGCTTGCTTTTCAAGGGTTATCTCGTAGTCAAGCCTGGCCTTGATGTAGGCATCGTAATAAGCCCGATACAGGCCCTGCTGGAACCGCCAGTTCAGAAGTTGCTGCGGCGCAGCGTTTCTTTCCATATCCTGAAAAAGCTCCAGCGTCTGATACACCTGCTGGTTGCTCAGGGCAGGGCCCACCCAGTTTTTCTCGAGGGCGAGAAGGCCCTTTGCAAACTTGTGTTCGTATTGCCGGCCTATGAAGTACCTGCTGTACTGCCTGGTGATGTCCTCGACCTTCATATCCGGATCCCAGCCCAGGCAGCTCCACAGCACCTTGTTGAAGTCATCGTTGCATCCCTCGCTGTAGGTGATGAAGCCTACGGCGTATGGCGCCAGGGCCCTGAAGATCTGCGCATAAGCGACGGGGCGGGGGTTTATGGGTTCACGCCCGAGAGTTTCGTTCCAGCAGCGGTCCCAATCCTGTACCTGGTAGGGACAGCTTCGCGTGTGCGTGATGTCGGGATAGCGTCTTATGGGGTACCGCGGCGGCACGTCTCTTCGCAATCGCGGCAGGCTCACCGGAACAGCCGGGCCGAATACGACGCCGTCGAGCCAGTTCGGCCGGTCGTTTTGGAGGATGTCTATGAAGGCCTTGTACCAGCCGTCGCGGCCTCTGCCCTTGCGGTCGAAGTTCTGCGGCGAGACCCATATCTGGGCGTTTGGATGATATTTATTGAGGACCCTTTTTTCCTTTTCGATAAAGGGCATCAGGTATTTCGGATGGGTGCTGCCGGGATCGCCGCCCGGCACGAAAACGGCGTCAACCCTCGGCAGGCGGCGAAAGACCTCGGCGCAATCCTGCATCGCCAGCTCGACATTTCGCGGGTCGCTGTAGTCCCTGTCGATTGCCGGGAACCATATCCATAAATCGAGGCCGTAGTCGGCGGCCAGTTGTGACATCGCCGTCATCATCTCGATTTGCGGCCTTGGGAAATGGGGGCTGTCGGAGGCGTCGTCGCTCTTGGGCGGTATCAATTCGACGGCGTTCATTCCGAAGACGATCATATCCCGACAGTATTGTTCCCACATTTCGATGGTCCAGCCGTCGTAGGAGTTGGTCTTTGGCCTGTAGGCGAATTGATGCCCGCGAAGCGGATACTTCGGCGCAGTCGCTATGGCCGTATCGACATCCAGCTTCAGCTCGTCTGGGCCCATATCGAGCACGCGAAGCAGTCGTCCGACGGCATAAAGCGTGCCCCTTTCGTCGTAGCCAGCGGCACAGACCGTCGCGGCATTTCGCGTCGATGTATCGACCCACAGCGCATATGCGTCGGCCTTTTGCGGCACGTTCAACCCACGCGGCGTCTTGAATGAAGACCGTGCCAGGTCGCCGGCAGTACCTATCAGAATCACCGGGTTGTTCGCAGCCGGAAGCTGCGAGAGTACTTCGAGCCCGATTCTCGTTCGCTTTTCTATTTCATCTCGCAGCATATCGGCGGCCTTGTTGTGAATCGTTTTCCGCGGGTTCAGCACAATTACCTTTGCGTTCGAGAGGTCTATCCCGGCCGCCGCAAGGGCGTTTCCGGCAAAGATGCATATCAGCAGCAATGATTTCACCTTCATCTTTAAGAAGCTTTCAGACATTTGCGTCTCCTGGAAAACAGCACTTTCCTGCCAGTCGGGGCTTACCGCTCGAGGTGTGTCGGCATCAGGCCGACAGCACCACTTTGCCGGTGCCCATTATATCCGTCGGCGTCAAAAGGCAAAACGGCGGTTCAATTCGGCCGCTTCAAGTGCGCCATCCAGTCTTCGTTCATCTCGACGTGCTTGATTGTATATCGTCTGAAGGTGTAGCTGATGTGGATTCGGCCGTCGCTGGTTTGTATCACGCAGGGATAGGAATACTCGCCGGGATTTGCTTCGAGCGTCAGCGGCCTTTCCCATGTTCGCCCGCCGTCGAGTGAGCGTGCGATATTCAGCGGCGTTCGGCCGTCGTCGGTATTGTTGAAGACCAGCAGGACGTGTCCGTTCTTCAGTTTCGTCATCGCAATGCCCGCGTCCGGGTTCGGAAAAACCGACTTGACCGGTTCGGCCCAGGATCGGCCGCCATCGCAAGAGACGGTCTGCATAATGGTCGGCTCGTGGCGCATCATAACGAACAGCGCCCCGTCATCTCGCTCGATCAGCGTCGGCTGAGAGCCACCGTGAAAAGGCGCCGACCTGCGCCAGGTCTTGCCGTTGTCGGGGGTCGTCATAATGTAGAGATTTTTGGTACCGTGAAGCTTTGATCTGCCCACGGGCAGGGCAAGCTCGCCCGAACTCAATTTGACGGGAACATTTCGGACGCCCCAGCCCAACTCGTCGACGAGGGCACGGTCATCGCTCCAGGTTTTGCCTTCGTCGGTTGACGTGCGGAACATCAATCGGCCCGGCCCGCCGGAACCGCGGCGTCTCGGCCGGTCGCCTTCCTTTCGACCCCATACTATCCAGATTCGCCCGATGCCGTCGGTGAAAATGACCGCATTGCCGGGCGGCTGCAGCGGATTGCTGACGATTATTTCCGGTTTTTCCCATATGCGGCTACCTTTTTTCCTTCTCGCCAAGAAAAGCTTCTGGTCGTCCGATGCCTCGTAGCTGCCTCCGTACCAAAGACACAACAGGTCGCCGCCGGGCGTTTCGGTCAGGGTCGAGCAGTGGAAGGCCACCGCCCCGTCTATTTTTTCGAAAACCAGTTCGGATGAGAATGCGGGCTTTCCGTAGGGGTCGCCGATTTGCCTTCTTGGTTTCGGACTATCGATAGGCGTACCCTTGGGCGGTACGTGCGTGACAGCGGGCTTTTTTCCATTTCGCACAGCCCGTATCGCCGCCTCGAGGCCGGTACTTTTGTTAGCGCCGATTGCACCGTAATAAACCACTTCGCTGCGAGCGTCGAGCAGGAAGACCTCCGGTGTCACGGTCGCTCCAAACCGGTTCCGAATCTTCCCATTCGGGTCGAGATAGACCGGGAAAATCATGCCGCGTTTCTGGCAGAAATCGCGCAGCTCATCGCCTGATTCAGCGGGATTGGCACCGATACCTACCCAGAGAATTCGCTTGTGGCGGTATTCCTCCTGAATGTAGTTGATGCGTTTAGCCAGGGCGTCGGTGGCGGGGCACCTGGCTGAGATAAAGGCTATGACCGTCCCAATTCGCTTGTGGTAGTTATTCATAACGAAGCGGGGGCCGTCCAGCGTGGTCAGCGTAAGGGGGCCGATTCTTTCCCCCGGCTCGATCGCAGCTTCGCAAACGGCCACGCACAGCGAAAAGACGCACACAGAGAATGCTGCTCGACTAAGCAAGCGGGGTAGCTTGTGTCTCATCTGTTTTTCACCTTCGACACCATCGCACAAAGTGAATAATCATCAGGGCGTTTTCAGCAAGACGTTATGAGTGTCTCAATTTGCGCAGACAAAGGCCCCAAAGAAAGTGCTCGACCCGCGGTTGAACAGATGGTATGCTTTGCGGCGGCCAGGTCCGGCGGCGTAGGCCGGGTAGATATGGAAGGTGACAGGACAAATCCTTGGTAAGGGGGTAGTTATGGCACAGTTGACAAGACGTCAGTTCATCAAGGCCGCCGGAGCGGGTCTGGCGGTTTCAACGGCACCTTTTGTCATCAGCAAGGCCCGTGGGGCATCGGCCAACGAAACGGTCAACGTCGGCGTCGTGGGTGTCGGCGGGCGAGGCTCGGGACACGCTGCAAGCTTCGCCAAGATAAAACACAGTCGGCTGGTGGCGATTTGCGACGTGGACCCGAAACGGCTGGCCAAGACGGCCAAGCGGGTTTCGGACAAGGCCAAGGTCAAGACCTACACGGACTATCGCAAGATGCTGGAAGATAACGACATCGACGCGATAAGCATTGCAACCTGCGACCACTGGCACACTCCGATTGCGCTGGCGGCGATCGTGGCGGGCAAGCACGTTTACGTGGAGAAGCCCTGCAGTCACACGGTTCACGAGGCGAACCTCCTGGTAAAGGCCGCCAAGCAGTACAACAAGTGCGTCCAGCACGGCACGCAGCGGCGAAGCAGCGCCGGTTTTATGGCCGCGGCCAAGGCCCTTCGCGCAGGCATCATCGGCGAGGTCTTTGTGGCCAAGGCCATCAATCACCAGCGCCGTCGCAAGATAGGCAAAGCCCGGCCGACCGACCCGCCGCCGGGCGTGAATTATGATTTGTGGCTCGGGCCGGCTCCGAAAGTACAGTTCACCGAAAACCGCTGGCACTACAAGTGGCACTGGTTCTGGGACTACGGCGGCGGCGACCTGGTCAATGACGGCATTCACCACCTGGACTTGACGATTTGGGGTATGGGCAAGGACAAGCAGTATCCGACGGAAATCGTCACCACAGGCGCCCAGTTGTGGTACGACGACGACCACGAGACGCCCGACACGCAGACGATTGTTTACGTGTATCCCGACGTGCACATTATCTACGAGATGCGGCTGTGGACCCCGTACGATATGGGAGGTTACGGAAACGCCGCGGTCTTCTACGGCACCGACGGTTACCTCGAAGGTACAACCGCCACTATGAAAGACGGCAAGAAGATAAAGATTCGGCCCGAAGACTACGGCATCGAACCGACCGAAGATATTATGGAGAACTTCATCACCGCGGTTCGAAACGACGATCCGTCGATGCTGAACTCGCCGATCGACGTCGGCGCGGTCTCGTGTATCTTGTGCAACCTGGGCAACATCGGGACCCGGCTCGGTAACGCTACGTTGACCTATGACGACCGCAGCCAGCGGATCACAAAGTGCAGCAGGGACATCGAGCGGGCAAACGCAATGCTGACCAAGCACTACCGCAGCCCGTACACCCTTGCCTACACGGGATAAGGTTTGTGGCGGCCGACTTGCCGCAGATACCCACGGGCAAGCCAGTGGAGCTCTGCCCTTCGGGTTACAGGAACGAATAATTTTGGGTCGCTGACGGCAGGCCCGGAGGCGGCGGCAGGGAATTTGCGCGGCTCTGTTCAAGGTTATCCGCGACGATTATCCCTGTGGCTGCCCTGCGGGTCTGCTTGTCTTTGACGAGCTCTCATACCTCACGATTCATAATATGGAGCGCCATCCCATGCGAATCGACATTAGAAATACAGGTGTCGATAATTCGCATTGTCGGCGGCGATGAGATCGAGCTTAGGGATTATGCGCATTTCGCCCGATACCGGCTGCAGGACCACCGCCGGCCGTGAG
>CAYSBK010000150.1:0-5901 GCA_964429265.1 uncultured Pirellulales bacterium | reverse complement strand
GGTTACCGTGGCTTTCGTTGGCGGGATGCTTATCGGCCTTGCAGTGCTGCTGGGGCTGAGAATGGTCGCCGTTAACGGCAACCGCGCCAGCGTATCGGCCGGTGTCGCCGGCGACCGTTCAATAAGGCCGGGCAGGGACCCTGGGACCTCCAGCGGCGACAACGCTGCCGCCGGGCGTTCGACGGCGGACGAGGTGTGGGAAGGCTTGCATCATCCTGCACCGACGATAGTGATCAAGTCCAGCGTGGCCGGCGGACCGTGGCGAAGCGTCAGTGCGATTTATCCGCTCAAAGGCCAAACGATCCGCCTGGCCGTCGATAAAACACCCGATTCGACTATTCGCTGGTACAGGATTTATCCGGACACCTCGAAGATTTACAAGAACGCCAACTTCCCGTGGGATGAAAGACCCTACGAATGGCTGGGCTATGCAAGCATCGATTATCGCAGGCAGGAACTGCGGCAGTTTCGCGGCAATTGGCAAATTGAGCCTTTCGCCGGGAACCACATCCGCATACCCCCCGACCAGAAATATTGCCTGGCGGACGTTGGAAGCTTCTGGTTTCAGGCCGAGGTCCTCAGCAACGGCGTTATCTATCGTTCGCCGGGCATCGCCGACAGCGACAACCGCGGACTTTCGCCCGAGGTGTTTCGGGTTTCAATTCGCCGGTGCGAGGGATACGTCGGTTATATCACCTCCTTCTTTAACGTGCCGGGGTTGTTTGGTTCCACAACGTACCAGAGCAATAACTACATCGGCGTCGATTGTGCGGACGTGCTTATGGCGGCGTACGGCAGATGGAAGAACACACCAATCCGCGAAAACTACAACGTTGCGAAGCTGGTCACTCGCTGGCGTCATATCGCGAGATGCCGCATTAGGCAAGGTGTGCCCGACACAAAGCTCGAATGGTCCGCGGACGTCAGGCCGGGCGATCTTATCGCCGTCAAGTACCGGCCCACGCAGCAGTACCAGCACATAGGTGCACTCTACGAGGACGCCGACGCCGACGGTTTGTTGAGCAGTGCCGACCTTGTGATTCACGCGGGGCCGCAGCCGTTGCGGTTGTCGAGGCTGGTGGAGGGTGACTTCGACGGCCGGGTGGTAATTCTTCGGCCTTAGGCGCAAGCGCGTGGCGCCGGGGCGTCAAAAGGTTCGCGCCAGTGTTGCTGTCGGCCTGGCCGCGGTGGGGATACGAACCGTTGCAATTACGGGAAAATGGTCCGATGGATAGCGACCGTTGATGCGTCGCCGGTCGATATTCGCGTCCAGTACCTGGGCATATCCCCCGATTTGGATATGGTCGATTCTGGGCCCGACCGGCCAACCTGTAAATCCGTGGATAGTGCCGATGTGTTTTTTTGTTGAGCCGGCCGACTGCAAAGCGTCAGCCAGCCGCTGGCCCGGAAGCTCGGAGCCGAGCTCTCTCAGGCACTGCATGGCTGAGTCGTCAAGCTTCATATTGAAGTCGCCCATCACAAGGAACGGGTCGGCTGTTTTTCTGGCGGCAATCCGCTCGGCCAGCAGGCACAGGCTCTTTCTGCGGCTGGTGCGGGACCAGTTGTCGAGGTGTACGTTATAGACGTAGAACCGCCTGTTGTCTGCGTTGTCGGCCAGGTGAACCCAACTGCAAATCCGGGGGAACAGGCTGCCCCAGTCTCTTGAGCCGGGCCGGGACGGCGTATCAGAGAACCAGAAAGTGCCGGATTCGAGCACGGTGAACCGGTCCCTCCGATAAAGAATAGCGCAGGTCTCGCCTTTGCGTTTTCCGTCGTCTCTGCCTACGGCGTAGACGGCGTACTGGGGCAGGGCCTTGCAGATATAGTCGAGCTGGTGGTCTATGGCCTCCTGCAGAGCGGCGACGTCGGGGGCGTTGTGCGCCAGGGTCTCGACAACCGCGTTCTTGCGGGCGGGCCACCAGTTCCAGGCGTCCCAGAAGGCAACCGCGGTGCGAACGTTGAAGGTCATAACTTTCACGACGCCTTCCTGGCCGGGGCCAAACGAGATTTGGCGGGGCACAGCACTTTGTGGTCCGGTGCAGCCCGATAAAATCAGCCACGCCAATACCGGAAAACAAATTCTTGTTATAGCTGCTCGCTGCAAAACGGCACCTGTCATCTCGTATTGCTTTCCGCGGCGGCCGGCGGCCGACCATAAAACGCCGGAGCCTACCGTGCTCGCTGCTCAAATGCGAAGCCTCGCCGCGGTTGCTGCTGGTCCAAGGCAGGGACACTTACATAGCCTGGTATTCATCGACGTTCGTTGCGAGGCACTTAACGAACGGCCAATCAAGACTTGACGCGTGGAAATGAATGCCGATACTTTGTGTGTGGCGACACGTGCTGTAAAGGGGTTTCGTCTGCCGCCAACCGGGCAGTCCGCCCCGCCGATCGAGTTGAGGCGGACTGCCGCGTGTTACCCACGTGCAATATTTCGCAATATCCGACAATTATGATTGAAAGCATGCGACAAATGTCAAAATACATCCAAAACGCAGCGGCAACGATCGTCGCCGGAATGTGCTTGCTGGTTCTTGTTACGGGCTGCCAACTTGATGCGCCGAGGCCGCGAATGGGGACCCTGCCGACGCCGCCTCCCGGGCCGAGGTTTTCGGACCCGAACAGGCTGGGTAAACATTCATACGGGTTCAACCTGTTTGAGAACAACGGCATCGTTTACACTTGCCGGGGTGGTCATATCGACATTACTCACGTCAGATGGAACGCGGACTACACCAGGTACGCAGCCAGGAAGATCCGCAAGACGCTGATGAATAAGAGAGAAGGATTCTCTTTTAATCTGTCGTGGGAACTTTCGACGCACAGGTTCAGGTTCACATATCCTGACAACTGGGACAGTTTTTCCGATGAAGACAAGCGAAGGATCGCGGATGAAATTGCGCTGGGAGTAGGACCTTACATCGCGTTTAATGCGACGCTATGGCACGAAATCCTGACGTGGTTCGGGGTGCACTTTGCGGGGTTTGAGCCGGAATTCAACTCTGCGTTCTCCTGGGAGGACGTTTATTCGAATGTTCTCGGAGTGACAATCGGCGTCGAAGCGATAAAGGACGCGAACAACGATTACGATACGGCGGTGTCGCTTGCGCTGGACAGGTGGTTGCGCGAACTGGGTGTGCAGTCGAAGCGTACGGCGATCTATGCATCCGAGAAGATGAGGGGCAAGTGGTTCAGAGGCTACATATTCGTCGATACGATGAGGAAGAACATGGACATCGGGCTGGATGACGGGTACGTAAGCCCGGTGCTTGTGCCGGGCATTTGCGAGGATGCGAAGCCGGTGCGGCTTGCGGTTCCGCGGGCCGATGTGCTGGCCAAATACGGATTCTCGATGGAGTACGAGATATATCCGCGTGAGTGGGAGAAGGGCAAGATTTTCCGGATCGTTTATGGAGATCGCAAGGGCAGAACAATCCGGCCGGCCGAGCATTACCCGTTGATTATGGCATATATCAGGAAGCAGGCCGTGGAAAAGTACCATTACATCATCGATTGAAGGGGCTGGAGAAGGGCTGCAACTTCTGATTAAGGCGCGAAGATGCGATGTGTTCGTATCGGCGATATCGACGGGGGGTGCATTTATGATTATGCCGATACGAGCCGGCGTGTTGGCCGGGCGATTGGTGAGGATGCGGAGAGGAGTTTTTGCGGTGGGGCGCAATTTTATCGATGCCTGTATTTCTAATGTTAATTCGCATGGGAGGTCGATCGATGTTGTGAATTATGACGTATGAGGGGAGAGGTTATTGAGGTCAAGAGCTCGTGGCAGCCGGGGACACATCGAAGCCGAGAACACTTGCAAGGCGAGAACTCATGGAAGCCGGGAACACATGGATAACTGTCCCGGAAAATGCTGAAAGCAACGCCGCAAAGTGTCGGCCGCCGGTCCACCAGGCCGAACCTTCATAGCCGCCAGGTGCAGTCGCCTTGATCGCTGCCGATCCAAACTCACAGCCACTGACGGTCTGCCGAAGCAATGCCCGAAAAAACTAAAACATACAAGGCCATAAAAACAATTATTCTGTTAAACCTCAAAACGCACGGTGAATTCATTTGCCCTTGGCCTTCCACTCTTTCATAAGTTTTACATTGTCCTGAACCATTCTGGCGTATTCCGTATTACCTCTCTTCATCTGTCCATCAATGTATGCCTTCATGTCACTGTCGTACATCGCTTCAGGTTCCGGAAATCTTCCCTTGTCGTCTGATTCGATGATCCAGTTCGCGAGAATACAACGCATTTCCCTTAGTTTTTGGCGGTACTGCGGTTTGCCCGCAAGGTTGTTGATTTCCCAGGGATCGCTGCTTAGATCATAGAGTTCTTCTTCCGGTCGTGTATCGGCAAGATGCAGCGATTGTACTTTATTGAGTTTGCCCTGTGCGTACAATTGTCTTAATCTGGCCATGAACGGCTTATGGTCCTTATAGGCACATGGCTGAAGGTAAGGGCGATTCGGATAGAAGTTTCTGATATACTTAAAATTGCCTTTGACGACGCTGCGAATCCTGTCTACGGTTTCATCACATCGGTCTCTGGCAGAAACCACATAATCCCTCCGTTGCGCCTGCGGCCCGAACAGCGGCCTTGACTGCATGTACTCGGGAATCTCAATTCCCGCAAAATACAGGGATGTTGCAGACATATCGATATGAGCAATCAAATCATCGCGTACCGCACCGGCCTTGACTCTTCCGGGAGCCCATACAATAAATGGGATCTTAGTACCTTCATCGTAGAGGAACTGTTTGCCGCGTGCCGAGCTTATTCCATGATCGGTAATGAAAATAATAACTGTATTATCAAGAAGCTTCTTTTTTTCAAGATGTTTAATAACAGCCCCGACTTCTTTGTCTGTGTATTGAACAGTGTTGAGGTATTCGGCCCAGTCATTTCTGAAAACAGGATCGTCCGGATAGTATGGCGGCAAAGTAACCTGTTCGGCAGTTACGAGTTTTTCAAGGCCGGGTTTTACTTCATTATTGTACCACTTAGGCACATTTCTTAATTTACCACCCCGAAGTTGAATTTGTACAAAGACCGGCTGGCCCGGCTTGCGGTCGGATAGATCAGGCTTATCATATATCGAATTATTATCAAACACAAAATTGTAATCGGTTTTGCCGTACCGCTTAAAATTCTGATCCGTGTTGCAGGTATAATACCCGGCCTGTTTGAATAATTCGGGGATCAGTTTTATATGTGACGGCAGCGTATGTTTGACGGTTCCGCGGCTACTGCGATGGTTGTGAGCGCCGATCGCCGTCTGATACATGCCCGTAATCATAGCGGAGCGGCACGGCGAGCATACCGGCGCGGTAACATACGCATTTGAGAAGACGGTCCCTTCCCTTGCCAGCCTGTCGACATTAGGAGTATTGACGAGTTTCTGTCCCTGGTATCCGAAATCGCAAGACGTGTCCTCAACGATGATCCAGACTATATTGGGCCTTGTTCTTTCTTTCGGGGTTTTCGTCAAAGCTAAAGAATTACCCAAAGCACCGTAAACTCCGCAAAGACCCGCAAATTTCAAGAAATCACGCCTGTTGTTCATAATTACCCCTTGTGCTCAACAGTAAACCGTGTTGTGAGCTTTGGACTGAAATATACTGTAATATCGGAAGTCATCCGAAAACCTGCTTTGAACTCGAAAAACGAGAACTTTTGGCGTCTGGCAACCAGGTCAAAGCAGAAGAAGACAAAGATCAGGAGGCATTGTATACGTATTTGGAGCCGTCCTTGTCTTCAGATAGCTTGATCCACCTCCTTCAAGTACCGGCGATGTTCATTCAGAATCTTTTCATATTCTTCCGAATTACAGAGGTTCTGCATTTCGCCGGGGTCGTTCTCCATACCTATCAGGGACTCTCTGGTGTCACCGG
>CAYSBK010000149.1:0-5970 GCA_964429265.1 uncultured Pirellulales bacterium | reverse complement strand
CAAGTCGGCCCAATAGTGGAAGGACACCGCTACCGGTGCGCACTTACAGAAGGGTCCAGATTATGCTGACAAAAATCAACACCCCACCCAGCCTTACCGCCATCCCCTTAGCCCCCCTCTGCCGGGCGGTACCGCGCGATCAAACCAACCCTTTTTTGCAAAACAAACCCAATTTCAAAAAGGCCGAAATGAACCTAAGTCGTTTTGTTATAAGAACTTACGACCGTTTGGACACCTGGTCCGATGGGAAAAACAAACCCAAACAAACCCAATCCGGCCCTCAAACCGCCCCTCGTACCCCCCTGCCGCCTCGGTCGCGCAATCCTCAAATTGTGAAATCCGACCAGCCGCCGCCACGGCCGCCCGGCCATTTTGCTTTGCCGGACGCCCCGTCCGGGGCTACAATTGAGCCGTGCAACCGTCGGTGCCGACCGACCCGTACAAATCAGGGTGCAAGCTGCCGGAACTATCCTTCGCTTATGACCAACAACATTGACACAAAACTGGAAATCGACCCGGAACAAGCCGCCGGCAATATCCAACGGCAGATAAGAACTCTCGTCGCTGCCGATCGTGCCGACGGTATCACCCTCGGCCTCAGCGGAGGCGTTGATTCCGCGGTCCTGGCCACACTGGCCGCACGCGCCGTAGGCCCCGCCAGGCTGTCGTGCTGGTACCTCTATGACCACCACAGCCACCCACGCCTCAGACGCCGCGCCCACGCCGTCGCCCGCCGGCTCAATGTCCGCCTGAACTGCTGCAATATTACCGCCGCAATGAAACGCTCCGGCATCGCCGAACCACTCGTGATGAAGGCCTTCCGTCTTTTCCCGGCCCTTAGCCGCCTGCTGAACACCTCCCTCGCCGCCAGGCTTTGTCGCGAGATGCCTTTCCTTGCCACCCTTCGCAGGGACCCTCTCGCCCTCGGCCCCATTCGCAGCTTTCTCTACCACCATACCGTCGCCGCCGTCGAAAACGCCTTCAACGCCGGACACGTCTACCGCCGACGCTTTCTCGAACGCCACGCCCGTCGAAACAACCTCCTGTTGCTCGGTGCCGCCAACAAGTCCGAATGGATGGTCGGCTGGTTCGTCAAAAATGGCATCGACGATATGCCGCTTTCACCGCTGAAACACCTCTACAAAACCCAGGTCATAAGGCTCGCCGAGCACCTGCAATTGCCCGAAGAGGTGATCCGCCAGGCACCTTCTCCCGATATGCTCAGAGGCCTCAACGACGAATCGGCTCTCGCCCTGGACTACCAGCGTCTCGACAAAATACTTTACTGCCTTCAGCAGGGCCTGTCGGACCGCCGCATTATCCAGGCAGGCATCGACCCCGCCCACCTGGACCTCGTACGCAAAATGATTCAACTTTCAGAATGGAAAAGACAACCCGATCCCCCTGCCGTTGCAGTATGATTACCGGTACCCGAATGACAAAAAAAAGAAAAACCAGAACCGTAAAGGTAGGCAACGTAAAGCTGGGAGGCCGATACGACATCGTCATACAGTCGATGACAAAGGTCGCCACCACCGACGTACCCGCCTGCCTCGCACAGATAAAACGCCTCGCAAAGGCGGGCGCACCACTGGTCCGCGTGGCCGTACCCACCCCCGCCGACACCAGGGCACTGGCGAAACTCGTCGATAAATCACCCGTCCCCTTGATCGCCGACATCCACTTCAGCCCCGCCCGCGCCATCGAAGCGCTGCAGGCAGGCGCAGCAAAAATAAGATTGAACCCCGGCAATATCCGCAACCGCACCGACATCATTAGAATCGCCGACGCCGTCAAGGCCCACGGCGCCGCCGTCCGCATCGGCGTCAACGAGGCCAGCATCCGCGACCTCCGCAAGCCCGACGTGCCGCCCGCCAGGCGGGTCCGCCTGATGCTGGCCCGTATGAAAAGCTACGTCCGCCTTTTCGAAAAACGCCGCGTCGATCAACTCGTCCTCAGCGCAAAAAGCAGCAGCACCCTCCGCACCATAGAGGTAAATCGCATGCTCGCCGAAACCTTCGATTACCCCATTCACCTCGGCCTGACCCACGCCGGCCTGCCCGAGGACGCCTCCATCCCCTCCGCCGTGGCCATCGGAACCCTCCTGGCCGAAGGCATCGGCGACACCATCCGCGTCAGTGCCGCCGGTGACCCCGTCAGCGAAGTCCGCATCGCCGAGCAGATCCTCCAGGCCCTGGGCCTGCGCCGACGTCACGGGCCGGAACTAATCGTCTGCCCCACCTGCGCCCGAGCCCAGATGGACGTAGTGCAACTGGCTCGACGCGTCCGGAAACTGCTGGGAAAAATCGATACACCCCTGCGCGTCGCCGTTATGGGCTGCGTCGTCAACGGCCCCGGTGAGGCCGCCGACGCCGACCTGGCCCTCTGCACCGCAAAAACGAAGGTCCATCTCTACCGCTGCGGAAAGAAAATCGCCGTCCTCGACAACCGCGAAATCATCACCGAACTGAAAAAGCAATTACAGACCTTTATTACCTGATGACCGGAGAAACAATCACAACAGCGGACCGCCCCATCGCACCAATGCTCAAGCGCCTGGCCTTTGTACTTGCCTTCGGCCTGGCCTTCGCCTATATCGAAGCCGCCGTTGTGGTTTATCTGCGGACCATATTCTATCCCGATGGATTCAGCTTTCCGCTGCCCGACTTCGCCGACAGCCCCTTGTGGCGGCGACTGCTGCTGACCGAAATCGGCAGAGAACTCGCCACGCTCGTACTTATCTTCACCGCCGCCCGCCTTATGGAAAAAAACAACCGGCGGAGATTCGCCCTGTTTCTGCTCGTCTTCGCACTCTGGGACATCTTTTACTACGTCTGGCTGAAGCTGCTGATCGACTGGCCCGCTTCCATTATGGACTGGGACATACTCTTTCTCATACCGACTGTCTGGGCCGGGCCGGTCCTTGCGCCCGTGCTCGTTTCGCTGCTGCTGGCGATATTTGCGGTGGTCATACTCTGGCGTGATTGTCTCAAACGACCCCTGAAACCCTCCCGATGGCTCTGGGCCGGATTCATCGTCTGCGCCGCCGTCGTCGTCGCTTGTTTCTGCCTGGCCGGACGGCACGTGCACAAACCCGACTTCGCTCGGCGATTCCCCTGGCCGGTCTTCGCCGCCGCCTGCGCCACCGCCGCACTCCTGTTCGCTCGCTGCCTGTACAGCCCCCGTCAGCCCCGCCGCCTCAAGCCACTACCCGTCCTCGTCGCCGCTCCAATCGTTCTCGGCTTACACGTAATCTTGCCTTGCATGTGCCCCCGCCTTCCACGAGGTCTTGACCCCAATGAGTTCTCATACCTCACAATCATAGTACTGATCGCCCTTCCATGCGAATTAACATTAGAAATACAGGACTCAGTAACAGCATTGGCTTGAAAAGACATACGAAGGCAACATACCAGGGCAACTGGAACTGCCGGCCCGGCGAAAGCGGACTTGTCGTACCTTCAGCCGTCAACGCGCGACGTTACGGCGCCAAGCTTGTGGCCGGGGCCGATGGTATAAAGCCGCTGCTTCGGCTCGGTGTTGACGTGTGCGGCGACAACCCTGCCGATGAAAACAATATGGTCGCCCGCTTCGGTCTGCGATTCGAGCACGCATTCAAAGTTCGCCACCGCATCCGACAAAAGCACAGAATCAATCTTCTTTGCGGGTTCGGTCCGCACGGGCATCTCTGCCAGCTTGTCGATCTCCCTTCCCGAATGCGACCCGAAAAACAGCGCCGCCCTGGCCATATCCGACGACGGAAAAGCAATCGTAAAACACCCGGAATGCCTTATAGTTGCTATCGAGTAATGCATCTTCGCAACCGCAATCGCCATCATCGCCGGCTCACCCGAAGCTATCATCGTCCAGCCCAGCGTGACAGGATTGGCCTTGCCGTTCTCGTCCTTCGCAATCGCTATGACCACCTGCTCGGGGTACTTGGTCCTGACCGCCTCGGCATATTCAACCTGCTTTTGCATTGCTCTTCTCCACAACCTGGATTATATTCGGTCCGTTCGACCACAATTATACAACGGCAATCGACCACAACAAGGGCAGAACAATGGAAACGATCGGCTTCATCGGAAGCGGCAATATGGCGGAGGCCCTGATAAACGCCGTGACATCGTCGGGCCTTTTCGAGCCTCGCCACATCCTCGCAAGTGACGTCAGGCCGGAACGACTCGACGCCGTGGCGAAAAAGTATGGCGTAACGACCTGTCACAGCAACGCCGAGCTTGCCGGCAAGGTTGGTATCCTGGTCTTGAGCGTCAAGCCACAGGATATGGACGGGGCGCTGCAAAGCATAAAGACCGCCGTAAGACCGGATGCCCTGCTCGTGAGCATAGCCGCGGGCATAAGGGTCTCGCGAATCACCGCCGTGCTGGGTGACGTGGCGGTGGTGCGCGTTATGCCGAATACCCCTGCCCTTATCGGCGAGGGCGCAAGTGCCCTGTTCGCCAACGAAAGGGCAAAGACCAAACTGGATAAGGTCAGAAGGATTTTCTCGGCCGCAGGCAAAGCGGTTGTCGTTGACGATGAAGACTTGATCGACGTCGTGACCGCCGTCAGCGGCAGCGGCCCGGCGTATTATTTCCTGCTGATTGAAGAAATGATAAACGCAGCGGTGAAGCTGGGCCTGCCTGAGGATGTGGCAAAAGACCTGGTTCTGCAGACGGCCAAGGGCGCGGCTTTGCTGGCGGTCGAGGCGGACAAAAACGGCGAAAAACCCGCCGGGCTTCGCCGCAAAGTCACCTCGCCGGGCGGGACGACCGCCGCGGCGCTGAAAGTACTCGCCGACGGCGGCTTCGGCTCGCTGGTGGCCGCGGCCATCGAGCGGGCACGCGACAGAAGCAAAGAACTTTCAGGCCCAGCTATTCAACGATGATGGCTTCGGCGGGACATTCATCCGCGGCCTGTCGTACGGCCTCCTCGCAGTCGGACGGTACCTCGTCGACGACGACCTTGGCCATATCATCGCCCATCTCGAAAACATCGGGACACGTGTCCACGCAAAGACCGCAGGAGGTGCAGGTATCTTCAATCCTGACGTTCATATCAGGGCTCCTTAAAAACGCTGTTGTAACTCAACCCGGCCGGTCCGGCTCCAACCGCGACCAAGCGCGGGCAAGATTCTACAAGCCCCGCCGCTCCACCGTCAAGCCGGCAAACGCAACTTTTTGGGTCGGCCGGGGAGCATCGTATCCCCCTGCGGCTGGTGGGTGTGGCAGCTGGTGCGTGACAGCAGCAACCGGGACTGTCGACGGAGCTTGCTCTTTTCGGGGGGTTCCGGGAAGCTCAGTTCCGGCGTCTCGATCTCGAAGGGCATCGGATAGGGCGTGTAGTGCATTACAGCGTATCGTGGCTTGAGCGCGGTGACGGCCTCGGCCTGCCTTCGGTCCAATCCCGTAGAGTTTTGTATCGACCAGACACAGCGAGCGTTTGCCAGTCTCATCACTATGCGGCAGCCCAGATTGCCCGGTATCGCCGGCGGCAGTTCGCTGGGGACTTGGTCGCAGAGAACCAGGCTGATGTGGCGTTTACGGGCGGTCCGGAACATCCTCGACGGAACGCCTTGGCCGATGTCTTGGCGAGATTCCTTGCCGGCAAGCGTGTGTGCCTCCTCGATGATTACGATATGGGGCGTATCGTCGGGCTGACCTTCGCGGAACCTGACCTGCCACAGGAACAGAAGGCTCACCAGGGTCTGAAGGGGTATGCCGATAAGCCCTTGCAGCCGGAAGACGGTCGAATGCCCGGCCAGTGTTTCGAGCATGTCGGCGCTGCCGACCGCGGTGGTACCGTCAAAGATGTCGGCGATTTCTGAAGGCCCGTAGCCCCGCCGGCTCAGCGACCAGATGCTTTGCTTCGCCGAGCGCGACAAAATAGCAGGGCTGGTCGAAGCGGTCGTGGGGCTGAATGTAAAATCTATGTAAAATCCGCCGGGGCGCATTGACACAGGCGAGAAAG
>CAYSBK010000148.1:0-6080 GCA_964429265.1 uncultured Pirellulales bacterium | reverse complement strand
GCTGAGAATCGTTCGTCGATACTCTCTCACCTGCCCCGCCGCACCTCGAATCCCCACCGCCTTCACCGCCCTCGGCTCAGTTGAACCAACCAGAATTGAGACGAGTGGTGAGTTTGAAGTGTTCGTCTATAACAATCAAAAACCGTCCGCTTACTACTTTAGGGAAGGTTTGTTAGAGCAAGCGAAGTAACGAGACAGCCTGGCCACGCGCTTCTTCGGCATTGGTGCGGCAACCCTGGTGATCTTAAGGAGGCGATTGCGGTTGCGGCAGTGACCGCTGTAGCCATACCCGCATTCAGGCAGCTTTCGGACATACACCCTGGTTTCGGTGTGAGCTGTTATCGGCTTGTGCCGAATATGGTGACGTCGTCGAACCAGCCGGTGTCGTCGAAGGAGCCGACGCCGACCTTGCCGGATTTGAAACGGTCGTCCCGGGCGGTCATTACGGGTTTCGTCATATCGTCGAAGAAGACCTCGATATCGCCCGAATCCGCATCGCGAACAAGCCGAATCTTGTGCCAGCTTTCGCCCCACTTTGTCCCCGTCGTTCTTTCGGTGGCGATAGATACGCGAGGCGCGCCGTCCACGACGAAGATGGAATTGGCGTGCGGGTCGGCCCGGCTGGCAAGGTGCACGTAATAAAAATGCGAAGGGTCGCGGTAGCCGAACACCAGGCACAGGTCCCTGTGAGGGTACTCGGCCTTGGTGGACCTGGCCTTCAGTTCCAGCGTGAAGCTGCCGACCGAGACATCCTTGATAAGGTTGATATTCACCGGCGACCGCACGGGCGGCTTGTAGCGGCTCTGCTGGAACAACGATAGCACGTTACCCTCGGCCGTCTTTTCAATCCGCCAGGCCGCTGCGTCCGTAGCCTCCCAGGCATCCAGGCTGCCGTCTTCAAAATCGGCCCTGAAAAAAACCGGCTTCAACTGCACGCCGGCAACATCGCCGCCCGCCTTTTCCTGCGGCACCAGCAATTCGATGTCCGTGAACATCACGTGCATATCCTTGCTGCCGTGCAGTTGCAACGCGAGGTGGCCTTCGAGCCGGCCGGGGTCGTCTTTCAACTCGGCGGTCTTGTAGCCGTTGACGTGCACCACGATGCGCCTGCCGTGTGCCGAGACCGTCATCCGGTTCCACTGTCCCGGCTTGAACCATTTTTTCACGTCCTCGGGTCGCGGCTTGACGACCCAGGCCCGGCCGCCCGTTTCGTAAAGCCCCCCGACGTCGTTGGTCTTGTCTATCTCCGCCTGGAAACCGTGCACGCCAACGATGCTGTTGACTTCCTCGCAGCGAAAGTAGAAACCGCTGTTGCCTTCCACTGCCTTGAACTTCAGCCTCGCCGTGAAGTCGCCGAACCGCCGGTCGGTAACAAGCAGGCCGTGACGCGGCTCGCTCTTTGGGCTGGTGCCTATGATAACGCCGTTTTCCACGCGCCACTTCCCCCCGGGCAGGGTATGCCAGCCGTTAAGCGTCTTGCCGTCGAACAAAGGTTTCCATACGTGTCTGCCGAGGTCCTTTATCCGCAGGTTGCGCCAGCGGACCTCCAGCGGACGGTCGGATTTCGTCAAGTGCACCTGCAGCCCGATGAAGCCGCTCAGCGTCATCGAGTCGACAAGGTCCGCCGCCGGCACCCCGTTCACCCACGTCTTTATCGAGTCGCCTATCGCCTCCACCCGGAAGTGATTCCACTGCCCGGGCTTGAAGGCCTTTCTCGCAGGCTCGTTGTCGCTCAAATCGTTGAGCCAGCCGCGGCGGGCCTCGTCGTAAATGCCGCCGCTGAACGCCCGCGCCGACGGGTCTATCTCCACCTGGTAGCCGTGGACCCTGCCGTTCTGGTAAGCCTTCAGACTTCGGCTGCGTATCTGCACCCCGGAATTAAGCTCCGGGTCCACCTTTACGTCAAATTCAAGTATGAAATCCCCGTAATGCTTCTTCGTGCACAGGAAACTGTTCGGCGTGCCCTTTACGGTAACTCCGACGATTGCGCCGTCCTCGACCTTGTAGATCGCCTTTCCGCCGAGCCGCACGAAGCCTGCCAGCGTCCGGCCGTCAAACAACGGCTGCCACCCCGCAGATTCCGCCTGCCGCCCAAGGACCCGCCCCGCAAAAACCGGCACCACAAGCACCGTCACCGTAACGACCGCACCGTTTCGCAACCATTCTCGAATAGACATAGCATCAGCCCTTCATTGGAATTAAAGACAACCGAGCATACACCAACCCCCCGCAAAAGTCAAGCCGTCGGCGCCGCTGTTTCTCGCAAATGGTGCAACCCTCAGGGAAGTTGCACGACGATCAGGTTGTCATCCATTGAGGTGACGGTCCCGAAGCCCAATTTGCCGGCAAGCGCCCGCGGGTCCGGGACCGGCCCCAATTGTGCGGTCATCGTATCGCCTTTTCTGCGATAGCTCAGCCACGCCCGCCGCGACCCCGTCAGCGAGTTCAGTTGCTCGGCCACCGTTTCCTCCGTGCGGTAGTCGGTGACACCGAGGACTTTAACCGTGACGATGTTCAGGTTCCTGCCCCTGCCGGCCGAATCACCGGCCTGGCCCCGCCACGGGTATCGGGCAGTGCCCTGCGTGATCCGGTCGTGCCCCCGCGAACCGCCCGACGCCGACTTCTTGTCGGCCGTCTTGATCTCGGCGACGAAGTTGCCTTCGATATGGGTGTCCTGCTCGGGTATGTCCAGCAGAATCGCACCGGTGATTGTGTTGCCGCTTTGCCGGCCGAACCGCAACTGCAAGCCGAACCCGCGCGTAACAACGTCGGTCTTTATCTTGCCGGTGTCGGGGTCTTTCCACCTGAAATGAACGTGAACCATCGGTGCCTCGGCGCCGGAACCAGGCTCCACGACAAACGTGCGGTTCTCTGGAACGCCGGCCCCCTTCAGGTCGAACACGAAAAGAAGAACACTCGGATTGCCCCCCCACGAATCGCCGGTATAGATGGCCACCACCCCGTCATTGTTTACCTCGGCCTTTTCGAGAGTTACGGTGGTGCCCTTGATTTTGCCCTGGACGACCTGTTGTGCGATTGGTCTTACGGGCGCACCGGCCGGCGGGCCTGTTTTCCCGGCCCGCGCCGCTTTCATCTTTTCCTGTATCAGTTTCTGCACCGCCGCGATTACCTCGGTCAGGTGCTGCTTGGGCACCGCCGTTGTGACGGTCAGTTTGCCGTCGCCGACCCCGCCGCACACCACTATGTTGCCGCTTGTCGGTACCTCGGTACCCGCAACGGGCACCGGCGCAAACAGCCTCACGAACCCGGCCAGCCGCAGAACATTGAAGGTGACCATAAAATCTGCCCGGCCGGCCTGTGGCACAAGCTCAAGGGCGGTCTTTATCTCGGATGGCACTTGCCCCGGGCTGCCGGCCTTTGCCTGGTCGATCAGTTTTCGCACCGCCACGTCGACGTCCCCGCCGACGACACCGACGCAAAGGCCGTTCACAACTGCCCATCTGTAATCAAATCCGCCGCCGTAGATCGCCACTATCATCTTGCCTTCGGGCGAGTTGGCATCGGCGGTCATAGTCAGTTTAGCCTCGTCTATCCAGACGCCCTTGTATCGCTGGGCCTTGGGTTTAATAACATAGCGAGTCTTCATACCCATTTTCTCGTACAAACCGCCAGGCCCATTATTCCACACCGCGGCAAGTTGCTCCAACGCATTTCCGTATTTCTCAGCGTCCCCCACCTGAAAGGCATACCTGGCCGAAAATGGCGGAACTGCCTGCGGATTAATCGTTACACTCTCGGCAATGTACTCACCCATCGAGTCAAGCATCTCGGCGCCGAGGCTTTTTATTTGCTCCAAGTCACCGGCCGACATATTCTCGCCGGCCATCGCCTCCATCATATCAAGGCCCACCGCGTACAGTTTCTTCCAGCAGGGTGTATTTATCCTGAAGGCCATATTGGCCGCCGCACCATTCTCAAGATAACCGAGCAACGGATTGACCGACTCGCCCGCGCCTTCGGAGGCCAGCGCTTTCGCCGCATCTGTTCCCGGCACCGCAGCGACGGTGGCGGTCAGCCTGCAGACGCTGGCGGTCGGCTCCAGGCTCAGCGTAAGCGACTGAATCTCCTTCATCAACACCTGCACGAAAGAAGAATACACGTCCATAATCCTCGATGCAGCTTCCGGGTTTGATACGCAGGACCTCGACTGTGCCGCTTCCATCTGGGCTTTCGCCGCCTCAAGCCCGGCCAGCATTGCCGGGCCATACTCCTCCCGCACCTGCTGCATATTTACGTACGCCCACACGGGTGACGAGATTGCCTCCGCCACCTGGTCCGCCTGCAATACCGCCGCCAGCGATGCCTTCGCGGCCGGCTGCCCCGCGCCCGTCAGCGCCGCCAGCCGGTCGTAATACTGCGCTAACGTTATCAGCGAAAAACGACCAAACCGCCCGGCGACAAGCGCGGGCATACCCTGGCTGGTTATCCTTGAGATGCCTTTCTGGTCCGGCGGCGCAACGTTGCCGTTGCCCTCCACGAATTGCCGGTAGTCCTTCACCGGCACAAGCACACCCACGAAAGGCGGCGCCGGCGGCCCCGCCGCGGGCGTTCCGCCGGACTGCGACACGGCAAAACAGGCGAAATTGCCCGCCGGATCCACGCCCGCCGGTTGTTGACTGCCCAGAAGTTTCGCCAGATTCGCTTGAACCAGCATCGAAACTGCTATCGGCACCGGCAATGCACCGCCCAGAAACTGGTCCACCCGGCCCAGCGTTTCGCCGAGGTTGTTGACCCTGACGCAAAACAGGCATCCCGCGGGTATCGCTCTGAGCAACTCGTCGCCGGCGGATTCAGCCTGCCCGGCTGTCTCCGGCGGTTGCGCGGCGGTCGCGGGCTTCGGCTCTTGGCCGGCCGGTTGTTCGCTCGCCGCCACCACGTCGCTTGACGAACGATTCTCGTACGAGGCCCTGCCGCGCCCTGCTGTCTGGGTCCGTATGGATTTCAGCAACTCCCGGGCCGATCCAACGTCGTTTGCCCGGGCGGCGGTCCGCAGACAAACCGGCACACACAATAGCCCGGCCAGAATGGCCCAGCCAACAGTTCTTGACGTG
Organism: uncultured Pirellulales bacterium; assembly: GCA_964429265.1. Lineage (GTDB taxonomy): Bacteria > Planctomycetota > Phycisphaerae > Sedimentisphaerales > Anaerobacaceae > CAYSBK01. Next base: position 1,008 of record CAYSBK010000148.1, on the reverse strand, counting down.
ACCATACTCAGTCCTTTCAACAAATGGTTGACGCTGATTTCCCGCTGATCTGTAGGTAACATACCAGACCCACGGCCGGAGATAAAGAACAAAAAACGATTTTTTTGCCGCCGCGGCGACCGTCTGCAACCACCCCCCTAAGGGATTACCCGATGTCGCCCGAAGGTATCGACCTATGTGAAAATGAGGTTCTGGCCCGATTTACGGATTTGCGCCCCGCTGTTATTAGTGGAAACTGGACACGGACGAAATGCTTTAGGCCGGCGAACCGGCGGGAGACGAAAAAATGAAACAGCTCCCCAAAATTATGCTGATACTGACCGCACTGGCGTTTTTCCGGACGCAGCCGCTCCAGAATCAGCCCGCCTGTGCCGTGGTGGCCCTGCTTGCAGGACAAAACCACCTCGCAGGATACGTCTTCATCTGGGACCGCAACGGCGAACTTTACGTCGCGTACCGTATGGCCGACGAGTGGGACCTCGTGAACTCCGGCGTGCGCATCATTGAATCAGCCGCAGCCGCCGATGCCCTCGACGCGCCCGTTGCCCAGCCTCCCTATGCCGTTCGACATCAACCGCCGGTCCGCAGCTACACCTATGGCCCCATAGCCATCGGCCGGCAGGACACCGATTTCGACGTCGACATTCACGCCGTGGTCCGCCCCAGCCGTCGTCCTGGCCGGATGCCGCACACCCAGTGCCGTTGCGCGCAGCGCACCGCCGGCATAACCTGCACGGTTGTTCCGCAACCGGCCACATCTGTTGGGCGATTCACCATCCCGGCGCCGGCCGCAGCAGGCCGATTGTGATTCAGCGCGCCGCCTTTTCCGCCGCGGGCATATCCGCCATCGCAAAGTCCACAAAGTTCACCACCCCGTCGCCGTTGATGTCAAAGCCGTCGCACCAGCCCGGCCTGTTGTCGCAGTCACATTCGAGCCAGTATGCCACAAGCCGGCCCAGCCGTTCCAGCACGCTGTTGACTATCCTGATTGTGTCGGTGCCGTAAAAC
>CAYSBK010000147.1:0-6189 GCA_964429265.1 uncultured Pirellulales bacterium | reverse complement strand
GACCCTGAGAGTCTCCAGGCTGGCATTTGTCCCCGTTCGTATCGCCGGCCCCGGTCTTTCCCGGTGGCGCAAGTCACCGGCTTGCACGGCCGGCGGCGCCCGGTATAATGGCACCGATGAGACCTAGTGGATACCAGCACAAGACAAGAGCTGTTAGGCTGGCGGCGGCAGGCCTTGGAATTGCATTTCTACTTATCGGGCACGTGCGGCTGCTTGCCGGCTCGACGATAATCTCCGTGGATTATCCCCGCCTGGCGGCCCGGGCGGATCTGCGCTACGACAAGGCCGTTGAATCCAGCGACCACGGCCTGCCCATCGGCAACGGCACCGTCGGAACGCTGGTCTGGACGACGCCGACGGCGCTTAGGATGCAAATCAACAGGGTCGATGTTTACCCCAACAACAGATACACTAACAGCTTCTACCGGAGGCACCGCAGCGTCGTTGGTATGGAAGGCCGGGACTACTGCAGCGGCTGTGGGTTCGTTGACATCGACTTCGTCGATTACGGCCCCGACGTATTCCCCCACGATAATACCTCGCAGCACCTGTCCGTTTACGATGGCGTGGTTACGGTTGCCGGCGCGGGCGTATCGGCAAGAGCGGCGGCCTGGCAGAAAGGCGACGTCATAGCGGTAGAAATCGACGACCAACGAGATACCCCCACGCCTGTAAACGTCAACCTCAGGATGCTGCGGCCGCCGACGGTCGAAACGAGAAATCACCTTGCAAAGTCGGAACTTGCCGTCCGCGGCGACCGAATAATCCTCACGCAAAAATTCACCGAGGGCAGCTACTACTGCGGCTCGGCAGTGGTAATCGGTGCGGCCGGGCGTCGCTGCAAGGCCAAGCTCGCAAACTGGACCGAGGTACGGCTGTCGGTCGAACCGGCCAGCGGGAAATTCGTGGTTTTGATAGCCAGTGCGGCCAGCTTCGACCCCAACGAGGACATTGTCGCCTCGGCCGAACGACAACTCGATGCCGCGGAAGGCAAAGGCTTCGCCGGGTTGCTGGCCGACAACGAGCGCTTCTGGCGGAGGTTCTGGTCAAAGGGCTTCGTACATCTGCACAGCGCCGACGGCGTGGCCGACGAAATAGAGAAACGCTACAATTATTTCCTCTACATTATGGCCAGCGGATCCCGCGGAAAATTGCCCGCCAAGTTCAACGGTATGATATGGTCCACCGAGGGCGACCGAAGGGAATGGGGAGCCCAGCACTGGTGGAATAACCTCAGCTTCCTCTACAAGGGGCTTTTCGCCGCCAATCGCCCCGAGCTGATGGACCCGATGTTCGATATGTACAGCGGGATGTACGATTCGCTTGCGACCGCCGCACGGCAGCAGTGGGATTCGAAGGGGATTTTCATCCCGGAGGCGGTGTGGTTCGACGGGCTGGCCGAGTTGCCCGAGGATATCGCCGCCGAGATGCACGACCTTTACCTGCTGCGAAAACCCTGGAGCCGGATGTCCGAACGTTTCCGCAGATTTGCCGACCCGAAGCATCCGCAAAACGCTCGCTGGAACTGGAAGGACTACGGCAAGTGGGTGGACGGGCACTGGCAGTATCCCGACAAGGGGGCGGGGCCTTTCGGCCAGTGCGTCCACATCCTTTCCACCACCGGCAGGCTCCCCTATCTCTACTGGCAGCGGTACGAGTTCACGCTGGACAAGGAGTGGCTGCGTGAGCGTGCCTACCCGATGCTCAAAGGCGCCGCCGAGTTTTATCGTAACTTTCCGCACGTCAAGAAAGGTGCGGACGGGCGATACCACATCGACCACGTAAACAACAACGAAGGATCGTGGGACTGCTACGACCCAATGGATGAGATGGTGGCGATGCACGGAGTGTTCCCTGCGGCGATCAAGGCCTCGCAGATACTGAACGTCGATGCGGAGCTGCGCAAGCTCTGGCAGGAGTTTCTGGACAACCTGGCGCCGCTGCCGACCAGTGACAATCCGCAGGCGGGAATCGCCCGTGAACCGAACGAGCCGATTTACTGGATAAACACCGTCAAGTCCAGATACCTTCGCGGCCGAAGTCGCATCAGCCAGAGGCCCTTTATCTATTGCGACCTTTGTACCATCGAAACTAAATATCACGACCCAGAAAGGTTCAAAATAGCCAATGACACCTTCGACCTCAGCATCAAAAAAGGTGTCACCTACCGAATGGATATCGCCGCGGCGATACTCGGCCGCACCGAGGATCTCAAAAGGTTGCTGCCCGGCAAGCTCGGGCTGATACCAGGTTGGCAGGACAGAGCCAAGCGGTTTCTGCCTAACCGCCTGGCGAACTGGGAAGGTCCCCAGGCCATAACCGTCGAGGACCTCGGCATGGCCGTCGAAGCCCTCCACCGGGCGCTTTGCCAGGCTGTTCCGCCGGGACCGGCCCGGGATACGGTGATGAACGTGTTTTGTGCCTGGCCGAGAGAATGGGATGCCGCCTTTACGCTGCTGTGTCGCGGAGGTTTTCTGGTGACCTCGTCGATGCAAAACGGACGAATCGAGTTCGTGGAAATCAAGTCCCTGGCCGGCGCCCAATGCCGCTTGCGCAATCCCTGGGGCGAAAAGGCGGTGGCCGTTTACCGCGACGGTACCAAATGGAAGGATATGGCCGGAGCACTGTTGCGTTTTGAAACCGCAAGAGAAGAGGTTTTCGTAATAGTGCCGGCCGGTTCCACTCCACAACAATATCGAAGGACCATACCGGTCGCTACCCTCGGCGGCGGCCGTTGAGCCACTACCTGCAACCGTCTCTGGAAAACGATTAGCTGTGATCGAGGAGTTACACGTATGAACAGCAGAACCTTTGCTATTGTCCTTGTTGCCATCACATCAGCGGCCCCGGCAACGGGTGCTTTTGCCGGAAAGATACCCACCGGCAAAGTATACACCAATTCGATTGGTATGAAGTTCGTCCGCATCGAGGCGGGCAGCTTCGATATGGGCTTCTTGCAAAAGCGCCTTGATAAGTCCCTTTGCCGGTACGACTACCAGAGAGACGGCGACGCCGACGAGCATCCCGTCCACAGGGTCACCATCAGCAAACCCTTTTACATCGGCGCTTACGAGGTTACCAACGCGCAGTACGAAAAGTTCGACCCGTCGCATCGCTACCTTCGCGGCAAGCTGGGCTTTTCCATAGAAAACGACGAGGCGGTGGTGTTCGTAAGCTGGTATGACGCCAACGCCTTCTGCGAGTGGCTCAGCGCCAGGGAAGGCCTGCCTTACCGGCTGCCCACCGAGGCCGAGTGGGAATATGCCTGCCGGGCCGGCACACGCACCGTCTTCAATATCGGGGATGCCCTGGACCCCGATTTCATCAAAAACCAGGGCAATAGCTGGTACCCCGACCCTGAAAGAAGCAAGGGAAGAAAAGAATTGGTACCGTTGCACGTCGGCAAGACCCGCCCAAATGCCTGGGGCTTTTACGATATGCACGGCAACGTCGAGGAATGGTGCCTGGACTGGTACGGCCCCTACAAGGCCGGCCACCAGGTGGACCCGGTCGGATACGCGGGCGGCGAGCTGAAGGTGACCCGCGGCGGCAGTCATTCGACCGAGCCTTACTATCTGCGTTCGGCGAACCGTATGGCGGTGGTGCCGGGCGACAGAAGCTGGATTATCGGCTTTCGCGTGGTGCTGGGCGAGATGCCCGCGACAGGCCCCCTGCCGGTGCCCGAACCGCCGCTGAACCGGCGATACGTCAAGCAGGCTGTTCCGATTGACATCACCGAGGGGCCGGATGCGAGCGAGCCTTATTTTGCCGAGCCGCAAAAATACGTCATAATCCCCGACGATGCCAACGGCCCGATCTTTCCCAATCACAATCACGTTCCGAACATCGCGCAGTGTCCCAACGGCGACCTGCTGGCCATCTGGTACACGTGTATTTCGGAAAGCCGCAGGGAACTTGCCATCGTGGCCAGTCGTTTGCGCTACGGGGCTGCACGGTGGGAACCGGCAACGATGTTCTGGGACCAGGTCGACCGCAACGACCACACGCCCGCCCTGTGGTGTGACGCCGACGGGACCCTCTATCATTTCAATGGTTTTGCCGCGGCGGCGACGTGGGGTTCGCTGGCGGTTATCATGCGGACATCGACCGACAGCGGCCGGACCTGGAGCACCCCGCGGATAATCCTGCCCGAGCACAACATCCGCCAGATGCCAATCGAGTCCGTCTTCCGCACGCAGGACGGCCGGATTCTCCTGCCCTGCGACGCGGTTACCGGCGGAAGCGGCGGGTCGGCCATTTATCTTAGCAGCGACAACGGCAAGACCTGGCTCGACCCCGGCGGCACCATCGCCGGCATCCACGCCTGCGTGGCACAGCTTGCCGACGGTCGGCTGATTGCTTTCGGCCGGGGCGACAACATAAAAGGCCGAATGCCCAAGAGCATCTCCTGCGATATGGGTAGGTCCTGGCACAAGACCGCCGGCATCTTCCCGCCGGTCGGGGGAGGCCAGAGACCGGTGATGCTGCGGCTGGCGGAGGGGCCGCTGTTTCTGGCGTCTTTTTGCAAAAATATGAAGATTACCGACGTTTCCGGCAAGCAAAGGAAGGTATCGGGGTTATTTGCGGCGGTGTCTTACGATGACGGCCGGAACTGGCCGCACGTCCGGCTGGTAAGCGACGACGGCCCCGGCCGCAAGCTCGAAACCCTCGACGGGCGGACTTTCGAGATGGGGTTCGACTCGGCCGAACCGAGAGGGTATCTGTCGGTCTGCCGAAGCGCCGACGGTTTGATTCATCTTATCAGCAGCCGCCTGCACTATGCCTTCAACCTCAAGTGGCTTCAGACCCCGCCGCCGGCTCAACCCGTCCAGCGATAAAGCTATACAGGAGACGTGGCGTGACAACCGCAGAAAAGATAAAGATGCACGAGCGTTTCTGGGCGGGCCGGGGACCTTCGCTGCTGCTGATACCGCCCGGCCGCGATATGAACGAAGAGTGGCAGGTGCAGATATACGACACGGCGGACTACAGGCAGCGGTTTTACGATCCGCCCGGGATGTGGGAAAACGAGATGTCGCGGGCCCGGCCGGTCATTGACTGGCCCACCGACGGAATCCCCACCGTCAGGCCGAACCTGGGCGTGGTGTTTGTGCCGTCGATGACGGGGCAGAGTTACGAGATCCGCCAGGGGCTGATGCCGTGGTGCGGCGAACCTCTGTCGCCCGAGCAAATCCGGGCTGCGCGTGACGTCGACGTCGCATCGACGGAACTTATGCGGCTGGCACAGGGTTTTTACGAACGGCACAGCACCGCCGCTGAAACCGAAGTCAAGGCCTACCAGCCCGACAACCAGGGCGTCTTCGACATCGCCCATCTTGTTTACGGACAGCAGATATTTTATGACATTATGGACCCGCAAAAGCAAGCCTGGGTCGATGAGCTGCTGGAGATCTCGCTGGAGCTTATGATTCGGGCGGTCCGGCACTGCAAAAAGCTCATCGGCGAAGAAAACTGCTCGATGGTTCACGGCCACGGCACCGAGCAGGGCATCTACTTTGCCGATGCCGGGCTTCGCATCGCGGAAGATTCGCCCGCGATGGTCGGGCCGGGACAAATCGACCGCTTTGTAATCCCGCACATTGAAAAATGCGCGGAGCGATTCGGCGGCGTCTTTATGCACTACTGCGGCAAACACGAATACTTCTTTGAGCGGCTGTGCCGATGCAGCGGCGTCAAGGCTGTCGACCTGGGCAACCCGGAATCTTATGATACGCGCCGCCTTTTCGAGATAGCCGGCGAAACCGGCACGGTGCTCTACAGCAGGATTGCGCCGACCGCCGAAGAAAAACAACAACGCAACTGGCGCCGTTACGTGCAGCGGCTGGCGTCGCTTGCAAAGGAAACACAGGCAAGGCTTGCCCTTCGGCCGCTGGTTTTTCCCCAGAGCCGTCAGGAGTCCGCGGAAATGCTTGAATTGTGGCACGACCTGACGGCGCCATAGCAAAAAGCAAAAAAAATGCGCCGTCTCGGGTTGGGCAGGGGCTGCCGGAACGGCGTTGGTGGGGGCGGTCGGCTGCGATGCCCTTCCTTGTCATCCCTTCGCTTGGCTAAGGACGGTATTGCTTTGCATTCGCGGCCCGGATGATTCGCTTCGCTCGGCATCACGTCAGAATGCGGGCCGGCGGATGCCGGGCAGGCCGACCAGATTGCTACCTATAGGTAGTCGAT
>CAYSBK010000146.1:0-6190 GCA_964429265.1 uncultured Pirellulales bacterium | reverse complement strand
GGGCCTGATGATTCGGCCGCTCAGCGACAAGCGCTCTACGTTGGCAATGCTGTCTATCCATACAATCCTTGAACCCAGGGCCTTGCTTACAAGACAGAATAGACAAGCAGGAGCTGCGCCCGTGCTGATTACCACGTGCGGGCGGTGCCTGAGGGCTATCGACAAACAACGCAGCAGAATCATAAGACATCGAAACGGATGTTTCCGATTGCCTTCGCCAACAGTGTATACTATGGGATAATCTCTGAGTTTTGTCACGGCGACCTCGTTGGTGGAAACGCAGAACACGTCGTATTGCCGCCAGCAAGAGGACAGTTCAAGTAACTGCGTCAGATGCCCCCCGGCCGATGCGGCAAGGCAAACCCTTAGTTTTCTGTCTGGTTCCATTTGCAGGTGTTTGCGTTTCAGTGGCATTGGGCCAATACTTCCAGCAGTGAGCGAGCCTTCGCGTCCCACGAGTGTTTTCTCGCAAGTTCTTTCCGCCGTTCAATACGTTCGGAATCGTCCTCAGCAATGGCCCGTCTTATTGATTCCACAAACTCTTGGGTCGTGTCGGCCTGGTATAATACGTCGGAGTATTCGGCGAGCTCAGTACAGGCAGAACTACACACAACCGGCTTACCAAGTGACAGGTATTCTTTGAGCTTGATGGGATTGGCGACCTCGGTCCAGCGATTCTTTGGAGCCGGCCAAATGGCCACGTCAAAAAACTTGCCGTAGTGCGGTATCAGCTCGTAAGGCTTTTGTCCCAGCATATAGACATTCTTTTTAGCGGCCAGGCGTGAACAATCGATGGAAACGCTTCCCACCAGAACAAACGACACGCCGGGTAGTCTCTCTGCCGCCGTTTCGACCAACCTCGTGTCGAACTTATGCTCATCAATCGCACCGAAATAGCCGACTATCGGGTTTCGTATTCCGGCAATATCCGGAGGTGTCGTTGGATTCTGTTCCGCCGATGCGAACAAATCAAAGTCAACGCCCTGGTCCAGATAGACGGCCCTTCTGCACTGTTTATGCTCCTGGTCGTACAGGGCCCTGTTGACAAACAATGTTACATCGGCAGAGGTTTTCAGACTTCGGTCGCAATCGATTATCATCTGAGCATCTACGTTGGGGTAGTCCTCGAATCGGTCCGTTCTCTGGTACACCAGACTTCTTTTATTCAGTCTCAATGCCAGGTTGCAGGCGGTGGGACAGGCCACCCACACAATCGGAACAGAAAACCGCAATCTCCGGCAGGCGTGATTTATCTGCCGCCATAACAGAGCATCGTTTATCCGTCTGGCGCCGCCGATATGGTGAACCGGCATCGAAAATGGACTACACACCCAGAAACCGCCGTCGACCTTTTGCAGGCCTTTGAATATGCTCCTGGACTTGCGGATAAGTTTATGCGTAAATGTCCTGACCCTGCTCAGGTCCGGCTTCTGGGTCACAATCGAATTGATATAAAGAACCGTGCCCATTGCGGCGAACCGTTTCATAAGCTGAAAGTCGGTGTGGCCCCTGTTGTGATACCACCAATCCTCTCCGCCGAAGCAGAGAACATCAAATTGTCCGCGTCTGGGTTTCAGATTATCGCTCCACGCACAAGCCCGACCCGCCCGACAAGGCGTATAGCGTACCTCTGACGTACGTCCGGGCGGTGCACATATATTGATCGCCGCCGGTACTCGAAATCATTGCTCGTGGCAGCCAGTAGAAGATTCGCAGGAAAAAGAAGGCAGCTACCAGTAAACAGGCCAGCCAATAAACGGGCCGGCTTCTGTGCTTCTTGAAAAAAAGCAGAATACTACCTCGTAGTTGCAGCACCATTTGTGGTTTTACCTGTGTGCTGCTGGCACCGTGAATGTGAATAATCTGAGCATCAGGAGTAAACAGCACTTTCCAGCCGGCCTGCTTGAACCTGTAACACCAATCGGTTTCCTCGCCGTACATAAAGAACCGTTCATCCATCGTGCCGACTTGTGCTATGGCCTGTCGCCTTACCAGCATAAAGCAGCCGGTCACCACGTCCACCTGCCTTGCGGCGTCCCTTTCCCACCACGTCATTCTTTCACGGCCAAAGAACCTGTTCCTGGGAAACAGCTTGTAGAGATACGTACTCGACAAAAGCAGGTTCAGAATCGACGGGAACATAAAACACGTCGGCTGCAATGTGAGGTCCGGATTGAGAACGCGACAGCCAACCACTGCTGCGTCAGGATTGGCATCCGCGAAACGCACCGCCCTGGCTATTGCATCCTCCAGCACGATTGTGTCGCTATTCAGCAGAAGCACATATCTGCCTGTCGCTGCCGCGATGCCCTGGTTGCTGGCGGCGGCGAATCCTCGATTTTGACGGTTACGGATGGTTATGACATCGGGAAACTCGGACCGTACCATTTCGAGTGAATTGTCAGCCGAGTTGTTATCAACCACTATGACTTCAAAAGTTATCTCACCGGCATTTGCATATAGTGACTTGAGGCAATCGCGTAGGACCTCCCGCGTGTTCCAGCTTACGATAACCACGGATACATCTATCATTATGCTGTTATCGGCTCAAGCAATAAGCGTGGTTCGGCTGTTAGGACCGGACATAGACAATTCGTAAACACCGCGAATCTTGTGGTAGGCCCCCGGGCGCAAGACCACGCGCTTCTCCAGCAAGTATCCCAGGATGCCGATGTGCAGCCTGTCGGTTATTATCAGAGCGGCGTTCCGAATCGCCTCGGTGAACTCCACAAAACTGACGGAAACGGAAACGTCCCTGTACAATCGCGGCATCGACCTCGGAAGCGCTGCGGACTCGAGGATCGCGCCGATCACATCTCTGCTTTTCAATGCCGTCAATCGGTCCCTCAGTCGTGATAACGGACGTCTGAGCCTTTGAGGCAGCCACGTGCCCCTGGTTCTGGACAGCAGCTTCGTGGCACCCTCTATGTCTTTTCTCATCGCAATTAATACGTGCTGCTCATTGCAATTGCTGGAAAGTTCGCGTATGAAATCGCTATCGGCCAGCTCAAACGCCAGATCGGGACTGACCATAACTTTGACGTGCGGCCTGGGTACTTCTTGCCGAACGATTGCACCGCTGATGCGTTCCCGAGCAAAAAGAAACAGTGGTGCAGTACTTATGTCACATATCGCGCCGAAGTCAATTCCGTTGAAACGATACGAACTCGGCCCGACGGTAACCGGCAGCGAAGGATACCTGCGGCGATACCTCGCAATGACGTCCAGGCCGGCACGCCAGATATCGTTCATTGCACCACCGCCATTGATCAGAATGTGTTGTGCCTGTTCGGGTCGTGCAACCATCCTCAGCCCTGCCTTGCCCAGTAAATGCTTCATTCCCAGCAATATCAGAGCGTCGCCGTTGTTTCCGGCCAGAGGCTCCAAATATACCCTGTGGCCGCGCAGCGATTTCAAGTGCCGAGAAAATGCACTTTCCCCGCGGGTAATTTGCGACGTTTCGTGCGATGTGGTTTCCGAAATCTGAATGGGGCTACCTCTCGGCAAGCGTGTCCCGATATATTTCGACCAGCCTCTCGGCGGCTTTCGCCCAGGTGAACTGTGCGGCTTGGGAGAGACTGTTCCTGCGCAGACGTCCGTACGTATGTTCATCTGAAGTAATCAGGTCGATATGGTCCTTAAGCGTCGCAACATCGCCTGCGGGATGAACAAGACCATCATACATATGCGTGCAATGTGCACCCGAGGCGTCCGAAACAAGCAACACGCATCCGCAGGCTCTTGCTTCATACGTGACCAGCGCGCTTCCTTCTTCGACCGACGGCAGAACTAACGCCCGGCATCGGCGCAGCAGCGAGTTGACATCGTTGGTATAACCCAAAGTCTTGACGTTGGGAGAGTCCAGGATTTTTCCGAGCAGCTTCCTGTATGCAGGCAACAATTTCCCGCATACGTACAACGTGCCTTTTTGCTTTGCCGCAGAATTGCTCCAGGCCCGCAATGCATAGTGCAAGCCTTTACGCGGGTCGCCGTTACCGACGAAGGCCATATCAAAAGTGTTATTGCTTTGCGTTCGTCCGTCTTCAGGTGGGTGGAACCGTTCCGGGTCGAAGCCGTACTGATGATAGGCTATTTTTCGTGGGCTTATGCCCTCGGAAAGGAAAGTTCTGCCGACGAACTCCGATGGACATAGAAGCACATCCGCAAGTTGATACTCCCTTTCTTCTCGCTGAAGCCTCCTGGGATTGTACCTGTGGGAGTGGGACTTTTGCAGCTTGATGCCGAGCTTCTTGCATTCTTCCGCCACTACCTTGTAGGCATAACGGGTGTGCGTATTGGGACGCTCCAGAAAGGTCTTTATGCCGAGTCGGCGGGCAACTCTCAGGGTTTGCTCGGCGCCGAGCGGCCAGCAGTGAACGACGTCTATCGGCGATTTACGATGAATCCGGGCCAGTGTCCCGGCCACGATGCGGTCATGCAGTTTGGCACTGTTGTTGGTCCCGAGAAGGCTTATAGGCACCTTGACGCCCAAGGGAACGAGCGTTTGCCTCAGGCCGGCCAATCCGTCTATCGGTTTTTCACAGCTACCTGCGAACAGGTGAACCCGCAAGCCCTGTTCCGCCAGTCCTTTCACCTGATGAAAGGCGGTCATGCCCACCCCTGCAGTGCCGAGCCGGATTGGAAAGCTGTATACAACTGTGATTTTGCGCATAGAAATCGTTCGTTGTTAACCAACTGAGAGAGTTGCACCATCCGGTATCTTGCGGTATGAACGCGTTGGAAGCCGTTTCGAAGCATGTGACATCTCATAAACCGCAGCCACGATGCCAAACATCAGATACAGCAGCATCCGTATCTGTCCGAAATAGCCCACTCCCAAAAAGGCGATACAGTGTCCCAGGACGGACACACATATGCACCACATCAGCCATTGGTTTGCCTTCGACGCCAATCGCAGCGAGTACGAACCCAATATCTTGGCGGCAAAAATCATCAGACAAACGAACAGTACGAGCGTCACCAGTCCCCCGCTGACGGCCTCGGCTACATACTGATTGGTGATGTCGCCCAAACCCCGGCCCCAGTGCGCAGTATTCCGGGTGCCAAGCAACGCCCACTCGTTGAAGTGCTTAACGGCCTGGTCAATCAGGAAGTAGCGGTGCCAGCCAGTTGAGCCGCCCACCATATTCACGCGAGAAATCAGGTGCCACACGGGCGCTTGCATTACCAGATGCAGCCCAGCCAGACAACCGCACATCAACCAGGCTATCCGCCGACCGTATCTTCTGTATGGAAACAGCGGAAGCAGCAACATTATCGCTACCAACGTCCCTATGGGAGTACTTGAAGCAGTGCTGGACACGATAAAAACACAGGCTGCAGAGGCAGCAACATAAAACAATTTCTTTTCTTGCCGCACCGCAAGTCCCACAAAAACCGGCAACAGCGTCCCCCAGAACAATCCAAGCATTATTGAGTGCGGAAAACAAGCCTGGCATCTGTAATGTCCCTCGCGGACGGCGGTGCCGACCGTTCCGAGAGCCACAAATGGATTCTTGCCCGTTGCCCATTCAACCGCCACGAACGGCACCAGCAACAAGGCACAACCGGCCAGAGCCTTGAAGGACAAAACGATATCATCCAGTGACTTGATGTTCTGTCGAAACAGCCAGTACATCCCGAGCACATCGAACAAAACGCCGCACTTGTAGATGAACGACCTCGTATCCTGCCACTGAGCCACGTATATCACTGCGCCGGTTACTGCCCACGCCAGCAGGAGCTTGTCGAACGTGTTCGGTCTTATGGCCCTGATCTCCCTTCGCAGCCACAAGCGAAACACCCCGGCGACCACAAGTATCCGCAGAACGGTGAAATCCAAGTCGGCAATGATGATGCGCTGGTCGGCCGGAAGAAAGCATGTCCCCAGGATGAACGGCAGCACGAAGTACTTCCTTGGAACGACGAGGAGCATACCCGCCAGCGCCAAAGTTACAAGAAAGGTAGTTTCGTAAATCATTCGCTTAAGCTACACATATAAGGGGACTTAAATTATCTTATTAGCCGAAACGCCGGTGCGTGAACCACGAGGGTCAGCGACGGGATGTCGAAGCGCTACCGGCCCGGACGCAGAACCTGCATCGACCTGCTGTGAATTTGCAAAGGCCACATCGGCAGACTTTTTTATGTGGTCCAGTACTATGTTATTGCGTACTGAGCGCCGCCGGCT
>CAYSBK010000145.1:0-6209 GCA_964429265.1 uncultured Pirellulales bacterium | reverse complement strand
TTTCTCCGATTAACTCTCCTGCGTCCAGGTCCCGTTCTTTGCCGTCGTTACCCAATCGCCGTTCGAATCCGCCACCAGCCGAAGGCACGCACCGACGGCACTGGCCGATTTATACTTGCCGGCGGCCTGGCCGCTGTCGTCGCGTATCGCCGCCGAGCCTGGGTCGATGCGAAGTTCCTGTGCCGCCTGAACCGCGAAGGTAAACTCCGTGCCGGCCGGTGCCGAAGCCGGCAGCGTAAGCGTCACCGTCCCCGTTGCTGCCAGATTCGTGTGGATGCTGCCGCTTTCCCACGCCGACAGCGTATCGTCGGCCGTGTGCGCCTCTATCGACCTTGTAATCCCGCCGGCACCGGGCGGCATCACGAAGTTGTGTCCCGTCCGCGCGTCGGTTATCGACTCGATGTCACCGCCCGAAGTCGTCACCACCGCAAGCCTTATGTGCGGCGTCGACGCCATATCCGGAAAGCCGCTGTATTCGTTCGTAACAAGGTTGCCTTCGGCGTCGAGGTAGATGTAAATCGCCGCCTTGTCGTCGGCCAGAGCATTACCCGACGAGCCGGCATAACTTATCAACTGCGTCCCCAGCCAGAACTTGCCCGGCTTGACGCCGATGTTTAGTCCGCCCTCGTCGTACACCCGCAGGTCATTCCCACGCTTGCACGCAAGAAGCAGCCGGTACAGCAGCTTCCTGAACTGCAGGTAATATGGAGCCGTGCCCGTCGGTATGTACTCCACGCCCGTGTCGCCGTCGCTTTGTATGTTCAACAGCGTATTATCCGATGGATAAACCTCAGCCATAATCTGCCTCCATCTCGACCATCACCGCAGCACTTCCAGCAGCAATTCGTTCGATGCCTCGTCGAAAGAAACAATTTCCAGCCCCTTGGCCGCCTTTGCCGCCGGCAACACCGTAATCGGCGCCGTCTCCGCCGCCTGGCTTTCATTGCCGGCCGCGTCCACAACCTTCACCGCAAACCGGTACGTCCCCGCCGCCAAACAATCGCTCACCCACGACAGCTTGTCCGCGTCGAAACCAAACCAGCCCTGTCCGAAAACCCCTCTGCCGAAACCGACCGCCGCCGAGCCGTCATAACCAAAGTCGCTCCGCCCGAACCCGCACATTCCAAAGCCGCACTTACCTGCCGGCCCCGGCCAGACGAAAATATCCTCGGCGTTCACCCGCTGAGAATAATCAATCACGCCCGTGCCGTTATCGAAATACACGTTGAGCTTCGCGCCCGCCGGCAATGCCTGCTGACGAAGCACCTCTATTCGGACACGCCCCGTTTGCCCCTGCACCGCCGGCAGCTCACCGCTGAAATCCTCGTACCCCTCGCCCGGCGACACCGCAAAGACCTCAATCCGCACCGTCCCGTCAAACCCGCTCGGCACCGCCGCCAGAAGCTCACGCTGCAAAGGATCGACCGTCACCCCCGCGTATCGCCCGTTGACGTAAACCTGGTGCAGCTTGTCGTTCCACCGCGAGTGCCACCGCACAATCGCCGCACCCGGCTCGGCTACGCCTTCGCCCGCTTCGCTTATACCGACCGGCACCCGGTACGCCGTCACCTTCTCTATCCCGTCGCTTATCAGGCCCATCGCGCTACTGCACCAATTGCGTGTAAACGATTCGATAATCCGCCGTCACCGACCCGCCGCTGGTCCGCTCGTTCTTCATCTCGAACGAATCCATCCGAACATTCTCATAAGTCTGGCCGTCCGCCGTCAGCGTATGCACCTGGCCGTCGATGAATGCCCTTATCGCCTCGGCCTTTTCCGCAAGTTGCGACCCGCTCGACGCCCGCAGCACGCCGCTTTGCCTTATCTTTCTGCCGCGACCGCCCAGATCGACGCTCAACACCCCGTCAACGCCCGGCACCGTCCGCTCGAGCGAATCCCTGCGGACGCTTCCAACCTCGATTTGCATCTGCTCGTCACCGAACAACCGTTGTCCGTCGATAAGGACCGCCATCGTTCACTCTCCACTTTCAATCGCGCACCAGACGCAGGGCCGCTCCGCAGCGTGTCGACTCGGCAACGCCGTCGCCGCTGGTATCTATCGCAAGCCGACATCGCTGGCGGGCCTTCTCGAAGCTCCGGGCATAGTGCAGACTCTTTTTCCAGAAATTCTCATCGGCCGACTCGCTCGCCAGCATCGCGTAAACCACCGATATCACCCCCAGCGCCGAGGCCGTCCGCAGACCTTCCGCGTCGATGATTTGCTCGGCGCCGATGTCACTGGCCGCATCGCCGCCGCTAAGCCCGAAGTACTGCGCAAGCGACAGCGCGACCTGCTCGGCCTGCGGGGCGTACGTCGAAATCCTGAAGGAAATATCCGACCCCGCCGGCGGGGCGACCGCCTGCTGCTGCGAATCCGCACGCACCACCGAAACCGTAAGCTGCGTCGCCGAGTCCACCGACACTATCTCGTACGCCCCCGCCGGTGAGCCGGCCGCCGGCTCGAGGTAAATCACCCCGCCCGCCGACACACCCGCCGCCACGAAATCGGCCCCGCTGCAGCTAAACGTCGTGCCGCTGGCCACCCCGCCGGTCCCAGCCGCCAGCACCTGGCCCGGCAGATGAAGCTCACCGAACAACGCCGGTTCATACTTAACAATATCCACATCATCCGAAAAGGCCATCTGCTCACTTCTCCATCGCCCGACCGGCCGCCCGAAGCTCACCGCCCCGGGCGGCCGGGGCCACAACAACGCCCATCAGCTCGTGCTCAACCCGCGAATCAAGCCGTGAGCCGCCTCGTTCTTCAGCTCCAGCGTGTACTCGCCGATAAGCTCGCCGCACTCGTAGTCCCCGCTGCTGGCAAGCGGCTTGTAGTAGAAGCTCCTGCCTGCAAGCGGAAGCACGTTCACCCGCGACGAATCCAGCAGCAACACCGCGTCCTGCGGCAGCCACCGCGTCGTAACGATACGACAGATGCCGAAATCGCTCTCGTAGATGTTCACCATATCCGTGAACGTCGTATCGCCGGCTCCGTAGGACCTGCTTGCCGAGCAGAACGCGTTTATCTTGCGCTTCTGAAAACCGCCCACGACGATCAGGTCCACGTTGCCGCTGCTGGCCGTCCATATCTGCCGCAAAACGTAGTTCAGCTTCTCCTCGTCCAGGTCCGTCCCCGAAGGAAAGCCGCTGTCGCCCGTATGGTACACGTGGGTCGACAGGTGCTGGATGATCCCCCGCATCGACCGCCTCACCGAGCTGCTGCCTTCGGGGCTGC
Organism: uncultured Pirellulales bacterium; assembly: GCA_964429265.1. Classification (GTDB taxonomy): domain Bacteria; phylum Planctomycetota; class Phycisphaerae; order Sedimentisphaerales; family Anaerobacaceae; genus CAYSBK01. The sequence goes on along the minus strand of CAYSBK010000145.1, from coordinate 2,974 downwards.
TGGTCGGCTGGCCGCCGTTTATCACCGTGTTCTCCAGGTCACGCAGAAGCTCCCGCAGCCGTTCCTGCTTCTGGTAGTCCATCTCGTCGGCAAGGCCCAACTGGCTGGCGGCAATGTCGGTGCCGCTTACCTCCACCGACGCGGTGAATATCTGCGTGTAGTTGCCCTTGCGGACGCGATTGGTAAACCGAACCGCAGGCTTATCCGCGCCTTCCAGGGCCGCATTGCCCAGAATGTTGATCACCTGGTTGTCCGCCAGGTTCTCCGGCGTGGTCCCGGCGTACCCGCGAACCACCGTCAGCGTGTTGCCGTTCACCGCCGTAACAAGCATCAGCTCCTCGGAGCCTTCCACCTGTATCTGGTCGCCCACCCGGAACCTGTCGCCGTTGTCCACCACGAAGTCCGTGTCGCTGCTCGGGTCCCCGAACGTGCTGTCGTTGATCGCATCCTTGTTCGGCAAAAGCTCGTCCTCAAGCCACTCGTGATGCGTGCTGGTCGCCTCGCGCATCGCATCGCCCAGCGCATCAAGAAGCGGCGTCTCGTACGGAGAGATTATCCCGACAAGGTCCGAAACATCCTCGGCAAGCTCCGGCAAACTGCTGCCCGCCGAGTACGTCGCTTTACCCGTAAAAGCCATCTTGTTCCTTCCTTTCTATACCAACTATTGCCCTTAATGCTCTCAAACCATCTGCCTGCGCATCCGAAGATACTGCTGCAAATCCGCCCGGCTGCCGGTGGCCGCGGCCTTCTTCGCCGCAGACTCAAGCTCCGCCTGGCGATGCGACAGCTTCTCGCGGGCCCCCGCCGTCTTCCGCGGAAAACCCACCGCCCCTCCCGCACCGCCGAACAGGTAGCCCTTCTCCTTCTTCAGCCGGGCCACGACCGCCTCCACGTCCGCCTCGTCGCCGGCCTCGATCCGGCTCTTGGCCATCAGAACCGCCGCCTCGAGGTCCACCGCCCCAGCCGCCGAAAGCCGACGCATCAACTGCTGCTCAAGCTGCGCCTGCTCCAGCCGCTCGGCAAGCTCCGACGCACGCGAACGTGCCTCGGCCAACTCCTCGGCCAGAACCTGGGCCTTCTTCTCCGCACTCTGTGCACGCCTGCGATACCTGATCGATTCCATTACCGGAACCAGCTTCCGACCGCCCTGCTCATCCGCCGACTGCTCGCCGGCCTGCTCAGCCTCGCCGTCGTAACGTTCTTCTTGGTCCATATCAATCTCTCTCGTCAACCTCGTAACCAAGCTCTCTCAACACCTGCCCCGCTGGAACCCCCAGTTCCTTCTTCAACTGCGCCTCACGAAGTTTCTCCAGCATATTCTCAGGAAGCGGACTCGGAAAAACCACATCCACCGCCCGGTCCGCCTCGTCGGTTTCGTATATCCCCGCCGAATCCAGTATCGCAAGCACCATCCTGCAAAGCCGCTTCAAACCCTCCCCGTAAGTCAATCGCTTGCGTTCCGTCTTCGAAAGCATCCCCATCAGCGTCATCTTCAACGCCACCGCGCTTGTCAGGTTGCCCAGCTTGTTCTTCAACACCCCCGCAACCACCGGCGTAACGCCGCTTACCTTGTCCATCGCCTCCCGAATCTCCGATATGTGCACGTCCTCGCTCGGTACCGCCGCGTCGCCCCCGAACTCCTCGATCGTCGCGTCCGGATTGTCCGTGTACCACATCCGCCCCGGCGAAACGGGCCTGTTCTCGAAGCCCTCTATACCCTTGCCCAGGTACATCTTGAACGCCTGGAACGTTATCCGGTTCGCACGGTCGCTCAGCCGCGTGTTCAGCTCGTCCTGGAGCGGTATCAAGGGCTCGACGTCGCTGGCTCCCTCGTAGTAGTTCGGCTGGGCGATGTTCTGTATGTGCACCACCGGCACAAAACCCCACGGCACCTCGCCCTGCGCCACCAGGCGCTCGTTTTCGTATCGCTGCCACGCACGCGCCGAGATTATCTCCGTCACCGCCACCTGCTGCCGCCGGTCCACCCCGTCGCCACCCCTGCCGGACACGTTCCAGACCAGCCGCTGCAGGAATCCGCCTCGCCCGGCTACCTTGTTCCTGTACTGCTGAAAGTGCTGAATGTAGTAATTAATCTTGCGGTAATCCTGTTCATCCAGGACAGGCAGCGCCCTTGTCGCTTCTACAAGCTCGATGTCGATTGCCCCCGCCAGCTCCAGCGCCCGCTCAAAGGACACCCGCTGCCGCGCCTGGAATTGCTCCAGAACCGCCTCGCCGCACCTCACCAGGCAATCGACGAATCCATAAACGCTGCCGAGCACCGCCATGTCCTGGAAGAACCCGACCCCGCCGTTCGCCGAAAACAACGCCTTCAATATCGCCTCGATCTCCGCCGCCTTGCGCCCGTCCGGCGACCGCGAAACGAAACTCACCCCCTTGCCGAAAAGAAAATCGACCGCCGCGTTCACCCGCCACGCTATGTCGTTCTCGACCACCACCTCCTTGCGCTGAATGTCCGAAACACCCCTGCAGCTCGCAACCCCGCTGCCCGAATACACCAGCCCCGTTATCCGCGGCGGCAGCCCGCGTTCCTGCGCCTGGATGTAGCATCGCCCCGACTCGTTCAGCTTCGCCGCCGCAGCACCCGCACCGCTCACGTCGTACATCGGGTTGGCGTAATACTCCCACAGCCGACAATAGTGCCGCCTCGCCGCCGGCCACCGTTCTTCCACCAGCCACTGCACGAAGTCCGCATCCAGCCCGCCGTCCGCCGAATCCGAAAATATCCCAAGCTCGTATCCCATAACCACCGGCCCTCGTGGCCCCACCGACCGAACCGCCTTCTCGGCCCGGCCGGCCGGCCCGAAAAAAAACCTGCTTCCACCCTTGGACGAACTTGCGCGTTTGTGTCGAATTTTCTGCCCGCCGCAGGCCCCCTTTCGTCCCTAAGTCCTTGTCCAGCAAGGACTTAAAATTTTTCAAAAAAATCCCCGCCGCCAAAAAACCACTTGCGCAT
>CAYSBK010000144.1:0-6223 GCA_964429265.1 uncultured Pirellulales bacterium | reverse complement strand
TTCCGGATATATCGGTAAGGCGAGGACTTCTTTTGCGGCTTTTTCGGATTCCGGCAGGTCGCCCGGCTTGTAGCCAAGGTACCTGAAGCATTCCTGCAGGTGCAGCGGTACCGGATAATAAACCGCACAGCCGATGCCGTTTGCCTGCAGGTGCTCCACAAGCTCGTCCCTGCGAGGAACACGTACCACGTACTGGTTATAAACCGATATGCACTCGGGCTGAATGTATGGCGTCCGGACAACCGTGCCCGCAAACTTTTCATCATAGTAAGCGGCGTTGCGCCGCCTGGCCTGCGACCATTGCTCCAGATGCGGCAATTTGGCCAGCAGCGCCGCCGCCTGGATCGCATCGAGCCGGAAGTTGCCGCCTATGTACTTGTAGTGATACCGTGGGTCCTGGCCATGGTCACGCATTATCCGCAGCCTGCCGGCAAGCTCTGCGTCATTGGTCACAACCATCCCGCCGTCACCAATCCCGCCGAGATTCTTGCTTGGAAAGAAGCTGAAGCAGCCGGCTGTTCCGATACTGCCGGCCTTTTTCCCCTTGTATGTCGCCCCGATAGACTGGGCGGCATCCTCGATGACAGCCAGATTGTACTTCCGCGCAACCGCCATAATCGGGTCCATATCCGCCATCTGCCCGAACAAGTGCACGGGGATAATCGCTCTTGTCTTCTCGTTGACGGCAGCTTCAATCCGCGACGGGTCGATATTGAATGTCCTGGCGTCTATATCCACGAAGACCGGCTTTGCACCAACCCTCGCGATGCAGCCCGCCGTGGCGAAAAAAGTGAACGGCGTGGTGATGACCTCGTCACCCGGCCCTATGCCCAAGCTCATCAGGCAGTTCAGTATAGCATCGGTACCGCTTGAGACACCCACCGCGAACTTGCAGCCGCTCATATCGGCGATTCTTTCCTCCAGCTCGGCCACCTTCGGCCCGCCGATGAATCGCTGAGACTCCAGCACCTCCAGCACGGCAGCGTGAAGCTCGTCCTTGATTTGCATATACTGTGCCTTCAAGTCCAACAGAGGTACGTTCATTTTGCTCGCTCCGGTTGCTGCGGTAATATCTTGCCTTGCGATCCTCAATTCAGCTCGCCCGGCAGGCTCTCGTTTCGGCGTACCACTCGATGGTCGCTTTCAGGCCGTCTTCAAAGCTCGTTTTGGCCTCGAACCCGAAGTATTTCTTCGCGCGGGAAACGTCGAGGCATCGTCTCGGCTGGCCGTCCGGCCTGGACGGGTCCCACCGAATCTCTCCCTTGAACCCCGTCAATTCTGCAATTTTTTCTGCAAGGTCTTTTATTTTGATTTCGAAGCCCGCCCCGATGTTTACAGGCTCGGCGCCGTTGTAGTGTTCGGTCGCCAGAAGGATTGCCTCGGCGGCGTCGGCGGCATAAATGAACTCGCGCGAAACGTTGCCCGTGCCCCAGCAGTCGATGTGGTCGGCGCCGCTGTCGATGGCGTCGAAACATTTCTTGATAAGCGCGGGTATCACGTGGCTGCTGGCCGGGTCGAAATTGTCCCGCGGGCCGTAAAGATTCACCGGCAGCAGGAAAATTGAATTGAAACCATACTCGGCCCGATATGCCTGCGACTGGACCAGCAGCATCTTTTTCGCCAGCCCGTACGGGGCATTCGTTTCCTCCGGATAGCCGTTCCAGAGGTCGTCCTCTTTGAACGGCACCGGCGTGAACTTCGGGTATGCACAGACTGTCCCGATGGCGACGAACTTTTCAATATTGCGGATACGCCCCTGCTCGATTAGCTGCACGCCCATTATGAGATTCTTGTAGAAGAACTCACCCGGATGCTCGCGGTTGGCACCTATGCCGCCTACCACCGCAGCAAGATGTATGACTATGTCCGGCTGCATCTCGTCGTACATCCGCACAATATCCTCGAGCTTGGTCAGGTCGTAATTCTCTATCGTCGGGACAAGGATGTTGCGACAGCAGCGCTTTTCGAGGCCCTCGGTGACGTAGCTGCCGAGAAAGCCGGCTCCGCCGGTCACCACTATTCGTCTGTTCTCGAAGAAACTGCTCATTTCCTGTTATTGACGTGCTCTTTCCAGACTTTTTCCCGTTCGGCCAGTTCCATATCGGCATCCGTCATCATTCTCGCCAGTTGCTTGAACTTGACCTTCGGCTGCCAGTTGAGAACCTTTCTTGCTTTGCTGGCGTCGCCCAGCAGCACGTCCACCTCCGTCGGCCGAAAATAGCGAGGGTCTATCTCCACGTATTGGCGCCAATCAAGCTCAAGGTAACCGAAAACCTCGTCGAGAAATTCCTTCACCGAATGGTTTTCCCCGGTTGCGATGACGTAATCGTCGGGCTTATCCTGTTGAAGCATAAGCCACATCGCCTCGACGTAATCGCCCGCAAAGCCCCAGTCGCGTTTTGCGTCGAGGTTTCCCAGGTAGAGCTTCTCCTGCAGGCCCAGCTTTATTCGCGTGGCCGCACGCGTAATCTTTCTCGTTACGAACGTTTCACCCCGCCTTGGCGACTCGTGATTGAACAGGATGCCGTTACAGGCAAACAGCCCATAAGCTTCGCGGTAATTCACCGTCTGCCAGAAGCTGTAAACCTTCGCGCAGCCGTACGGGCTTCGCGGGTAAAAAGGCGTCTTTTCGTTCTGCGGTATTTCGACCACCCTGCCGTACATCTCGCTGCTGGAGGCCTGGTAGAACTTCGGAGGATCCTTCATTTGGCGAAGGGCTTCAAGCAACCGCAGCGTGCCGAGTGCATCGGCGTCGGCGGTGTAAATGGGCATTTCAAAGCTCACGCGGACGTGGCTTTGAGCGCCGAGATTGTACACCTCGTCCGGCTTGATGGAGTTTACAATGCTCGAGAGGTTGCCGCCGTCGGTCAGGTCGCCGTATACCAGTTTGAGCCGGGGATTCTCGTGTGGGTCCTTATACAGGTGGTCAATCCTGCCGGTATGGAACGACGAACTTCGGCGGATTATGCCCCAGACCTCGTAGCCCTTTTGCAGCAGCAACTCCGCCAGGTACGAGCCATCCTGCCCGGTAATGCCGGTAATCAGTGCCTTTTTCATCTCATTGCCTATCGAAGGCTTTCCGTTCCTTAGGCATCTATCTGTTATGGACTGCTCCGACCCGCGTGTTCCTTCTCGGCATTGATGATAATCTCAAGTGCCTGCGTCAGCGTCGTTTTCGGTTGCCAACCGACGGCGGCTCTGATTCGCTCCAGGTTTGGTACCCGCCGCATCATATCCTCCATCGGCCGCCCGTACGCCTGCTCATACGAGATGAACCTCTTTTCGCTGCTGCTGGCCGTCATACCGATTATCCTGTCGGCCAGCGACTCGATTGTAATCTCTTCGGTGCTGCCGATATTGAAAACCTCGCCGGCGGTGCGCTCGCTTCTCATCAATGCAACAGTCGCATCAACCACGTCGCCCACGTAGCAAAAGCATCGACTCTGCCTGCCCGTACCGTATATGAACAGCGGCTCGCCGGTCAGGGCACTGCGTACAAACCGCGGCACAACCATTCCGTACCGGCCGGTCTGCCGGGGCCCGATTGTATTGAAAAACCTGCCGATGACAACCCGCAAATCGTATTGACGGTGGAAGGCTATGCCCATGAACTCGTCTATCGCCTTGCCGCACGCATACGACCACCGCGCAAAGCGCGTGCTGCCCAGCACGATGTCGTCACCCTCCGCGAAGGGAGCGTTCTCGTTTTTTCCATAAACCTCGCTGCTGGAAGCGAGAAAGATGGGCCGGCCGAACTTGTTGGCCGCTTCCAGCACCACCTCGGTGCCGGTGATGTTCGTCTGTATCGTGTGAACGGGGTCCTCCGCGATCAATCGGACGCCGACGGCCGCAGCCAGATGGTAAATCTCGTCGCACTTGTCGGCCAGCAACTCGACCAGGCTGGCGTCACGGATGTCGCCCCTGACGAACTCAAAGTCGGCGCGTCCGCACAGGTGACGGATGTTGTCAAGGCTGCCGGTGCTGAGGTTATCGAGCACGACAACCTCGTGGTTTTCCTGCAGAAGTTTTTCCGCCAGGTGTGAGCCGATAAAACCGGCCCCGCCAGTGATTAATGCCTTCATATCGGCGCCTTGATAAAGAGCGTTGCGAAGCGTCCGTCGCACATCGGAAACAACACTGCAAGAGACTCGACGCGTGCAAAGGGCGGCGGAAACATCCGGACTCCGTCCCCGTCGGTTGCACCGAAAAGCACAAAACCCCCACCGCGGCGGCCGCTCGTCATCAACCGCCGTCAGGTGCTGGGGCAAATCGATACTACCCAAAATTCTCAGCCAATCACCGGCCGTACAACCACGGCCGCCGGTGCCCGGCTGCTGATTTAGCTATCGACCGATAAAGGATGTAGCTTTAGTCCGGCGGACCCGGCGCGAATTCATCGCCACCACATTCTGAACGCTAACTATACGGCCGTAAAGTCCCATAAGTTCAGCCTTGCAAAGGGCTGCGTTATCCGCGTATGAAGGACTTTATCGGCCCGCTGCTTGCCCCCCTGCCACAGTGCGTCCATTTATATCAGGCCGACTCTTTGGTCAGTGTGACCACCGATCGTACGGAGATGGCTTATCCCACCCAAGTCGGTATATTTCAATCGGACCATAGTGAGGGTCGTAGAACTCATCCACCTTGGTACCGTAAACCCGGCACAATTGGTCGCCCAGCTTGTCAACACGAAAATCCGGCATCACCAGTGGCGATGAGTTTGTCGTACAATGAGCAGCGATACCATGCCGCGACCCAGGAAACGAACATCACCGCGGCAAGCGGAGCCCCCTTGGGCCACCGCAAAAAAGTCCTCCACCGGATTGCTTCTGACCGCAGCGGCGATTTCGCAACCGCGCTGGCGGACATCTGCTCGAAGAAACTCACCTGCGGGTCCTGGGCAGCCCAGGTAACGTAAATAAGGACCACAACCACCCCGTTGGGATGTGACGGCGCAGGTAAGCCCGCAAGTTTATGGCCGGGCATTTCTTGCCGCATCCAGTTTGCGGCTTCGGCAGACCGCAGTTCCGCGATTACGCTCGGCAATAACTGCAGAAAGTCCTGTCGGTCTCCCACACGGTTACGCGATGCAGCATAATCTCACCGAACTTGCCGGCGAGCTTCTCCCACGCCAGGGCCGCGATATTCTCAACGGTCGGGTTTGCGCTACCAAGCTCGGCCACGTCAACGTTAAGGTTCTTGTGGTCGACGAATCTCAGGAAAAGATCGTTCACAATCCTTTCAAACTCCCCGCTGCGGAACTGCCTGTAGCCTTCAGGCATTACAACCGTCACCTCGAGGGTGTAGTTATGGCCGTGGCCGTTTGGACTTGCGCACTTTCCGAAAACTCGTTCGTTCTCTTCGGGCGACAGGGCCTCATTCCACAGCCTGTGCGTAGCCGCAAACTCAAATTTCTCGCTGTAATATACCATATTCTGCACCTTACTATCGATTGCGATTTTCGTGTAGGGATTCAGTGCCAGATCAACCCCGGTGACCTCCGCCGCGCCGAACCTGCCCGCAAGTCGGTCCCGGGCCGACCACAAAAGCTCGCCCATCGCCTCAAGAGAAAGATCCCCACCCCGGCTGAAATGCTCTTTGACTCGGGCTGCGAAAATCGGAACCACATACTCGATAACCTGTTCATCGATATCGAGAACGTTAACGACGAAGCCGGTGTTCGGGTCGACCTCGCCGGTCAGGTGAACGGTCAATTCGAAAAAGAACGCCAGGCCTTCGCCGGGTGGCTTTGACGCATACGAGTTGAATCCCACCGGCTGCCGGGGCAAAAACGGGTTTACGGAAAAGCGAACCGCCCTGGCCAAGGTGTGCATAAGTGCTGCTCCATCTCCGCTGTGGTCGTGTTACTTGTGCATAAGGCTCATAATCTCGCTTCGGCTTCGAGGGTCTCTGCGGAAGATGCCGCGAAGCGACGACGTCACCATAACCGAGCCGGGCTTTTTCACCCCGCGAATCGTCATACAACTGTGCGAGGCCTCAAGGACCACGGCCGCGCCTTTGGGCTTGAGCTTCTCCATAATGAAATCGGCGATCTGGTCGGTAAGCCGCTCCTGAACCTGCAGCCTGTGCGCAAAGCAATCCACCACGCGAGCGAGCTTGCTTACCCCAAGCACCGCACCGGCCGGCATGTACGCCACGTGGGCCGAGCCGATAAACGGCATCAAATGGTGCTCGCAGATGCTGAAAAAGGGTATGTCCCGCA
>CAYSBK010000143.1:0-6318 GCA_964429265.1 uncultured Pirellulales bacterium | reverse complement strand
ACGCTGATCGAGGCGTTTGTCCGTACTTTTCCCCGCTTGAGAATAAAGCCGCCCCCGATATCCTCACGCTGCTGTGACAGCCGCAGGTTTCCCTTGAATCCGGGCCCCAGCTTGCGGTTCAACTGCTTTACGAACTCGTGGTTGATTCTCTTTTCGTTCTTGTCCACTATGATTTCTTCGTCGCCCGTCTCCACCGCATCCATCATAAGCTTGGCCATAAGCTGGCGGTACTGCTGGTCGGGCAGTTCCGCCAGTTTCCGCCCCGCCTGCTCAAAAACCTCGTCGATGATTTTTCTCTTCTGCGCCAGGTACTGTTTGGCGATGTCCATCCTCGCTTCAGACAGCATCTGTCGCTTTTTGTCTTCTGCAGCCTTGCGGGCCAGAATCTGCGTCTGCTCGTTGTAGCGGGCCAGGCTCTCATCCAGCTCGGCCTGCTCGGTGAGCTTCTTCTCGTTCGCCTGCTGCAGTATCTTTTCAGCCTCGCCCCTGGCGTCCGAAAGTATCTTACCCGTTACCTGTTCGGCGTTCATACGCTCGCATCCAAATTACAACTCACTGAAAGGATTCGCATTCAGCTATGCGGCGACCTGCGGCCAGCTTATCCCGAAAAGCAGCATAAACATCGTTACCAGCAAACCCAGCACCGCGTAAACCTCGACCATAACCGCGTACACCACGCCCGCCTTGAAGGCCATCTCAGGCCGTTTCGCGGCCATCAGGATTCCGCCGGAGCACACCTTGCCCTGGAAGATCGCGCTGACCAGACCGGCGAACGCAATCGGTGCACAGGCCATTATCACCTGCAATCCCACAACCATCGGCACATCCGGCACGCCCTCGCCGCCAAAGAACTGCAACTGCAGCATCACCAGGAACGCCGCGAGAAAACCGTAGAATCCCTGCGTGCCGGGCAGCACCACCATAATGAACATCTGCCCGTAGCGTTCCGGCTTTTCGCTCAGCACGCCGGTGGCGCTTCGGCCCGCAATTCCGATGCCTATCGCCGAGCCGATCCCCGCCAGCAATGCCGCCATCCCCGCTCCGATCATAGCAAGTGTCATTCCGTCATTCATTCGGCAACCTCACTTTCTCAACTGACCTGCGAACTACTGTTACTGTGGATGTAAATATGCCTGTACTGCTTCGCCAGCGGCTCGAACTGCCTGCCGCCGCCTATCAAAAACTTCGGAAAAAACTCGACATACTGCAGCCTCAGCGTATGTACAAACGCCCCCAGGGCGTTGATGGCCATGTTGAACAGGTGCCCCCCCACGAAAACAAGCAGCGCCGCAATGATGCCCACAAACGGTATCCTGCCGGCTATCTCAGTAATGACATTGATCGCCATGGCCAGCCCCGCCGTCACCATACCAAGCGCCATCAGTCTCAGGTAGCTAAGCACATCCCCCATATAGAATATGGTGCTGAAGACGTTGTAGAAACCCATCCCGAGCCGCCCTGCCCAGCTTCCCTCTCGATGGCTGAAAAGTAAAATCGCCGCAGCCGGTACAAGCGCCAGCGGCCCGAACACATCTGCCACTGCCGCCGGCAAAACGCCCGCCTTGCCCGCCAGGAACAACACGACCGAGTTGAGCATAACAAGCCACGTCAACTGGTCGAAAACGGCCGCAACATAATCACGTCGTACCAGATTGTGAATGAAGGCGATCACCAACCCGGTCATTATCTGGATATAGCCCAGCGCCAGCGAAAGCTTGAAGAACACCATCGGCTCTTCCATCGGGTCGAACCACATAAGCTTCGCCCTGACAGGGGCCAGCGCCGGGATGAACTTTTGTATCGCGTCGCCGAACCACCCCCCCGTCAGCGCCCCGGCCAGAACCGTCGCCGCCGCACAAACTCCCAGCATCCACACCAGTTTCTTGTCGCCCTGCATCTTCTTTATGAAAAACGCCATAAGCGCGATGATTACAAGCCCGTAGCCCGCATCGGTAAGGCACAATCCGAAAAACAGCGCGAAAAACGGCGTCAGAAAAACCGTCGGGTCGATGTTGAAATACTTCGGCATCCCATATAGCCGGGTTATCACCTCGAACGGCCTGATCGCTGCAGGGTTCTCTATCTCCACCGGGATCTCTTCATCGTCGGCCGGGGCTATTTCGGTAACCGTGGCGGCATCGAACTGCGAAACGATTTGTTCCACCCGGCCGTAATCCTTTTTCTTCACCCACCCCTCCAGAAGCAACGTGCACTGCGTCGCCGGTGCAGAGCCCCTGGCGCGTTCCTTGCTCAGAACATTGGCGAAGTGGTCGTACAAAATCTGCAGCTTCAGCAAATGCTCAGCCAGCGACACAGCCTGCCGGCGCAGTTCATTCAGCCGCCTGCGGGCCTGGTCAAGTTGCTCGTAGTGCTGGCGGATAAGCTGCGATACCGTCCCCACCATCGGCTCGAAATTGACCGGCTCAAACTCCGCCGCACGCAGGACCTTCTGAACCTCACCGAGATTGCTTTTGAGGCACACCACCACCGACGCAAAGCGGTTGCCGGCTATGCCGACCTGCTCAATTGCCGCCCCGACCTCGACCAACTGTTCCGCAACCGCCTCGAACTGGTGACTGTTCACCAGGCCCGCCAGGCAAACGGTGGTACGCAGTTGTCCGATCTGTTCGACCGGCGTCTCCAGGGCCGCCCAGGGCTTCAACATCTCCATCGTCGATTGAATCTCCTCCGCCTCCGCGCCGACCCTGTCTATCTCGCTGCGAACCTGCTCGCATCGATCCACTATCTCCAGCAACTGCCGGTCGGATACCACCTTGCGGTATGATTGCTCGTCGACCACCGCTCGCGGTGCAAGCAGGCTCTCAAGCCCCTTCCGCTGCCCGGCAAAACCTTCGAGAAATCCGATGGCTTTTTCGAGCCTGTCCAGCATCTGCTCGATGTCCCTCGGTCGTTCAGCCTGACCCGCAAGTTCCGGCGTATCCCGGGTGATAACAGCCTGCTCGGCGTCGAGTATCTGGCATATGCCCTCGCTCTGCAACGCTTCCAGCAGGTCCGCCGCGACGCTGCGATGCGTCACAATCATTACCTTGGTCATCGCCGTTATTGCCATCGTCAGCTTCTCAACCTGTCGAGTATCTGCTGAACCGCCGACTCTTTCCCCGCCTCCGCCTTCTTATGCAGGCGCTGCAGCTGTTCTTCGGCCTGCCGACGAAGCTGCTCAAGCTCCGCCTGGGCCTGCTTCTCGGCCTCTTTTACCGCCGAAGCGATTATCTGCTTACGCTGTTGCTCGGCCTGCTCGAGTTGTTGCTTTTTCTGCCTCGCAAATTCCTCGAGCAGTTCCGCAGCCTTCGCACGGGCCTGCTCGATTATCTTTTGTGCCTCGCCCTCGGCTTGCCTGATTTGCGTTATCAGTTCCATATCCAGGACCACCTGTCGTACACACGCCTTGTAAGTATCGAGAAGCCACAACCATATATCATTTCCGCATCCTCTGCAACAATCACCTGCAGATGCCCAGCGAAAAAATATACTCCTGCACCGCGGCAGGATGTCCCGCCGCGCTTTTATCGGAACAAGTGACACGCGCTTCTGCCCTCGGCGCCTTAACCACGCCACGCTTCGGCCACCGCCTGCGCCACCTCCGCGTGAACCTGCCGGTTGAGTATATCCGGCAGCAGCATGCCCTGCGGCGCAAGCTCCGCCAGCCGTTTGGCCGCAGCCACCTTCATTTCCATTGTGACCTCGGTGGCCCTGGCATCCAGCGCGCCGCGAAAAATCCCGGGATAAGCCAGCGCGTTGTTGATGTCCCTGCCGTCGGCGCAAACCGCCGCGCCGGCCTCGGCCGCCTGCTCTTTGCTTATCTCCCCCACCGGATTGGCCAGTGGAAGAACAATCGGCTCAGCCGCCATCGACCGCACCATCTCCGGCGTAACCATATTCGGCCGGGAAAGTCCGATGAATATGTCTTTACCTACAAACCCCTGCGCCAGGGTTCCTTTCTGATTGTTCTTGTTGGTCATCTCGGCAAGCTGCTGTTTGTACGGGTTCATATTTTCGCTTCGCCCGCGATACACCGGTCCTTTCGAATCGTACACGACGATGTCACCGACCCCGTACTCCAGCAGCATCTTACTGACCGCTATACCTGCTGCCCCACAGCCCAGTATCAGCGCGCTGCACTTCGACGCGTCCTTGTTCGTCTGCTTCAGCGCGTTTATCAGCGCCGCCAGCACCACCGTCGCCGTGCCGTGCTGGTCGTCGTGGAAAACGGGAATGTCCAGCCTGCGGTTCAGTTTTTCCTCTATCTCAAAGCACGCCGGTGCCGCAACATCCTCCAACTGTATGGCCCCGAAACCCTTGCTGATTCGAGCCACCGTCTCGACGAAAACGTCCGGCTCTTTCGAGTCGATAAGTATCGGAAAGCCGCTCACATCCACAAGCTCGGCCATGATCGAGGCCTTGCCCTCCATCACGGGCAGCGACGCCAGCGGCCCGATGTCGCCAAGGCCCAGCACGGCCGTGCCGTTGGTAACTATCGCCACCCGGTCGCAAATCCCCGTCAGCTCCCACGCACTGGCCGGGCGTTCCGCGATTTGTTCGCACGCCAGGGCAACACCCGGCGTATAAACCATCCGCAAATCCGTCAGGGTGCGTATCTTCGCCCTGCTGACAATTTCTATGGAGCCCCGATGGTGTGTCTGCAGAACCTCGTCGGTAACACCTATCACCTCCACATCGGCCAGCTTGTTTATCGAACCGATCACCCTCTCCAATTGTTCCACGTCTTTGAGGAAAATGGTGATGTCGCGTATCTTATACGCCCCTTCCAGTGCCACCAGCTTGATTTCACCGAGGTTCGCCCCACACTCACCTATGGCCGTCGTTACCCGGCCCAGCATCCCGCAGCGGTCCGCAATCCTGCAGCGAAGCGTAAATATCCGCTCGGCCGAGTACCGCTGCTGCCAGCTTGAACCCTTTATCTCAACCATCACTTCGCAAAAGCCCCAACAATATCACCTGCCAGGAGGACCAGCGGATTATAAGTCAAGCCGATGGATTTGCTAACAAAAATCGAGCCAGTACCTGCTGCGCCGCCGGGACCGCAGCCGCACAGCGTCCTCATTGCTCCAGGTGCTGCCGCTCGGTCTTGCCGCAGCATTTCTTGTACTTCCTGCCGCTGCCGCAGGGACGCGGTTCGTTACGGCCGACTCCCTCGGCGTATTCGACTATCTTTACGGGCGGTTTCTCATCCGAAGAATCAAACTCCGGCTCCGATTGCTCGTCATCCATTCCGACCAATCCGTGCTGCTGTATGTACGCCCAGAGTTCCTCCTCATCCGAAAGGTCTATCCCCTCTGCCGCCGCTGAAAGCATAACAGTCTTGGCCAGGCTCCAGTTTTCAGGGTTGGTTCTTCGCTTGACTATAAGCAACGACCAGCGCCTGCCCTTGGCGGGCGCAGGCTCCACTGGAGACGAAGGGAATCGAACCCTCATTTCCGCGATGCGACCGCGGCGTGCTCCCGTTACACCACGTCCCCGAAGCAAAATGCTATTCTACATTATCCGCCGACGAATACCACAAGCTTCTATCTCCTGCCCCGCTAAAACTGCCACCTCTCGTAGCAGACGATCTGCTCCAGCGGCAGCCGCTTCGCTTCCCTCGGCTGGTCTGCCGGGTACCCCAAGGTCATAAGCTCAATCACGGCAATCTCCGGCGGAATCTCCAGCACCTCCCGAACCTTCTCAGGGTAAAATGAGCCTATCCAGCACGTACCAAGCCCAAGCTCGGCCGCCTCCAGCGCAATGTGCTCCAGCGCAATCGCCACGTCAATCGGGCCGACTGCCTGCCCGCAACGCATCACGTAGTCGCTGTTGCTGCAGGCCACTATCACCGCTGGTGCTTGTGCTACGAACATCTGGTTGTTCGCAGCCTCCGCGAGCCGCCGCCGTTTCTGCCCGTCCGTAACAACCACGAACCGCCAGTCCTGGAGGTTCTTCGCCGACGGAGCGAGCCGAGCAGCGTTCAAAATACACTCAAGCTTCTCCCGTTCCACCGGCCGGTCCGCGTACGAGCGGCACGAATACCTCTTTCGAATCGCCCCAAGTACGTCCATAACACACCTCGATTTTTCAATGTCCCGCCCTTGAACCGGGCTAAGTTACAAACAAAACCTTGCTATCGCATCTGCGCATCGCTGACGGCCGTCTCTGCGCCGACCGCAGACCTGCCATATTACCCCTCTTACCTCCGCCGGGCAAGCCCCCGATAGCGACCATGGCGCCGTCGCCACAAGCACCGACCAAGACCCCGCTCGAAAACAACATAAGCTTGAATTTTCGAAATAACACCGCTATTCT
>CAYSBK010000142.1:0-6547 GCA_964429265.1 uncultured Pirellulales bacterium | reverse complement strand
GAGACGAATCTGGTCAACACCTTGTCTGAAGGCGTCGAGCTTATTGAATCGCTTGGCACCGACAACGTGTATCTGCTGGCCGACCTTTTTCATATGAACATTGAAGAGGCCTCGATCACCGAAAGCATCCGCGCCGCGGGCAAGCACATCGGCTACGTGCATTTCGTCGACAGCAACCGCCGCCCCGCCGGCCTGGGCCACATCGACCTGGCTGACGTCGGCCTGGCCTTGCGCGATATAGGCTTCGACGGCTACGCTTCTGCCGAAGCGTTGCCCTGTCCGGACCCTGACCGCGCCGCCGCCCAGACCGTCGCGGCGTTCAGAAAGTGCTTTGGCGCAGGGACGCAGTGAGGGAAGAACTCTCGCCGTACTTGCCCCACCTGCACGCACACCCCGGACCCCAATCTATGTCAGTGGACCTCAAACATCACAAATCTCAACAGCCTGTGTGAGGCTTTCGAGCGGGTCGCGGGTGGGCAGGAATTCCTGCCCCACGTAGCCGGTGTAGCCGGCCTTGAGGATTTCCTTCATAACGGCGGGGTAATTTATCTCCTGCGAATCGTCAAGCTCGCCCCGGCCGGGATTGCCGGCAACGTGGTAGTGGCCGATATAGTCCTTGTATTGCCGGATTCGACTGATGATGTCGCCGTCCATAATCTGGACGTGATAGACATCAAACAGCAGCTTCATTCTCGGCGAGCCGACCTGTTTTATGATCTCCATACAGTAGTCGGTGTGGTCACCCTGATAATCGGGGTGTCCTTTCATTTCAACATCCACGCGACTGTTGAGAATCTCAAGGCACAGGTTTACTTTCTTCTGCTCGGCATAGCCGATGATCTTCTTGTAACCCTCAACGCAGTTCCTGATGCCGACGTCGTCGGGGATGTCCTCTCTGAAACCGGTGAAGGTGATGACGTTCGGAAAGCCGTGTTCCGAGCACAGGTCGATGGACCTGCGCATCTTCGCGATGCACATATCGTGATACCTCGGATTGTTCATCCCCTTGTCGAACCAGTGGCTGCCGTACAGCGCGCAGACCAGGCCGTACTTCTTCAGCGTGGGCCAGTATTCCGGTTCGACCAGTTCGACACTCCGGCATCCCAATTGGACCGCAATTCGACACGTCTGCTCCACATCCCAGTATTTCTCGAAGCACCAGTAGGCGATGGACTGCTTGATTCTGCCTTTGACGGGTCGTCTTTTCGCGGAGTGTTTCACAGTTGCCCTGCTACAAGCTGAAGCCATAACGGCCACGGCACCAATGCCCCCGGCCTGCTTCAAGACGTGCCGGCGACTGATGCGCTCCGACGACGGGCCGTTTCTACCGACATTGCCAGCCATAGTTGCGTCATTGTAGCAGGGGCCGCGCCGGGCAGTCAAGTAAAACACCGCCGGGCACCCCCACCGGTCAGCCGTCCTGGTATGCCTGCTTGACCTGCTGTGCTATAACCCGAAGCCCTCGCGAAACGACCCTCGCATCCTGGGCGTAGCTGACTCGAATGCATTCCTGCTTGTGGCGCCACTTCTGCCTGAAACCGGGGAAAAAATGCCTGCCGGGAACGACCACTACTGCTTGCTGCTTCAGCCGGTCGTAAAGCTGCTGGTCGCTGATGGGCAGGCCCTTGAACCACAGCCACAGGAAGAATGCCCCTTCGGGTTTGTGGACGTAAAAATCCGTTCCGTCGAACAAATCCAGCACCTGCTGGAGGGCCTCGGTTGCTTTTTTCTGGTAGTACGGCCTGATGACCTGCCGGCTCAACTCTATTATCCGTCCGTCGCTTACCATCCTGGTAGCAAGCGCCGCCCCCAACCCGCCCGGCGCCAGGCTCACGATCGCGTTGACCTTCGAAATCAGGCTGATTACCTCCTTGTTGGCGACCACGATTCCCGTTCGCGCCGCCGGCAGCCCCAGCTTCGAAAGGCTCATACACACGATCACGTTCTCGTTCCAGAAAGGTTCTGCTTCCGTAAATATAATCCCCGGAAAGGGCGCCCCGTACGCGCTGTCGATAATCAGCGGAATGTCATTGTCCTGTGCAAGTCGGCTTAGTTTGCGAAGTTCCGCATCGCTCAGGACGTTAGCCGTCGGGTTCGTCGGGCGGGATATGCAAATCGCCCCTGTGTCGTCGGTAACCTCTATTGCGTCAAAGTCAACGTGGTACTTGAAGATACGGCCGTCGATATGCTCAATTTGCGGCCTTGTTGCCACGAAAAGGTCGTCCCCCAGCCCCAGGTCAGCATAACCGATATACTCCGGTGTAAGCGGCAGCAGTATTTTCCGGAACGTCCCGTCGCTGAACCGGCCTGCGAATATGTTAAAAAGGATAAAGAAGGCCGATTGACTGCCGTTTGTAATGGCTATGTTCTCAGGCCCAACGTCCCAGCCGAGCTGCCTCTGCAGCAGCGATGCAGTCGCCTCTATAAAGGCCCGGTTGCCCTGCGGAGGGTCATAATTACCTATGACCTGCTCGAATCGCCGGCCGTCGTCAAGCATCTCGAGCATATATTCCCGCAGGCAAGCCTCAACCGCAGGAATATGGGCAGGATTGCCACCGCCCAGCATCAACAGGTCGTGCCTGTCGTTGATGGCCCGGCCCAGGTCCTCCATAAGCTGGCCTATGCCGCTGCCGGTCGAAACCCTTTCACCGAATCGCGAAAGCTTCATACCGTGCATTTGTAACAGCATTCGAGCCTGTTGTAAACTGGCACGCACCGGCCGGTCGGACTGCGCCCCGGCAAGGTCCCTCATTTTTCCTCTTGCAACCACCATCGCCGGCTCTAACATTGTGTGCTCTGCCGGCTTTGGCTGTGTGCGGCAGTTGTCGAAAGGAGGACGCATATATGCGACGATGCAGCTTTTTGGCCTTCGCCCCGGCGGTGCTTTTCTACATCGCGATACTGTCGTTGCCTGGCGCTGCCGGCCGCTGCTTCGCTGATGATGCCAACGAAGGTCAAATCCAGTTGTGCCGCGGCCGTTACCTCAGCGAACGGGCCGCCGCCGAACAGCTTGCCCGGTTCGCCGAGACATATTCAACCCGCGAAGAGTTCGAGGCCAGGGCCCAGCAAATCCGGGAAGGTATCTTGCGTGGCGCCGAGTTGCTGCCGCCGCCGAAAAAGTGTCCGCTGAAACCGATTGTTCACAGTAGGCGACGTTACACCGGCTACACCGTCGAAAACGTCGCCTTCGAGAGCCTGCCGGGCTTTTTTGTCACCGGCAATCTGTATCGTCCCGCCGCCGGCAAGGGGCCTTTCGCAGCGGTTCTTTGCCCGCACGGGCATTTCCCCAGGCCGAACGGCGGGGGGCGTTTCCGCCCGGATATGCAACACCGCTGTGGGACCCTGGCCAGAATGGGGGCGGTTGTCCTCAGTTACGATATGGTCGGCTGGGGGGAATCGAAAAAGCTGGGCTTTGCCCACAGGGCGCCGAAGGTGCTCAAACTGCAACTGTGGAACAGCATCAGGGCGGTTGATTTTCTGCTTTCGCTTGAGCAGGTGGACCCGAACCGTATCGCCGTGACGGGAGCATCGGGCGGCGGCACCCAGACTTTTCTCTTGGCGGCGGTCGATAAGCGGGTGCACGTTTCGGTGCCGGTGGTTATGGTCTCGGCCCACTTCTTCGGCGGCTGTATTTGCGAAAGCGGTATGCCCATCCACAAAAGCCGAACCCACCAAACCAACAACGCCGAGATAGCCGCGATTGCCGCGCCCCGGCCGCAGTTGATTATCTCCGACGGCAAGGACTGGACCAAAAACGTCCCCACCGTCGAGTTTCCCTACATTCGCAACGTGTACCGCCTTTACGGGGCGGCTTCGATGGTCCGGAACGTACACCTGCCCGACGAAGGCCACGATTACGGTTATTCGAAGCGCGTGCCGATGTACAAGTTTATGGCGGCGCATCTCGGACTGTCGCTCGATAAGGTAACCGCGCCGGATGGTTCAATTGATGAAAGTGCCGTCGTTATAGAAAAACCCGAACAAATGTTCGTTTTCGATAAGTCACATCCCGTCCCGGCTGGCGCGGTAAGAACCAATCAGGCCGCCCTGCGACTTTTCCGGCCGGACCGCACGCCCCAGAGCCCGTGACAACGTCCGGCAAAACCAACCTCACGAAGGCGGTTTCTTCAGCTCTTCGGCCTTCGGCAGGTCCTTGAGCGAATTGAGGCCGAACGTTTCCAGAAACTTCCTGGTGGTGCCGTAAAGCATAGGCCGGCCGATTACCTCGGCCCTGCCGACGATCTTCACCAGCCCCTTGTACATCAGATTGCGTATCATCTCCCCGCAGGCCACCCCGCGAATCGCTTCAATATCGGCGCGGATAATGGGCTGTTTGTACGCAATTATCGCCAGCGTCTCCAGCGCCGCGGCGCTGAGCTTGGTGTCGCTGCGGACGCGAAGCAGCTTCTTCAACCAGGGATTGTAGATGCTCAGCGTCAGCATCTGGTAGCCGCCGGCTATCTGTTCTATTCTGAAAGCACTGTTTGCCGCACCGTATTTCTCATTGAGCGCTTCAATGCACCGTCGCACCTGCCTGACATCGGTTTCGACGATATCGGCCAGCCTGGCCGCCGTCAGCGGTTCATCGCTTGCAAACAAGACCGCCTCCACCACCGATTCGAGAGTCGGCTCCGCTGCGTCCTGATGACGTGGTGTTTCAGCCTGCTCATTTTCAACGCTGGTTGGCTCGGGCCGTTCTGTCATAGTTGCTTCCATTCAAATGGGTCTCTATCCTTTTTGCTTATTCTGATGCTCACGTTTTTCAGGCGGTTTCGCAGTTCCCGTGCAAGTTTCCTCAGGATGAATCGCTCCGAGACGCTATGGCCGAGGCAAATGCAGGTCAGCCCTGCTTGCCGCGCCGCAAGCGCGTGGTGGTGCTTCAGTTCTCCGGTAAGGTACAAGTCGGCACCGGCCGCGATGACCGCATTTATCAGCTTCCCGCAGGAACCCGCGCACACCGCCGCTATTCTTACGCGCCTGGGCCGACCGCCCACAATCCCAACGGCTCCGGCACCGGTATGTTTCCTGACCCGCTCCAGCACCTGTTCAACCGAAAGCGGCTCGGCCAGCTTTCCGATGCGCCCCAGCCCGAAACGTTCGACCCCGCCGAGCCGGTAGCAATCGAACGCCGGTGTCTCATACGGATGGGCCTTCTTCATTGCGCTGACACACTCGGCAAGCTGCGCCGCCGGCACAACCGTCTCAAATCGCACCTCCGGCACTTCTTCGAGTCTTCCTTTTCGCCCGACCGTCGGCGACGCACCTTTCTCGGCAAAGAAACCGCCGGTGCCTTCGCTGCGAAAACTGCACTTGCTGTAGTTGCCGATCTGCCCTGCTCCTGCTGAAAACACCGCCTCGGCTACTTTGTCGACCGCATCGGCCGGAACGAATACCACCAGCTTGTACCTATCGCCATCGGCCGGCTCAACGTAGTCGCCCAGCGGCTCGGCGTGCTCAATCCCCAGAATCTCCGCCAGGCCGTCATTGACTCCGCCGACGGCCGCATCCAGCGCCGTGTGAATCGAAAAGACCGCGATGCCGCTGCGAATCAGCTCGAACACCACCGCACCCGGCCCGTCGGGTCGGATTTGCCTTAGCCCGTCCCAGATTACCGGATGATAACTGATAATCAAATCCGTCTTCGCCGCCCGGGCTTCGGCCACAACCTCCCTCGTGACATCTATCGTCAGCAGAACTCGTCGTACCTGCCGACGCTCGCTGCCTACCAGCAATCCCACGTTATCCCACTGCTGGGCGAGCTTCAGCGGTGCTATCGTCTCGGTCACCCTGGCTATTTCGGCTACGTTCATCCGACCACTTCCGTATCAATTCGCGAAACTTCTTTTCGACCTCGTCGACATCTTCTACACCGAAAAAACCCGTCTCCACGACTCTCTGCCTCGTGCCCCGCCCGCTCGCATAATAGCTGACACGTCGCTGCAATACAAGGTCTCCGCTGCCGTCGCGTCGTTGTCTCTTGATGGGTACTTCTTCAAGGTCACCCGGCCCCAGGGAGCGGACGGTGGTGTGGCGTCCAACGGTAATTATCATCGCCCGTCGGTCGGTCAGCGCGTAAACGGTCTTCTTTGCTCGTCGCCTCGCCCATAGTGGTGACATCACCAGCCACACGCCCACCCCCACGAATACAACGCCGACCGCACTGGCGGGCCAGTTTACGTCCTTGCCGTCGCGTACGTCCCTGTAGATCGTAACCGCAGCAAGCATCGCCACACATATGCACAACACGCCAAAAAAGACCCTGTCCCTGCGCAGAGACAATCTCACCATCGCAGAACTTCTGGGCTGGCCCCACCAGACAACCTGCTCGTCGCTTTCAAGCTGCCGCTCAACCACGCCCCTCGGTTCGAAGGTTTGCTGAGACGAAGTACCGCCGGTCATTCGTCACCTCCCCTGCAACAAGCCGTTACCACTTCCTGGAAAGCCTTTATTAGTCTTTTGGTAACCTCGCCCGGTTCGCCGCTGCCGACGCTGTGCCTTTCCACGCGGCCGACCGGCAGTATCTGCATAACCACGTTGGTTAGAAACA
>CAYSBK010000141.1:0-6568 GCA_964429265.1 uncultured Pirellulales bacterium | reverse complement strand
TTCGCAAAATCGCCGACGAGCACGGCCTTCGCTGCCTGGACGTACCGCCCGGTGTGCCCGGCCGGTTCAGTGTGCTCAGCGCGGTAGGGCTTTTCAGTGCCTGTATGTGCGGCGTGGATATAGACGAACTGCTGGCAGGTGCGCGGGATATGGACCGGCGGGTCAGCGAGGAAGACTTCTACGGCAATCCGGCCGCCCTCAATGCCGCCATCAGCTATCACTATTACAAACACGGCAAACGCATATCGGTTATGATGCCGTACAGCTACGCCCTGAAGGACCTGGCCGACTGGTATCGCCAGCTCTGGGCCGAGAGTCTCTCGAAGGCCGACGACCTGGCCGGCCGGCAGGTGCACATCGGCCCCACGCCCGTCAAGGCGCTCGGCACGACCGACCAGCACAGCCAGGTACAACTGTATCGCGAGGGACCCAACGACAAGCTCTTTACTTTCCTTGCGGTCAAAGACTTCGACCGTGACCCGGTCATAGGTCCCAATCCCGACTGTGCGCCGGAGCTGGGCTTTCTTGCGGGGGTACATTTGAGCAAGCTATTCAACAGCGAAAAAACTGCGACCGAATACGCGCTGCTTCAAAGCAACAGGCCCTGTCTGAATGTGATTTTTGACCGCGTGAACGCGCACACCGTCGGACAGTTCATATACCTGTATGAGGTTGCGACATCGCTGGCGGCGGCCCTTTTCAACATTGACGCCTACAACCAGCCCGCGGTCGAACTGGGCAAGGAAGCAACCTTCGCTCTTATGGGCCGAACCGGCTGCGAACAACTGGCCGAACGGATTAAACCTTATGCTGAAATCGACCCGGATTATCTGGTTTGAAATGCTGGTCTGTGTTTTGCGTGTTGGATGAGTGAAAGGCGGCGGCGATGAATTATGTGGTGATAATGGCCGGCGGCACTGGCAAGAGGCTCTGGCCCCTGAGCAGGCAGAAACGCCCCAAACAGGTGCTCAAGCTTCTCGACGGACAAACGCTTCTGCGTCGTTGCTTCGACCGGCTCGTTCCCATCTTTGACGCCAGGAACATAATCGTCCTGACCAACGCCGGTTACGTTGACATTGTTCGCGAAAACCTGCCGGACCTGCCCGCCGACAACGTAATCGGCGAACCGGTCGTCCGCGACACCGCCGGGGCCATAGGACTGGCCGCAACCGTGCTGACCAAGTACGACGCCGACGCCACGATGGCCGTCGTCACCGCCGACCAGGTGATCAGGCCGCCCGAGCATCTCCGGCAGGCGATAACCGACGGCCTGGCCTGTGTCAACAGTAACCCCGATTACCTCGTGGTGTTCGGCGTCAAGCCCAGCCATCCCAGCACGCAGTTCGGGTATATCAGGCTCGGCCGGACAGCCCAGTTTCCAGGCTGCACCAATACCTTCTACGTCGTTGAACAATTCAAGGAAAAGCCCGATGCCGCGACCGCGCAAGAGTACCTCTCGCGCGGCAATTATGTCTGGAATGCGGGTATGTTCGTCTGGAAAGCCCGCACGATACTTTCGCATTTGAAAAGATTGCTGCCGCAGTGCTGCGAACCGCTCGATAGAATCCACTACGCCTGGGATACGCACCAGCAGAACGAGGTTCTCGAAGACTGGTTCCCCAAGCTGCCGCAAATAAGCATCGACTACGCGGTTATGGAAAAGGCCGAACAGGTCTACGCCATAAAACTTGATTGTCAGTGGCTCGACCTGGGGTCCTTTGCGGCCCTGGCCGACATCATAGAAGCCGACGGAAACGGAAATATCGTCGTTGCAGGCCACAGCGAGCTGCTCGACTGCAAGAACAGCATCGTGGTTACCGAAGAAACCGGCCATCTCATCGCGGCCATAGGACTGGAGAATATAGTGGTCGCTCACAGTCCCGATGCGACGCTGGTCTGCCACCTCGACCAGACCGACAAGCTCAAGCAATTACTCGAGCAGGTCAAGCACCACGGAGGAGACAAGTTTCTCTGATATCACACCGACCACCCGATACGCGCATATGAAGTATCTGGGCATAGATTACGGCACGAGGCGAACAGGCGTGGCAATCTGCGATGCAGGGGGCAAGGTTGCTTCGCCGCTGACGGTCATCGAGCGACAAAAGGAACTCATCCCCAGGCTCCGGCAGATAATCCACCAGGAAGAAATCGAAGCAGTGGTTGTGGGACTGCCCTTGAATATGGACGGCACGGTCGGCCCGGCTGCCGAGCGAGCCAGAAAATTTGCCGCGGAATTGCAACGGTCGTTCGGCATACCCGTTTACCTTGAAGATGAAAGGCTCAGCAGTTTTGCAGCAGGTGAGAAGCTCGCCCCGGCCGGCTACAGCCGCGCCCGGAAACGCAAACGCCTTGACGCGGTCGCGGCGGCCGACATCCTTCAGGCGTTTCTCGACCGGCACGACAAAACCTCGACGCAGCAAACCGACCGATGCTGAACCTGAACAAAGCACTTTTTTGTGTTGCACGATGAACCGAAGACGCAGCGGCCTGTTACTGCATATAACGTCTCTGCCGTCAAGATTTGGCATAGGAGACCTGGGTCCCGAAGCCTACGAGTTCGCCGATTTTCTCGCAAGGGCACGGCAAAGTCTCTGGCAAATCCTCCCCCTTAACCCTACGCGTTCCATATCACGCCACAGTCCATACGACTGCGCCGGCGCATTTGCGGGCAATCCATTGCTGATAAGTCCGGAACTGCTTGTCCGCGACAACCTGTTGACGAAAGAGGAAATCACGCCAGGCGTGCCTTTTCAGCCGGGCCGGGCCGACTACCGCAAAGCCTCTCAGTTCAAGAACAGGCTCTTCGAGCTTGCCTTCGCAAGGTTTACAAAACGCAATCCGCCCCAGGCCTATGAGCGTTTCTGTATCGAGAATCGCCGCTGGCTGGACGATTATGCCGTCTTCACCGCGTTCCACGGGCACTTCAAGGGCGCTTGCTGGTCAGAATGGCCCCCGCAGTTTCGCACCAACCCCCCGGCACGGCTGCCCCGTGACAATCGCCTCGCCCGCGACATTGAGAAACAGAAATTCCTGCAATACGTCTTTTTCAAGCAATGGTTCGACCTGAAGGCTTACTGCAATCGCAGGGGCATCCGCATAATCGGCGACGTGCCCTTTTACGTCGCCGGCGACAGCGCCGATGTCTGGGCTGACCGCGATGTATTCAAGCTCACCGAAACCGGCAAAAGCCTCTATGTCGCAGGTGCGCCGCCGGACCTCTTCAGCAAGGCCGGCCAACGCTGGGGCAATCCCGTTTACAACTGGCCACGACTCAAGGATACCGCCTACCGCTGGTGGATTGAGCGACTGCGGCACAACCTGCGGCTGTTTGATATCGTCCGGCTCGACCACTTCCGGGGTTTCGTTGCATACTGGCAGATTCCCGCGCAGTCGCCGACCGCAAAAACCGGCAGGTGGGTTCCGGGGCCCGGCGAGGATTTCTTCGACGAGGTTGCAAAACACCTCGGGTCTTTTCCGCTGATAGTAGAAGACCTCGGCCATATCACGCCCGACGTAATAGAGCTGATTGACCGCCTTGGGCTGTGCGGTATGAGAGTTTTGCAATTCGCGTTCGACCCCGACGACCCAAACAGCCCGCATCTGCCGCACAATCACGTTGCCGGCTGCGTGGTCTATACCGGCACGCACGACAACAACACCGTCCGCGGCTGGTTCGAATGCGACGCCACTGGCCCGCAGATACGAAGGCTTTGCACTTATCTCGGCCGGAAAGTCACCCGCCATAGCGTGCACCGCCATTTCATCCGAATGGCCCTGGCAAGTGTCGCCCGCACGGCGATTATCCCCGTTCAGGATTTGCTGGGACTGCCGGGCAGCGCCAGAATGAATCATCCCGGCCGCAAGACCGGAAACTGGCGGTGGCGTCTTTCCCCGGGCCAGCTAACCGGCCGCGTCGCAGACAAGCTCGCCGAGCTTACCGAATCCTTCGGCAGGGCCTGAACCAACTACGTCCGCTCAATCAAGAACCCGTGTCCAAGCGTTGCCTTCGGCCTTCACTTTCAATGGGACAGGGCATACATCAGGATGTTCACGCCCATCATAATCGCTTCCCTGTGGCCGTGCTTTCCGATGCCCATCTTGCCGCCGGTGCCGAACCACTGGCCCGTCCGGTCAACCCACCCGCAGTGTATGTCGGTGGAGGTCAGCAGCACGGCAAGGCGGTCCTTGATGAAGACGCCCTTGGGGCTGTGGTATTGACCGATTATGTGGGGCAGGCCTATCCGCCCCAGGTCGAAGACGTTGTGAAATATCTCGTGGCTGGTCGGCACGTCTTTCACCGCATCCTGCCCGAAAACCTCCTGAAGGATCGTGTAAGAGCTGCGATAAAAATAATCCTTGTCGTCGTTTATTCCGCACACGCAGTCGTCCATATACAAGAAACCACCTTCGTGTGCGTATTGCAGGAGATTATCCTTCTTATCCTTGCTGAGCGTATAAGAGCCGGAGGCCGTCATAAACAAAAACGGATACCGACGAAGCTGCCTGGCGTCCGTCAGGTCCACCACCGCGTTGAACTGTTCATCTCGGCCGCTGTGCGGCAGGTTGTCGTTGCAGTCGGGCGGCAATTTGACCCTGCAGCGGACGATCGAGGCAAACTCCGAAAGCAGGTTCCGCTCGCCTCCGGGAAAGACGTTCCAGTTGTCGCGCACTTTCATATTGCACTGGAATTTAACCCTTGCCATTAGAAAGTCATATTCCTCGTCGGCCGCTGCAAACGCCGACGAACCAAGACCAGCCCCCACCAGCGTACCGGCCGCAGCCCGCAGGAAGCTCCGCCGGTTCATTGTGGATTCGCTGCCGTTCACTTCTCAGTTCTCCACTTCTTCAAAGACAAGAACAACCGCGACGCCACAAGCCCGTCGTTACCGTCCTTTTCGTACCGCCACGGCTGCTGGCTGGGAACACCGTCGCCGTCGTCTTCGAGCAGTGGTATCTCCGTCTCAACAAGGTTCTGCCCGCTGTACAACCGGTCCAATTGTCGACACGTCCACGTAAAAGCTTCCAGCACCGAAACCAGCCCATCCTCGTTTGTATCGCATTGCTTCTTGCTCAGGGCAGGCACGAAAAACTCACCGAACCGCGTGCTGTAAACCTGGTCGGCCCGTGCGGCACACAGGATAACCCGCCCCGGTCCCGTCAGGGCCTCGACAGCCAGGCCTGCCCCCGGACAATCAAGCACAATCAAGACATCTCCTGCCCGGACCTTCTTAATCCATTCGGCCAACTGCTCGGCCTCGATATCCTCTCCGGGCAGATTGAACCGCAGCCTTGCTGCAACCACGTTGGCCTGCCCGCCGTAGTAAAAGATGAACCGGTCGGTTTGCTTCAGCCGCCCTGCAAAGGACTCAAGCGTACTGCGCAGCCCCTCGGCGGTCGCTTCGCCGTTGGCATCCTGAACAAAAGAGCCGGGACCCGTCAATACCACAAGGTGATTCGGTTCCACGCCCGCCGGACCCAGGAGGAACCTGCGAAAGTCTGCAACAACTTTGTCCTTGAATGCACGCTGCGCAACATCCTTTATTATCCCGGCAGCCACCACAGCGTATGTCTTGCCGTCCGCAGCAGGCTGATTAACATCGGCTGCCTCGCTAAGCGAACAAAACAGCCGGCAAACCAGCAGCACAACTACCATCAGAAATCGCCGCATCTTGTCATCGCCTCACACAAGTCCCACCGCTCGTCTGATAAACCAATTCACGCTCAAAATGGCACACAGAAAGCACAGCAGCCACCAGTTCGGCCACACGCTGGCCAGCCTCGCCGTGCTGGTAACCTGCGTGTAGGCCTTGAACCCGGCCGCCGTGTCCTTATCGACCTGGTCGAGGTTTATATACTCGCCGCCGAGTTTGTCGGCCAACCGACGCAGGAACTGCCGGTCGAGCCGCACATCGTCCATTTCCTGCCGTTGCGGTGGCAAATTCACCACTATCGATTTCTCGCCCAGAAATACGCCGTTGCGCTCAGCCCGCACCGTCGCGGTTACCGACCGGCTCTCCGGCCGGGTCACGTCCGCCACATAATGGCCGGGGCCGACCTCGTCGAGCCGGATATCCTCGCCACCCACCGACAGAAGAACCGTCGCATCGCTTACCAGCATCAGGTCGGCATCACGGACGAAGGCGTCGAATCTGATTCTGTCCGGCCGGGCCGAATCGCGGCGTGCAAAAAGTTCCAGCGGCGCAGCCCGCGGACCCGGCCGCACCGCGTAGCTGCTCAGGCCCGCAAACAGCCGCGCAAGCAGCCCCCCTCCCAGGTCCTCACGGTACCAGGTGAACAACTTGTCGGCATTAATCAGGCACACCCTGCCTCGCCCGACCCGATGAACGCACACGCAAGGCTCGTCCCCCGCCGTAAGCAGCGTTGATGCCGCCGGTTTCTTTGAGACCTTGTAGTATGCCGCGACCTGCTGGCGGAAATCACCCAGCCTGAGCAAATCACCGAATTGACCGGCGGCAGCTTCCGCCGTCAGTTCCGGTTCGCCGTTGAGCCCGTGGGCGGGTTCCGCAGATTCAAAGAACACAGGCAGCAGGGCACGCAACTTCTT
>CAYSBK010000140.1:0-6776 GCA_964429265.1 uncultured Pirellulales bacterium | reverse complement strand
GTTTTGCTTCGCCCTTTACACTTGCAAATACTATGGTTACAGCCAGGCCAACCCAAGAAACCGAGGTCTCGCCAGCAGAAATCAATTCACCATCGGGAGGGTGTAACATAAGATTATGAAACCGTTCTTGGCCGGATGGCGGATTTCAACGCAAACCGGGACAATCTCCTGCCTTGGGCCCTCGTCCTTCTTTTCGGCGGCGCCTCGGCTTCCTGCGCGGGCTGCCGTGCCTGTTCGGCTGCTGCTGCAGGATCATACGTATCAGTTTTGCCGACAATCCTTAACCGGTTTAACTATTTCAAAGAGCATACACCCCGCCGTGTTGGATATTGCGGGATCAATGCTGCCCATCTTTGTCGAGCAACTCGTCCAGAAGGCTGATGTATTCGGCTTTTGGTCTCAGCCCTATCAGGCGTTTTATCTCTTTGCCGTTCTTGATAATCAGAACGGTCGGTATTGCGCGTACGGCGTATCGTTGTGCTACCGCAGGAACTTGGTCGATATTTACTTTGCAAACCGTGACGGTGCTGGCGTACTTCTCAGCCAGTGACGAAATGGTTGGAGCCAGAACTCTACAGGGTGGGCAACGGTTGGAAAACAGATCCACAAGACAAAGACCTTTTGCGTTAAGAACTCGCGCTTTGAAATCCCGGTCGCTGGTGATGTGGACAATGTTTTCACTTTCCGGTATTTGTTTCACCCTTGGTGAAAACATCCCTGCCAGCAGAGCTCCCAACACCGCGCCGTAGATTGCCCCACGGTACGGATTGGCCGTCAGCGGACAACTGCCCGACGAACACTTGCCGAAATAGCCCAAACCTGCACCTACGGCCGCACCAATCAGAACACCCAGCAACACCCTCGTAAGCATAACTTCATCCCTCACTAAAATCTTCTCGTAATTTTGCAGATAAGGCCGGCACAATCCGCGCAGCAGGGTTGTGCCGAGCACGTTGACCGTAGAGTATGCAAAGCTTGTACGTTGTGCAAGCTATAAAACCCGGGCCGATACACCGAGGATAAGAACGGTTGCTATGCCTGGCGGCCTGTGGTACAAAGAAACTATGGCTGATAAGCGGGACAACGAGGTACAAGGTATTATTTTGGACTCCATAAGTGAAGGCGTCTTCACGGTTGATATGAATTGGAGGATTACCTCTTTCAACCGTGCGGCAGAGCGGATCACGGGGATACCCCGCGACAAAGCCATTGGTCAACCCTGCAAGGATGTCTTAAGAGCCGATATCTGTGAAACCACCTGTACCCTGCGGCAAACCATCCACACGGGCAAGCCCATAATGAACAAAGCGGTGCATATAATCGACATCCGCGGCCGGAAAAAGGCAATCGCCGTCTCTACGGCCTTGCTGAGAGACAAAAAAGGCAACGTTATCGGCGGGGTCGAGACTTTTCGTGATATGAGTATGGTCGAGCAGCTTCGCAAGGAAATCACGTCCGGTTATTGCTGCGAGGATATCATCAGCCAAAGTCATAAAATGCGGGAGATTTTCGCCATTCTGCCCAACATCGCTGCAAGTGACGCCACGGTTCTGTTAGAAGGCGAAACCGGCACAGGCAAGGAGCTTTTCGCCAGAGCCATTCACAACCTGAGTTCTAGGAAGAACAAGCCTTTTATTGCGGTAAACTGTTCTGCCCTGCCTGATACGCTTTTGGAATCCGAACTGTTCGGTTACAGGGCCGGCGCTTTTACCGACGCCAAGAAGGACAAGTTAGGCCGGTTTGCTCTGGCCGAAGGTGGAACTCTCTTCCTGGATGAGATCGGCGACATCTCTCCTGCTATACAGGTTAAATTACTGCGGGTCTTACAGGATAAAACTTATGAACCCGTGGGTGGGGTTTCTTCCGTTAAGGCCGATGTGCGTATTATTGCAGCAACAAATAAGAAGCTTGAGGAGCTCCTTGAGCGTGGCGGCTTCAGAGAAGATCTATACTACAGAATCAACGTCGTAAAGCTGGAGCTGCCTCCGCTAAGAGAGAGAAAAGAAGACATACCGCTGCTCGTGGAGCATTTCATCAGCAGGTTCAACAGCCTTTACGCGAAGAATATCTCCTGCGTTACTAACGATGTGATGGTGGCCTTGCTGGCCCACGACTACCCTGGCAATATCAGGGAGCTCGAGAATATTATACAGCACTGCTTTGTCCTGTGTCAGGGAGAGATAATAGAACTAGAGCACCTGCCCAACTCGATTCGCAAGCTGCACGAGCCGGAAAGCACTACCGGCGGTGAGTATACTTCACTCAAACAGATGGAAATCGCCTTGATAACCCGGGCGCTGAAACGCACGGGTGGCAACAAGACCGCAGCCGCCAAGCAACTGGGAATCGACAAGAGCACACTATTCCGAAAGATAAAAGCCTACGGCATCAAGCCGGATGTTCCGGCGGAAGCGAACGGCAAGAGCCCGCAACCGCTTTAGCAACGTCGGCATAAACCAGTAGTTGCAAATTGCAACCGCGGAAGGGCATTAAGGGTTGCATAATGCAACCGCCTTGACTCGGTTGGGTCATCCCCAAAAAACTTAACTTGTCGCAAGTGCTTACCTGGCAAGGGGTTACGCTCGTCGGCTGCGCCTGGTGATTCTGTGGCGCAGCGTTTGCTATCTATGCAGGGGAGGCCGAAGCAATGAAAGTAGCGATCCCGGTATGGAACGGGTATGTTTCGAACGTATTTGACTTCGCGAGTCGCCTCTGGGTCGTGGAGATAGAGAAAGACCGGCAAGGAAGCCCAGTAGAGGTGTCTTTGAGAAACGCACCCATTGTTCAAAGAGCGGCTGTTTTGAAAGAGCTGGGTGCGGACGTTTTGATATGTGGTGCCGTATCGCGTAGTTTGGCACAGATGGTTACTGCGTACGGAATTGAGATGCTGCCCTTCGTAACAGGTAGGGTTGAAGATGTGTTGCAGGCTTATTTGAGGGGGCAGTTGCAGCAAGCGCAGTTTGCTATGGTTTGCCCCTGGCAAGGCGCAAGAAGAGGCTTCAGACGCTGGAGGCGCCGCCGCGGGCAGAAAAGGCTGTCTTGAGTAAGAAGAATGCACGCTGAAGACATATGAAGCAATCCTTTTAAGGAAGTAGAGGAATGAGAGTTGCCATAACCGCTCAGGGTGAAGACCTATCAAGCAAAGCAGACCCGAGATTCGGAAGAGCCGGATGGATCATCGTCTTTGACACCGAAACAGGCAGTCACGAGGCCCACACTAACAAGGTAAATATGAATGCCGTGCAGGGTGCAGGCATTCAGACTGCCCGAAACGTGGCTGACTTGGGGGTCGAAGCGGTAATAGCCGGCAATGTTGGTCCTAATGCTTTCCGAACCCTAAATGCCGCCGGTATAAAGGTGTTCCTCACCCCGGAAACGTCGGTTCAAGAGGCGATCGATTCGTTCAAGCAAGGCCGGCTGAAGGAGATTGACGAGGCAACTGTCGAAGGACATTGGGTTTAGAAACCGTAATTGCAAAGGTAGTTATGCGTACTTTTTTGGACTGTGCGCCGTGTTTCGTACGGCAGGCTCTTAATGCCGTGAGGTTGGCAACGAGCGATGAGGGTATACACGAGGAAGTGCTCAGGCGCGTTCTTCTCCTGGTCGGCGAGATGGATATGAGCCAGAGTCCGCCGGCCATGGGACAGCAGATACATCGGTTGATACGCGAAATGGTACATAACGACGACCCATATCGCAAAATCAAGAGTAACTTCAACAACGTTGCTTTGAGACTTTATCCGAAGCTGCGTAAAAGAATTATGGAATCTGATGACCCCCTCGAAACCGCGGTGCGCCTGGCCATCGCCGGTAACATCATTGATCTTGGCGTCAATGGTTCGGTCAATGAATCGGACGTCGGCGAAGCAATAGGTCGTTGCCTCGAAGCGCATTTCGATAAAACACATCTGCCGCTTCTTAAAGAGGCGGCCGAGAATGCACGGGAAATACTGTATCTGGCTGATAACGCCGGGGAGATCGTTTTCGACCGTTTATTGATTGAGCAGTTGCCCGTGGAAAAGGTAACGGTGGTCGTCAGGGGCAGCCCTGTTATCAATGATGCCACGATGGATGATGCGGACGTAGCCGGTTTGACCCGGATCGTGGAGGTCGTTGATAACGGCTCGGATGCACCCGGCACAATTGTTCAAAATTGTTCGGAGGATTTCCGCCGCCGTTTTGAAGCTGCGGATATGATTATAGCGAAGGGTCAGGGCAACTACGAAACACTGAATGACGAAGAAAAAAACATCTTCTTCATCCTTGTGGTTAAGTGCCCTACCGTCGCAGCAGACCTGGGTTGTGGAGTTGGTGAAATGATTTTGCGGAACAGCGAATCGTGAACTCGTGCCGTGGAATGCTTTTGGAGGTAAGTTAAGTGCCTGGCTTTGATGGTACCGGGCCCCTGGGGAAGGGGCCGATGACAGGTAGATGTCGAGGGTTTTGCGTACTGAAGACCTCGGAACAAAAACCGGCCGGGGTTGAAGGCTTCGCCGGGATTAACGGTAAACCCGTAGCCGACGTTGCCGAATCTCAATCAGGACAAGGAAAGGAGGTGACTGCTATGCCAGGTGGAGATGGAACCGGCCCTGCAGGATTAGGGCCTATGACGGGTAGGGCTGCCGGCTTCTGCGCCGGTTACGGCGTACCCGGATATATGAACCCCATCGCTGGGCGATTGGGTTTCTATGGCTGGAGGGTGCCCGCATTCGGGCCTTATGGTGCCCGACCGTTCGGTTACGGCGGATGGTTTAATCCCCTGATCGGTGCGTTGTCGTGGCCAAGGCGTATCAGGGGCATAGGTCTCGGCTGGGGCAGAGGCCGAGGCCGTGGTCGAGGTAGATTCGCGTTTGCGTGGTAGCTTCAAGTTACCGAGTAATTACAGAAAGGATGTGTGTTATGCCAAGAGGTGACGGTACAGGACCTGGCGGTCAAGGGCCCGGCACGGGACGTGGTATGGGTCGAGGCCAGGGCCAGGGTAGAGGCAGAATGGGCGGGCCATTTGCTGCCGGACCTGGTGGTAGTTGTGTATGTCCGAACTGCGGACACAGTGTCCCACACGTTGCAGGCCAGCCCTGTAACCAGCAAAGCTGTCCAAAGTGTGGGACGAGAATGACACGAGGTTGATTTAGTGAAAGGAGGTGATTGCTTATGCCAGGTGGAGATGGAACCGGCCCTGCAGGATTAGGGCCTATGACGGGTAGGGCCGCTGGCTTCTGCGCCGGTTACGGCGTACCCGGATATATGAACCCCATCGGTGGTCGTGGCTACTGGGGATGGGGCAGAGGCTTCTGGGGCCGTGGTCGCGGTTGGCGCAACTGGTACTACGCGACCGGCCTTCCCGGATGGGCCAGAGCCGGCTACGGCTGGCCGGCGTGGGGAGGCGCTGTCGGTCCGTATGCACCTTTCCCTGGTCCAGCGGCCCCAACTCCTGAGCAGGAGCGAGAGGCCTTGAGGCAACAGGCCGAATTCCTGCAGAGCTCCATCGACGCGGTTAACAAGCGCATCGAAGAGCTCGAAAAATCAGATTAGCAATAGATGATGTTGCAGTGCTGTCCCGGGAAGAACAGAAAGTAACTGTTCTTCCCGGGGGAAACACCAGTGCGGTCAGTACCGCTGCGGTTTATGGCGTCGACGGCAGACTCAGGCCCGGCGGGCAGTGGGGGAAATTATGTTTTTGCTCAGCATTACTATAGCGTTTGCCACGGGGCTTGCATGTGGCGGATTGATTTTTGTGTACTTTATGCGGAGATACATGGTCGCCGACTACGAAGTGCGGGGCAGTTTTGACAGTGTCAACAGGGCGATAATGGAAGCGGTACCACAATTCGAAGGCTGGTCTTTCCCCATAGAACGATGGGAATTTTACAAGTCACAACTGTCCAAAAACTTGACCTACAACAATATTACCAACATGGTAATGCACTTCGTGTGTAAGCCTTCACATGCCAACGCGGTTTTAAGAAACGACCCCACGATGGGTGCGATTATGCCCTGTACCTGGGCTGTCTACGAAACGACTGATGGCAAGGTACACATTGCAAAAATGAATATCGGCCTAATGAGCAAAATGTATTCGGGCGTCATCAAAGAAGTTATGAAGGACGTAGCAGAAACAGAGAGCGAGATGTTAAATAGTATTGGAAAGCTGGTCAAAGCAGCCGACTCACCGGTTTCAGACAGAACAGGTTACTCGGCTACTTTTACAGCACGGTGAGTTAAGGAGGCTGACTATGCCGGAATTTTCAACTCCATTTGGAGGACTTGCCGCCGGTCGAAAGTTGACTGACGCCGAATTGGTCAGAGCCGTCCGCTTCATTGTAGCAGCCGAGTATGAGGCAGTTCAAATGTATATGCAATTGGCTGGGTCAACGGATAACCAAGTAGCGGCCGAGGTCCTCAAGGAAGTTGCGGACGAAGAACGCGTCCATGCGGGAGAATTCCTAAGGCTTTTGTACGAACTGGCTCCGGAGGAGCAAAAGCTTTACAACGAAGGTGCAGCCGAAGTACAGGAAATTATAGAGAAACTGAAAGGAGGTTGATGTCGGGATGCGAGAAAGGTTGTGGGAAGGTTTTTTTCGCTACGGAGTAGATTTTTAGGCAAACAGATTCGCATTTTTTGCTGTACGTGTAGGTGATCCGGGTCTTACATCAAAGCACGCAAAAATTAGAAAGGGTGGTAAAAATGCCGATATTCGAGTACAAGTGTAATAAATGCGGTCACAAGATGGAGCTTTTGGAAAGCAGCGGCAGCAAAGCCAAGCACAAATGCGAAA